>JAITPV010000174.1 GCA_031289275.1 Tannerella sp.
ATTCAACCCTTACGGGTTGTAAGTGAGAGTACTATCTTCGCTACCCCCAATCGCTGCGCTTCATTGGGGGTTATTCATATTGAACACTCTGTGTTCCGGCGTGTTGGTATTCGCTTGTATACTCTTTTTTGATCTGCGTAAATCTGCGTTTGAATCTGCGTCATCTGCGTGCAATAATGTAACTCCGTAACTCCATGTTTGATATGATTTGTATTCATTCTCAATTCTCAATTCTCAATTTTTTAACTCCGTATAGGCAGGCTGGTTAAATAATCACAAATAGTTCTTTTTCCTTTGTGCTTTCTTTGAAAACATGTATTTTTGACACCAATTATGAAATAGATATTACTATTGATTTTCGGATGTATTACCAATTTAAATAAATAATTTAACTATGGCACTGTTTTACAAGAAAGTACAACGCGGGAATCCGTCCAAACCGGAAGCCCCGAAATTATGGTATCCCCTGCTCAAAAGCATCGGATTAGTGAGAGACCGGCAGGTAGCCAAGCTATTGGCCGAAGAAACTACGTTAAACCCCAAGGAGGCGGAAATGGCGCTCTATCAGCTACTGAAGGTCGTGATGCGACTGTTGCTCGACGGGCATACGGTACAACTCGGTGAACTCGGCACCTTCTGTGTCGTCATTGAGGGCGAAGGATCGGTGAAAGAGGAAGAGGTCAATGCAACGAAGATCAAGAAAACAAAAATCCGCTTTATTGCTTCCGAAGAAACTCGTAACGAATTAAAACACGCCTCTTTTAAAGACGCGGCGACGATGCAGTAAATAATGAATAACGATGAGTGAACAATGTATGGTGAATAATTGTTTATTGCTTGCTGATTTCGGCTCTCGGTGTCGAGACCGATAGCCTCTCGGTATGGAGAGGGGTAGGCTCTCGGTGTAGAGACCATAACCCTCGACACCGAGAGGGTCATAGTCTCTACACCGACAGGCAAGGAGTCTCGACACCGAGAGCCTACCTGCCTCGACACCGAGACGCCAGACATGGACAAGAAATAAACGATTTTGGATAGAAATTTATATAAAACAATTAGATATGAAAAAGAAATTTACGTTATTGATTATGATCGCCGCCGCACTCGCGGGGGGAGGGGGCGGAAAGGTTTGGGGACAGACAACGCCGTATTGTCAAGCAGCGATAGCTAATCCTTATGGCGCAACGGAAAGTACAACACTAACTGGCACCCACTCTGGTATTACAATTAATACCAATAACAGTATATACGAATATATTATTACAGGGGATGCTTCTCATGTGCCAAGTGGGTGTGCTCAGCATATAAATTCTCAACCCGCAGCGAGTTGGTATCAGGTACCAACTGTAATAAAGGTCAGTGGAACTGCTAATTTTGGCAACTTTGCTTTTGCTCCAGTTCTGTGGAGTTATAGTACTGATTATTGGGATCATTGTGATGGTAGTGGTAATGATAATGGTTATTCTTCTAACGATGCTGCAACAACAGCATTAAACACTGCAACAGGCGGCAATGCTTGTTGGGGAAGAGGAGTAGGAACTTCCAGTGTGACGTCGTATACAACTACTTGTCTTGATGGCTTTGGTGTCCCTTACTCTTGTACGAAATATCAATATTCATGGAATGTTCATAACCACGGTTGGAACTGGTCTCCTCACGCTACTTTTTCTACCACAGCCGGCGAAGTCCACGGTGTAGTTGCATTATTAGCCGGATCGGTTGTTCAGTTGACGGGTAGTATTTCTTCTTCCGGCACATTCACCAAAAATCCCTACATGATATTCCCGTCAAATGGGACTTTCAGTTTGCGGATGGATGTAAATTTTGGCAATACGAATATTACGGTAGGTCAAACTAATACTTCAGGAGCTTTTGGAAATCCTGCAAGCGTTACAGGCACAGCAGTAGGAACTACGGGTGTTAAAATGGTTAACGGCTCGGTGTTGGGCGTTAATGGCAGTTATAATAATTCGGCAGACTTCCATACGCATGTAAATGTCTGCGACGCCAGCACAATTCAGATTGGTGGTAGCACAACCGGTTTGAGTCATTTCTATATTTACTCCGGCGGCACGTTGAAGAATTATGGCAATAATGATTTGAATTTCTCCTTGACTAATATACCGGAATTTAAAATTGATGGAGGTACAAACGCTTGCGAGGATATAACCTGTGCCCTCAATATTCTCAATGATGGCACTTCAGGAAGTATTATTTACGCAAGTGATGTAACGGCTCCCGCTGTGACTTATGCTGCTAATGGCCCGTTGAATGTGAATGCAACAAATGATATATTGTTCAAAGGTGGATTTGCGATTGACTTGAACACTTCAAGTACACTCAACTATGTCAGGTTTAATGCCGGAAATAATATCAGAACGACCGGTTCATTCACGTATACGAGCGATGAAGATCTTGACGCATCCAATTATTACTTCAGAGCTATGGCCGGTGAGTTCACCGTATCAGGTCTGACGAACATTTCTACTTATAGCGATTGCATAGGACTGAATGATTTTAATTATATATTATCCGAAGGTAATATGACGTTTGGTGATAATGTAACGGTGAATAAGTACGGCAAAACCGCGAATGTGATGCAAACCCTTGGTGGAAATTTTACTGTGGCTGATGGTAAAACCTATACGGTTAATCAACACCATACGGACGACGGCAATGGTATGGTAGAGGTGTGGGCAGCATATAATCTTGTAATGGGTGGTGTCGTGAATGTTACCAGAGCGGCATCAACATACGGGGAGATTATTTGGCATTCCTCTGCCGGAAATATTCAGACAAAAAAGGCAGTAACCTTTACTAACAATAGTGCCAGAGGTAGAACCAGGTGGGAGACCTCTCAATGGGGAGGAGGTGATATTCGGACAGAAGACAATGTAACATTCACTCATTCGGGAAGCGGAGAAACCTCGTGGTCTGCTGGGCAGAATATCATCTCGACGGATTGCGATAAATTGATAACATTTACACATCTCGGTACGGGAAATACTAAATGGGAAACATTTAACGGGAAAATAGATATTCAACCCCAAGTACTGTTTACTAAAGGAAATACCAATAACGGATATACCGAATGGAAAGCCGGAACGGATATTAATACGCATAATAATGTAACATTTACATCCTCATTAAATACGGCGACCGATGGACTTGACGGTACGAAATGGGAAGCAGGTAATGATATTAATGTAAACCAGACATGTGTTGTTGCTCCCAATTATGCGTCCGTATTGTTTACCAATGAATCGCCATCAAACGATTTCATGTGGTGGTACGCCGGCCGGGATATTAAGGTGTCGGGATATAATTCGACGAATGTTGACAGGAAGATTAATGTTGAGTTCACAAACAAGGCGGCGGGAGAAGCTAATATTAACAGAAACTATATGACGTGGCAGGCCGCCGGCGGGAATATTGATATTGATACGGCACAGATTACGTTCCACACGACTACAGGGAGTAAAGGTCGTACGCTCTGGTATGCATTTCGGAATATTTTGATGGATTACAGCAAGGTGAACTTTCTGAACGACGGTGTGAATACGGGGACGAACACCACAAACTGGAATGCCAATCTTGAAGATATTAATGCCAATAACACGCCCATTTACTTTGAGAACAATGGAGATGGACCTACTACGTGGAGAGCCGGTCGCGACATCCTTCTCCACCACCAAAGCCCGACAACGTTTTTTGATGATCCCTCAGCCCGTACTCTGACGTTGCTGGCAGTCCGTGACATCCGTACGGGAGTGAACAGCCCGCTGGTAGTCGAACACCGAGCTCCGTTTACACTGGCAAATATTACGTTCCAGGCAGGCCGCAATATCTGGACGGAAAGTTCGGTAGATATTACGAACACCGGTTCAAACAACCAGACGACTTTTTATGCCGGACAGGATATTCGTATCGACAGTACGATTACCTATAAGGCAACCTCCATCATGTCTGTGGCATTGACGGCAAACATGGGCGATATAATCGTAAATACGGGTGCGGACGATATTGTACATCCTGATCTTACGAGTTGGACTCCCATTGACTGGTGCGACAATCATCGCGCCGCCGTAAACTTTACGCTGAATGGGTATGGCGATACGAAATGGTGGGCAAGGCACAACATCATCGCCACCGATACGATCCATTTCCATTATGAGAATACGGGTAATCGGGTCGGCAGTATCCTGTTCCATGCGGAGGTGAATAATATCGACCTTCGCCGCCCGTTCAAGGTGGATATTGATTCGGCCAGTCTGGTTCGTTTGGAAGCCATAACCAACAACGACCCTGCCAACCGAAAGAACAAACTTTCCGCCCGTTCGACATTGTTGCCGAATTACAACGGTACGCAGACGGCGACGGGTTTATATGCTCATGAGCTTTCCACTGCCACGAACGACCTTCACAATACTTTCGGCAGCATCCGTACAAGCGATTCCGTCGTGATCAACCGCGTGTATGACAGTCCAACAACACAAGGACGTACGCAAATAGAAGCCTACAACGATATTCAGACGGCGATGTTCGACTTCACCAGCCTGAATACGGCAGGCGATCTTACCGATATTATTTCCAAAGCGGGTGACATCTGGTTAGGCTACAGTTGGAGAAATCCTACTAATCCTGACGCCTCTGCTTGTGCGGATAATCCGTACACACCCATAAGTTTCGACCGGAATCGCTTTGTCTACCGCGTGCCTGCGACGGCTGCCGGTAAACTGTCGATCAAGGCCGGATACGACGATCCCGTAACGAATGACAAATACAGCGGCGGCAATATCTACTTTACGCATATTGTTGATTTGCTGGGCAAGGGCGGGACGTATAATACGGAAATCAGTATCCCGTATTCCAAGATGTTTACTTGTGTTCCTGCTGACGGCCTGTCCGGCGTCGATTACGAACGCGCCGGCATCATCGGTGGCGTAGCGCGTTGCCAGACGCTGGCAGGTGGTGTAGTCCAATGTACGGATACCGGATTGATCCATGTCGGCAACAACGGCAATCTGCTGGTAGATGCCGGCACGCAAGGCAACATCATCATCAACAACGGCGCCTACCTGCAATTCCAGCAGGGTGCGGGCGATGCCAAGTTCCTGACCCGCTGGGGCGATATAGACATGCGCAATCCGTTCAATGCGGATTCCCTGCGTGGTGGTTTGCTGTTCTTAGCCAACAGCGAATTGTCGGGCAAGCTGACTGTCAATCCCTGTACCTGCGAAGAAATGCGTAACAACGTCTATCTGCAGGATTTCCAATACCGGAGCCATGCCAACGGCGGCAGCGTCTTTATCGGTGCGGACAACAATATCAAGTTGCAGTACGGCGGTCTGAAAAGCGCCGGCTCCAAACGTGATCCGTTCGTTAGCGGAACGAATGGTTATCCCTGCAACACGGATTTTATCCATTGCGACGCCGATACGACGGAGAACCATGCGCGTAACCTGATCCTGAACTTCGACAAGGACGCATCAAGTGCGAGCATCACATCCGGCGGTTTTGCAGCCGTGGCTTCCGACATGATCGACGTATACAAGGCGATGGTCTACACCGGCGGTCAAGGCTCGGGCATGAGCGCCGTACCGGGCTACGGCCATCTGCATGGCGAAAACGTCTCCGGCTACGGTCTTTATATCAAGACGCAAGCCAACAAGTCGAATTATAACATATCGGATTTTGAAGTCGATCACCAGGTCAATCCGTTCCTCGGCGCCGCGTGCGACGAGGACATATGTAACGGACGCAGTTATCTGCATCAGACGGCTCGCGTGACGTTCCATTCCGACGCCCGTATCTATGCGCAGAAGCAAAAGGCGCTGATCACGTCGCCGGTACTGGAATCATACGGATTCCTGGACTTGAATACGTCGCGCGACGCGGGTACGCAAACGAACATTACGATCCGGACAGACAGCCTGATCGTACATGACAGCCTGATCATCGACGGCCCGAAGACGACCTTCTCCACCTGGAGCGGTCTGTATCGTGACATGCCGATCCTGAAGCTGGGTCACCACCGCGGGACGCCTCCGGCATTGGAAGCCGGTTGTAAGGACTGTTATACGCATGCAAAGGATACGCGCAAAAGTGGGAGCAAGTACCCACTGGATACGCTTAACGTGACGTTCCGCAACGACGGGAGCATGCCGCGCCTGCATACAATGGTGGCCGACCATGCGATCATCACCTTCCTGACGGACAGCTTTGACCATACGCTGGGCAATCCGTCGATAGACACGAAGTTCTTCACGGACACGTTTAAGGTGCGCAATCATGTAGAACTTAAGACGGTTGACAAGACGCGCAGCGGTCACTTCGAATTGATTTCCGAAGAGCAGATGCTATCCAAGAACTATGCCGGTATTTATACCCGCCATTTGCATATGGAACCCATCGGCCCGGCCTGCTCACGTTTCGGCTACAGCCAGTTATGGCTGAACGACCCGACGTTGTCGGTGATCACAAGTTCCATCTTCGGCGGCTTCGGCTGGTTGCACAACGACGTATATATGGAAATCGACGCTACCCTGGCTCCGGGTTACGGCTCTCTGGGACGTTACGGCAACTGCTACGAGCAGCAAGCCGGCATCCTGCGTATGCAAAATCTGCGGATGGACGGAGGCGCCGACATCCGTCTCTCGCTGGGTGAAACCGAAAGCAGTTTCACGGAAACGTTCAGCTGTGGAAACGGTAGCCGGTATCAGGTAGGCGCGTATGCCGATTTCATAGATGTAAAGGATTTGTTCCTTCGCGGGCCGGTGAAGATAGAGGTACTTGTTCGTCCGGAAGGCTTGCACCTGGATGAGTACGACCAAAGGTGTTACCCGATACTCCATTATGAGACGGTCGGTGATTGGGCGAACCTGAACAACTTGCAATTAAGCAAGAGTACACTGACGTCGAAGGATCATCCCTCCATAAACGGTACGTATTTCCTGGCATTGGACTTTGACGATGACTGTCATATGGTAAGTTTGTGTATCGTTCCGCAGCATGTACCGGTCATCAACCGCGAGGTACAGATACATATGCCTGATGTGGCGGGCGTAACGTCCAACATACCTCCGGGTATTCATTACGTGCGGTCGCACACCGATTTTGCGTTCTCGCTGAATTTTACCGCCAAGTTGCCGTTAACGGTAAATACGAACCGTCTTATCAAGGGTGTATTGGAAAGCGAACTGAAAGGCACGTTGAATGAAAACGGCGAATATGAATATGTGATCCGTCGTGTACAGGAAGATATATACCTGAGTATCGGCCCGGGTTATGCCGATGCAACGGTTCCGGTAGAAGACGGCCCGGCCGTGTGGTCGCACAATAACATGTTGTATATCAGGGTCGAGAAGTCCGACATAGCCAGCATCTATTCGATAGCCGGCCAGTTGGTCAAACGGATCGAATTGCCGGAAGGAAATACCTCCGTTCCGCTGGGACGCGGCGTGTATGTGATTACGCTGAAAGACGGCGCAGTACATAAGGTGATTATTAAATAGAAAAGTTAGTTAGTGAGGTTATTACATTTTTTTAATAGATTAAATTTTTTAACTCTGGGGGGCGGAAGACGTGAGTCTTTCGCCCTTTGCATTGGGGGAATTGAGAATAAGGACAGGGGATATATCTGATTCTGTGCTACTACGGGAACTTCGGGAAGATAAGGGCTTTTTAATCTGCGACCATTTGACATGCACCTGCTCTTAGCTTTGATGCAGCGAGACGCCAATCATCCACTTTAAGGAAACGTCTTTGTGTTTATGTGCCTACATTTCATCATTCTCCATTCTCCATTTCCGGTCTATTTGTGAGAATGTTGAAAACTTTTTCGTAAATTGCTGACTGTTAATATAAAAATTATGTACTTTTACGGTCATTATGAATGAGTAAATGAATGAACTTGCGAAAGCGTTGAGTATGAGTAAAAAAAGTGATTGCTATCATGTCCCGGCATTATTTGATGAAAGTTTGAATGGACTGAATATTCAGACTTCCGGAATTTATGTAGACCTTACTTTCGGGGGAGGGGGACATTCCCGTGGCATTTTGGATCGTCTGGGAAGTACGGGAAAACTGTACGGATTTGATCAGGATGCGGACGCGGAAGCCAACATTCCGTCCGACAAACGGTTTGTCTTTGTCCGTAGCAATTTCCGTTATTTATCCAACTTCCTGCGCTATCACGGCGAATCCAGGGGAGTGGACGGAATTTTGGCGGATTTGGGCGTCTCTTCACATCACTTCGATGACGAGACGCGCGGCTTCTCTTTTCGTTTCGACGGAACGTTGGACATGCGGATGAACAAACGCGCCGGACAAACAGCCGCCCATGTCATAAATACGTATCCGGAAACATCTCTGGCCACTCTTTTCCATACTTACGGGGAATTGAAAAACGCCCGCAAATTAGCCGCCCGGATGGCCGGGTTGCGTACAAGCCGGCCGTTTCAAACTACGGAAGATTTATTGGTCGCGCTTCAACCCTTTCTCTCCGGTAAAGAGAAAGAAAAGAAATTTCTGGCGCAGGTTTTCCAGGCATTGCGTATCGAAGTGAATGACGAAATGCAGGCGTTGCGCGAAATGCTGAAGCAGGCGCTGCACGTGCTTAAACCCGGTGGACGGTTAGTCGTGATCACTTACCATTCGCTGGAAGACCGGCTGGTGAAGCATTTTCTCCGTACCGGAAACGTGGAGGGGCAAGACGAACAGGATTTCTTCGGGAACCGGCTTACGCCGTTTCTTTTGGTGAACAACAAAGTCATTACGCCGGCAGCGGAAGAGATCGCACAAAATCCGCGCGCCCGTAGCGCCAAACTACGTATCGCAGAAAAAAAAACAACGCATGAACATGGAAAAGCAATCGCATAAAAAGAAGAACAAACGGCGTTTCTCGTTACTCTATATCCTGAGCGGAGGCGTCTTAAAGGAAGAATTTGTCACCCGGCATACCCGCATGATCGGGCTGGTCGTTGTGTTAATGGCCATTTATATCGGCAACCAGTACGGTTGCCTGGCGAAACTGCGTGAAATAGACCGTTTGCAACAGGAATTAAGACAGGCGAAGTATGAATCCATCTCCATATCCAGCCAGTTGACGGGAAACAATCGTCAATCTCAAATTGAAGACTTGATAAAATCGCAAGGACTGGAGCTGGGTAATGCCAAAACACCTCCGTATATTCTGCATAAATAAGAATGAAAACAAGGGAAAACAAAAATCTGCCGGCAGACGAAGATCCGAAAGAAATAGCATCGGAAAAGAGTCAGATACTGATTCGCTATTTTATAGTAGTAGTACTATTCATAGTGGTAGTAATAGGCATTTCCGTTTCCATCTTTAAAATTGCATTTACCGAAAAGGAGAAATGGGAAAAAGTCGCGGAACGTCAGAAAAGGCCGGATCAGAAAGTTAAGCCCGAACGGGGCAATATTTATTCGTCCGACGGAAAACTGATGGTCACCAACGTACCGCGCTACTATCTGTATATGGATTTCCGGGCAGAAGGATTTCCGCAGGATTCGTTTCGCCATGCCAAAAGCAACGGCCTGGATTCGCTCGCCATTTGCCTTGCCGGGAAATTAGGCAACCGTTCGGTCAAAGGTTACAAAGAGCATCTGATGCGCGGACTCAACCAGAAAAGCCGTGAATATCCGGTCTATGAAGGGCGCGTCACCTATGCCGATCTGAAGGCGATCAAACAGTTTCCCTTTATCCGGCTTGGCCGGAACAAGAGCGGTTTCTATGCAAAGGAGATGGTGCAACGCCAGAAGTTTTACGGCTCGCTGGCCTCCCGCACCCTCGGAGATATATATAATGAAATAGAGACCGGCGACCTTCCCAAGGGGAAAAACGGCCTGGAATTGCGGTATGATTCCTTGATGCGCGGCCGGTTTGGGATGAAATCCACCATCCGGGTGGGGCGCAACTGGACGGACGTTATTGACGAAGAACCGACGACCGGGATGGACATCGTGACCACGATTGATATTCAGGTACAGGATTTTACCGAAAATGCACTGGTCGACAAACTCCGGGAAATCGACGCCGAATCGGGCACGGCCATTGTGATGGAAGTGCGCACGGGCGAAATCAAAGCCATCTCCAACATTGAGCGGGTGCGCCCCGGCGTCTATACGGAAACGAAAACACGGAACTATGCCGTAGCCGACCAGATAGAGCCGGGTTCTACCATGAAAATCGCCTCCATCATGATCGCGCTTGACGACAAGGTGTGCAAGCCCGACGACGTCGTGGAGACCGGCAACGGCAAATACCGGTACGCCGATCACGACATCATCGACCATAATGCCGACAGAGGCGGCTATCACCGGATCACGGTCGAACAGGCCATCTGGTATTCATCTAACATCGGCGTAGCCAAAACGATTCTGAAGGGCTATGAGCGCCAGCCGGAAAAATTCATCGAAGGACTGCACCGCGTCGGTATGGATGCGGATTTGAACATCGAAATTCCGGGCGCCGGCCATGCACGAATACGAACGCCGGAAGATGCCCGGTGGTCGCGACTGTCGCTGCCCTGGATGTCGTTTGGATATGAAGTGCAAGTACCCCCGATTCAGATGCTCACCTTCTACAATGCCATAGCCAATAACGGCAAGATGATACGCCCCGTCTTCGTCAAGGAAGTCCGGGAAAACGGGAAAACGGTGGAGCGCTATTCGACCGAAACGGTACGTTCGTCGATCTGTTCCCGCGAAACCCTGCGCATAATCCGTGAAATGATGGTGAATGTCGTGGAAAAAGGCACCGGCGCGGCGGTTCACTCCAACGCCGTCCCCATAGCGGGAAAGACCGGCACCGCCCGGATCGCTACCGGCGGAAGCTACCAGTCGCACCAGGTCTCTTTCTGCGGTTATTTTCCGGTAGACGATCCGCAGTATTCCTGCATCGTCGTGATTCGCCGTCCACGCATCGGCTATCCTTCGGGCGGAACCATGTCCGGAGGCGTATTCAAAACGATTGCGGAAAAAATCTACGCCGACCGTACCAAAATAGAGGTTCGTTCGATGGAACGCGACTCGACGGCCGTCCGTCTGCCGGTAGTGAAAAACGGCGATGCCAAAGCCCTGGAATACATCCTGGACGAACTGGACATAAAGACCCGCCCCCGGCACGTGAAAGCCGGATATGCCGCGGGAGAACGCCAAACGGAAAACAATCTGATCGAGTTGAAGGAGTTGACCGTCAGGGAAGGGCTTGTGCCCCATGTAGTCGGAATGGGCGCCAAAGACGCTGTCTATGCGCTCGAAAATGCCGGCCTGCGCGTCAACCTCTCCGGCAAGGGCAAGGTCGTCTCGCAGTCCCTTCCGCCGGGGCAACGCGCAGTCAAGGGACAAACGGTGGGCATTGTACTCAAAAATTGAGTGATAAGGAAATATCCATATGAAAGAATAGAAATAGAATAAAATAATAACAAAAACGAAAATGAAACTAAACGAACTCACCTCCGTATTGCATACGGAGAAAGTAACAGGTGACGATACCGTCACAATTTCCGATATCGCGTCCGACTCGCGGAAAGTAACGGAAGGGACGCTGTTTGTCGCCATCAAGGGCGTGACCGTCGATGGTCATAATTATATCAACAAAGCTGTTACACAGGGCGCAGCCGCCATCGTGTGCGAACACATGCCGGACGGCTTGACGCAGGGTGTTGCGATAGTCGTAGTGCCGGACACGGTCGATGCGCTGGGACGCCTGCTCAATGTCTGGCACGGCAATCCTTCGGAGCGGCTCATGCTGGTAGGCGTGACGGGCACCAACGGGAAAACGACGATTGCCACGCTGCTCTATGAACTGTTCAGCAGGCTGGGACACAAGGCCGGGTTGCTCTCTACCAACTGCAATTATATTGACGGTGACGCCCTCCCGTCTACGCATACCACGCCCGACCCGGTCGCACTCTACTCACTGGTGGCACAGATGGCGGATGCCGGATGCGAATACGTCTTCATGGAAGTCAGCTCTCATGCCATCGACCAGCAACGCATCAGCGGACTGACCTTCCGGGGCGGTATCTTTACCAATCTTACACGCGATCATCTGGACTACCATCAAACGGTGGAGAATTATCTCAAAGCCAAAAAGACCTTCTTCGACCGCCTGCCCGCCACGGCCTTTGCCCTTACGAATGTAGACGACAAGTCGGGCAACGTGATGCTGCAAAACACCGCCGCCATCTGCCGGACCTATTCGTTGCAGAAAATGGCCGATTTCAGGGGGAGAATTACCGAATTGAACGTGGACGGCGCCGGATTGACGATCAACGGCACGGCTGTGCAGGTTCATTTCACCGGCCGCTTTAATGCCTACAACTTGCTGGCCGTCTATGGCGCCGCCCTGTTGCTGGGCAAGCGGCCGAACGAGACACTCCTCGCCCTGAGCGCGCTCCGTCCCGTGGCCGGCCGCTTCGAGACGTTCGTTTCACCGCAGGGATATACCGCCATTGTGGACTATGCGCATACGCCCGACGCGCTGGCCAATGTACTGGATGCCATCCGGATAGTGGTGCGACGGAAAATCCGCATCATCACCGTTGTCGGCGCCGGTGGCGATCGTGACAAAGGGAAACGGCCCCTGATGGCGCAGGTGGCTTACATAAAAAGCGGCCTGCTGATTCTGACTTCCGACAATCCGCGTACCGAAAATCCCGCCGCCATCCTCCGCGACATGCTCGACGGACTGGATGTATACGACCGGCGACGCACGCTCTGCATCGTTGACCGCGAACAGGCCATCCGGACGGCTACGACGCTGGCCCGGAAAGGCGACATCATCCTGATTGCCGGCAAAGGACACGAAACGTACCAGGAAATCGGCGGAGTGAAACATCCTTTTGACGATCGCGAAATTCTGAAACAAATTTTTGCAACCCCATCCTGATGTCATATGCTGTACGATCTGTTCAATTACCTCGACACCCAGTTTGATATTCCCGGAACCGGAGTATTCAAATATATTTCATTCCGCGCCATACTGGCCCTGGTATGTTCGCTTTTTCTTTCTACCCTGTTCGGACGGCAAATCATCAACCTGCTGCAACGGCTGCAGGTCAAGGAAGTCTTCCGCAACCTGGGCATCGAAGAGCAGACGAGCAAGAAAGGCACGCCTACGATGGGTGGCATCATCATCATCATCGCCATTGTCATTCCCACGCTGCTCTTTGCCCGCCTGAACAACGTCTACCTGATCATCATGCTGCTTACCACCCTCTGGCTGGGCAGCCTCGGCTTTGCGGACGATTATATCAAGGTTTTCAAGAATGATAAGAAAGGATTGCGCGGGCGATTTAAAATCCTCGCCCAGGTAAGCCTCGGACTGATCGTGGGACTGATTCTCTTTTTCAGTCCGGACGTAGTCATCCGCGAAAACATGGAAATCCGCAGCGTCGCCGAAAATACGATCGAAGACGTACGCTTCCATTCCACTCATACCAAATCGGCGAAAACGACCATTCCCTTTATCAAGAACAACAATTTCGATTATGCGTGGTTAGTCGGTTGGGCGGGCAACTATAAAACCGAGGCAACCTGCATCCTGTTTGTCCTGATCGTCATCTTCATTGTGACGGCGGTATCCAACGGTGCGAATCTGACGGACGGGCTGGACGGGCTGGCGGCGGGCAGTTCCGCCATCATCGGCATCGCCCTGGGAATCCTGGCCTATACCTCGTCGCACATCGAATTTGCATCGTTCCTGAACATCATGTTTATCCCGAAGGCGGAAGAATTAGTCATTTTCGCGGCTGCCTTTATCGGCGCCACTATCGGTTTTCTGTGGTACAACGCCTACCCGGCGCAAATATTCATGGGCGACACCGGCAGTTTGACGCTGGGCGGTATCATTGCCGTCTTCGCTATCCTTATCCGTAAGGAACTGCTGATCCCGATTCTCTGCGGTATCTTCCTGGCCGAAAGTTTTTCGGTGGTGATACAGGTAAGCTATTTCAAGTATACGAAGAAGAAATACGGCGAAGGCCGGCGGGTATTCAAGATGACGCCGCTGCACCATCATTTCCAGAAATCGGATGCCGGCGTGCAGGCGCTGATACGACACCCGCACAATCTCATTCCGGAATCCAAGATCGTTGTTCGTTTCTGGTTGATCGGAATCATTCTGGCGGCAATCGCGTTGATCACATTAAAAGTCAGGTAATAGATGAGTAAACAACGGATCGTCATACTGGGCGCGGGCGAAAGCGGGACAGGCGCCGCCATACTGGCCGGGGCGAAAGGCTTCGACGTGTTTGTCTCCGACGTCTCCGCCATCCGCCCCAAATACAAGGCGCTGCTGGATCAGCACGGCATCGCATGGGAAGAAAACCAACATACGGATGCGCTGATCCTGCGTGCGGACGAAATCATCAAAAGCCCCGGCATACCGGACAAAGCGCCGGTTATCCGAAAAATAGCGGAGCGGGGGATTCCCGTGATTTCCGAGATCGAATTTGCCGGACGTTATACGAACGCCCGGATGATTTGTATCACCGGAAGCAACGGCAAAACGACAACCACCATGCTGACGTTCCATATCCTTTCGCAAGCCGGGCTGGACGTGGGGCTGGCCGGCAACGTGGGGCACAGCCTCGCCTTTCAGGTAGCCACGTCGCCGCATGATTACTACGTGATCGAATTAAGCAGTTTCCAGTTGGACAACATGTACGATTTCAAGGCGGACATTGCCGTCCTGCTGAATATCACGCCCGATCACCTGGATCGCTATCATTACGAATTGCAAAACTATGTGGATGCCAAATTCCGTATCCTTCGGAATCAAACGGAACTGGATGCCTTTCTTTTCTGGAACGATGACCCCATCATCGCCCGCGAAATAGAAAAACACCGTCCGGAAGCCGCCCTATACCCGTTTTCCGACACCGGCCACCCTTCGCTGAAAGGGCATGTGGCCGGTGGAAAACTAATAATTGAAACGCTAAATGGAATATTTACTATGGATCAAAATAAAATCGCATTGAAAGGCGCACATAATCTGTATAACTCAATGGCTGCCGGTATCGCCGCCAAAATCCTGGACATACATGATGAAAAAATCCGCGCCTCACTTGCTGATTTCATCGGTGTGGAACACCGTCTGGAAAAAGTCTCGCGCGTGCGGGGCGTCGATTACATCAACGACTCCAAAGCAACCAACGTCAATTCCTGCTGGTATGCCCTGCAAAGCATAAACACGAAAATAGTGCTTATACTGGGCGGTACGGACAAGGGAAACGACTATTCCGAGATCGAACCGTTTGTGTTGAAAAAAGTCCGCGCCCTGATCTTTCTGGGGGTTGACAATGCGAAACTGCACGCATTCTTCGACCATAAAGTCGCGGAAATAGAAGACGCCCGCTCGATGGAAGAAGCCGTGAACCTCGCTTACCGGATCGCTCGGAAGGGAGACACGGTGCTGTTGTCGCCTTGTTGCGCCAGTTTCGATCTTTTCGAAAACTATGAAGACCGCGGCAATCAGTTCAAAACCTGTGTACGTAATCTGTAAAGACAAACCGGAATGAAGAAAAGCAATGTGAATGTAATGGCAAACTTCTTTTACGGAGACCGGGCGATATGGATTATTTTCATGTTTCTGGCCTGCTGTTCCCTGATCGAAGTGTTCAGTGCCACCAGCGCGATTAGTTACTCTCTGAAAACCCCTCCGATTGTGCGTCATGCGTCGATACTGCTTATCGGCACGGCGTTGATTGCGGTATTAGCCCGTACGCATTACCGGTTTTTTTCGCTTGCGATACTGCTGTTGCCGATTTCCATATTGCTGCTTATGGCCACGCCGTTTTTCGGGGTCAGCGAGAATAATGCCTACCGGTGGCTGCCGGTCTTCGGTATTCAGTTCCAGCCTTCCGAATTTGGAAAGCTGGCTTGCGTCGTTTATGTCGCGTTCTGGCTCAGCAAACGCAGGAAACTTTCGGGCGAACGTATTTATAAATTCATCTTCTGGGGAATCTTGCCCGTCTGTTTTTTGATTCTTCCGTTCAATCTTTCCACCGCTTTTTTATTAGGCAGTGTGTGCTTCCTGATGATGTTTATCGGTCAGATTCCCTTCAAGAAATTATTGCATTTTTGCACGACCATCTTTGTGCTGGGGCTGGTGTTTGTTCTTGCCATGTATGCCATTCCGCAGAAAACGATGAAAATTTATTTTCCTCGCGCCACGGTTTGGCAAACACGTGTAACGAATTTTTTTGAATCCAAAACGGCAACGGACGACAAAACCAACGACACCTATATTCATTCACCCGATCAGCTTACTTATGCCAAAGTAGCCATCGCTCGTGGAGGCGTATTCGGGCAATTACCCGGTCGGAGCGTGCAACGGGATTTTTTGCCGCAGGCGTATTCCGACTTTATTTTTGCGATTATCATTGAAGAATTAGGCGTGGCGGGAGGCATGGGAGTTCTTTTGCTGTATGTGATGTTGATGATACGGGTAGGGGTTATTGCCAGAAAGTGCGAGAAATTATTTCCCAAATATTTAGTACTTGGATGTGGTTTGTTGATTGTCGCACAGGCGCTATTTCATATGGCGGTAAACGTCGGGCTATTTCCGGTCACCGGTCAGCCGCTGCCTTTGATCAGCCGGGGAGGCACATCTTCCCTGTTGACATGCGTCTATATCGGCATTATTCTCAGCGTAAGCCATCATGGCGCTCATATGGGCAAAACAGACGAAGAAGAGGAAGAGGATGAGGGCGAAGAAGAGGAGGAAGAGGATAACGATATGGAAGAATTGACCACGAAAATAGAGGAAGATTCGGAAAAAAATCCTATATTCGCCGTTGAATCAACAGTGTCGGAAACATGAAACCATACCGGATCATCATAAGCGGAGGCGGAACGGGGGGACATATCTTCCCGGCGATTGCTATTGCGGACGCATTCAGACGACGTTCTCCGGACGCAGCCATCCTGTTTGTCGGCGCGGAAAACCGCATGGAGATGGAGCGGGTGCCGGCGGCCGGATATGAAATTGTCGGACTCCCGGTCAGCGGATTTAACCGGAGCAACAAGTTCAAAAATCTGTCTGTCCTGTACAAATTCTTCAAAAGCCTCCGTATGGCCAAGAAGTTGCTTCGCGAATATAAACCCGACATTGCCGTCGGCGTGGGTGGATACGCGAGCGGCCCTACGTTATGGGCGGCCTCCTCGCTGGGTATCCCGACGTTGATACAGGAACAAAATTCCTATGCCGGAATGACGAACAAGTTTTTAGCGAAGCGCGCTTCCGTCATTTGCGTAGCTTATGACGGCATGGAACGGTTCTTCCCTCCTCAAAAGATCGTCCTTACCGGTAATCCTGTGAGGAAAGAACTGGAAATGGCGGTTGCTGAAAAGGAAAAGGCATTGGCCTACTTCCATTTGTCGCCGGAGAAAAAGACGGTCCTGATCCTTGGGGGAAGTTTGGGGGCACGCACGATTAACAACGGTTTGTCACACGGGTTAGACCGGTTGATCGCCGCCGGTATCCAGATTATCTGGCAAACGGGTCGTTTTTACCAAGACGCCATAAAGGCGCAACTGGAAGGCAAAGACACCCAAAACCGGCTGTGGTGTTCCGATTTCATTTCACGTATGGATTACGCCTATGCGGTAGCCGATCTGGTTGTTTCGCGGGCTGGAGCCGGGTCTGTTTCCGAACTCTGCCTGCTGGAAAAACCGGCGATCCTGATTCCTTCGCCCAATGTGGCGGAAGATCACCAAACCAAAAACGCACAGGCGGTTGCAAACAAAGGCGCGGCCGTTATGATTGCAGATAAAGACGTGGAAATGCAGCTGGTTGATACCCTGTTGAGCCTTATCCATGACACGGAACAATTACGTTTGTTCCGTGAGCGCATTGGCCGGCTGGCACACCCCCACAGCGCCGAAGCCATTGCAGACGAGATAGAAAAACGAATAAAAACAAGGATACGCTAATGGATTTTCAACAGATACAATCAGTCTATTTTATCGGAGCCGGCGGCATTGGAATGAGCGCCTTGATGCGTTATTTCCTTTCCAAAGGAGTCGCCGTGGCCGGCTACGACCGGACTTTTTCCTCATTGACGGAAGAATTGGCCGGCGAAGGCGCTGCGATTCATTACACGGACGATGTCCGGCTGATACCCGAAACGTTCAAGCATCCGGACTATACATTAATAATATATACTCCGGCCGTGTCCGAATCACATGCGGAATTGACCTTTTTCCGCACGCAAGGCTTTGAAGTCCTCAAACGCTCCCAGGTTCTGGGATTGATCACCCGGTCGGTACGGGGATTGTGCATTGCCGGCACACACGGGAAAACGACGACTTCGGTCATGACGGCGCACCTGCTGAAACAATCCCACGTAGACTGCAACGCCTTTCTGGGAGGCATCCCGAAAAATGGAGCAAACAACCTGATGTTGTCCGACCACAGTGATTTAACGGTTATCGAAGCGGATGAATACGACCGTTCATTTCATCAACTCACGCCTTATATGGCCGTCATTACCTATGCCGATCCGGATCATCTGGATATTTACGGCACTCCCGAAGCCTACCGGGAAAGTTTTGAAGTCTTCACTTCGCTGATTCGTCCCGGCGGCGTACTGATTATGAAATCCGGGATACCGGTCACTCCGCGCCTGCAATCCGGCGTAAAACTGTACACGTATTCGGGTTCGGACGAAGAAGCCGGTTTTCATGCCAAAAACATCCGCATCGGCAACGGAGCGATTATCTTTGATTTCGAAGGGCCTTCCGTACAGATCGCCGACATACGGTTGGGCGTCCCGATGAAGATAAATATTGAAAACGCCGTGGCCGCCATCGCATTGGCATGGCTGAACGGGGTTTTCCCGGAAGAAATACGGGCGGCGATGAAATCGTATGCCGGCGTAGCACGCCGTTTTGACATCCGTCTCCAAAAAGAAAATATCGTATTGATTGACGACTATGCACATCATCCGGAAGAACTGAAAAACAGCATCCTTTCCGTAAAAGAATTATACGCCGGACGGAAAGTAACCGGTATTTTTCAGCCGCATCTCTACACCCGGACGCGCGATTTTGCGGCCGAGTTTGCAGAAAGTCTTTCATTATTAGACGAATTAATTCTGTTGGACATCTATCCGGCACGCGAAGAACCGCTTCCGGGCATTACCTCGCAGATCATTTTCGACCGTGTCACGATTTTGCACAAAACGCTTTGCTCGAAAGAGCAACTGCCGGATATACTCGCCGCCGGAACCTATGAAGTTGTCTTGACGCTTGGCGCCGGAGACATTGACCGTCTTGTCGAACCCATCAAAGAAATCCTGGATAAGAAATGAAGCGCATTTTATCTGTCACAGTCGTAATCCTGTTGCTTGGATGCTTTGCTTATATCTTCTTCGGAAAGAAGGAGCCGGACGGAGAAACCCTTTGTCGCGACCTGATCGTGGTCATAAAAGACAGTGTGAACAAGCCTTTCCTGCACGAAAAGGACATTGTCGCCTTACTGAAAAGCGCACGGCTCTATCCGGTCGAGCAACCCCTCAACCGGATCAACACGGATACCATTGAGCGAGCGCTTGCCAAAAACCAGTTAATTGAAACCGCTCATGTGTACAAAACGCCTTCCGGAAACGTAAAAATCGAGATTGTGCAAAAAACGCCCGTCTTACGGGTATTCAACGCGCGGGAAAGCTATTATGTCGATGACCGGGGAGATGTCATGCCTGCCGACTACCGCTATGCCACTTATTTACCGGTAGCCAGCGGAAATATTGAAAAATCATTGGCAACAGCCGAGTTGTTCGGATTTGCACTGTTTTTGCAGAAGCATGATTTCTGGAATAATCAGATTGAACAAATATATGTTCACCCCAATAAAGAAGTCGAATTGATCCCGCGCGTAGGCGATTACCGCATTATTTTGGGAAACTTTGAGGATTTCAGGGAAAAAATGAATAACTTGCAACTTTTTTATGAGCAAGCCATTCCGAAAACAGGATGGGAAAAATATAACGTGATTAATTTGAAGTATAAAAATCAGATTGTCTGTACAAAAAAATAGCATATATGGTACATGCAAATTACATAGTAGCGATTGACTTGGGGACGTCTCACCTCGTCGGAATGGTCGGAAAAAAACTGGCGAACGGCGCGATCTCCGTTTTGGCCAAAGAGACTGAAGACGCAGGGGGCTGTATTCGGAGAGGCAGTGTGTACAACGTAGAAGAAACCGCTCACCGGATCAGCCGGCTGGCGCTGAAACTACAAAACAAACTCAGTGACAAATTGCCCGATTTCCGTATCGAAAAAATATATATCGGGGTCGGAGGCCAATCGCTCCGTTCGATTGAACACTCCGAAGTGAAAATCCTTCCTGCGGATGCCGTCATTTCGGACGAAGACCTCCGGATGCTGGATGCACAATGCCACACCTATAAGCCTGAAATGCTGGATGTCCTGGGCAGTTCCCCTCCGGTTTATTACGTAGATGATAAACCGGCCGATCATCCGGTCGGTATTCCCGGCAAACGCATCGAGGCGCGTTATAAACTGATTGTCGGACGTCCCTCCATCCGGAATTTAATTGAAAACAGCATCAAACGCACCAATGTCAGTCTGGCCGGCATCATCGTCTCTCCGCAGGCGCTGGCCGATGTCCTGTTTACTCCGGACGAAAAGGAGTTGGGATGCGCCCTGATTAACTTTGGCGCCGGCGTCACCTCGATCGTCGTGTATCGGGGAGGCACGCTGATACATCTGTCCGTTATTCCGTTGGGCGGTCGTCTGATCACCAAAGACCTGACCTCCCTCCCGTTAGTGGAATCGGAAGCCGAACGGTTGAAAACGACCCATGGCAGCGCCCTGATCAATAAAGAGAAAGAAGATGCCGTGATTGAAATCGCCGGGCGGAAAGTGGATCCGAACGAAATAAATGTCATCATAGAAGCCCGCGCAAGAGAAATTGTAGATAACGTATATGCCCGTGTGAAAACTACCTGCGAGATAGATTCATTAGGTTCGGGCGTTATTCTGGCCGGTGGTGCGGCCGCCCTGAAAAACCTGCCGGAACTGGTTCGTCAGTGCTTCAGACAGGACGTGCGCTATTCGAATATCCGCAAAGAATGGATCGACGGAGATGAAGAATCGGCCGGCAATCCGGATTATATGACGGCCGTCAGCCTGCTGATCCGGGGGACGGAAAACTGCGCTTCTTATTATGTAGCGCCTCCGCCTCCCAATCTTCCCGATCCTCCTGAGGACGATAAGACCGGCGGCGAGATCGGCGGCGACGATACGGAGACCGGCGGCACCGGTATCGGAAGCGATACCGGGACCGGTGATAACCGGACACGGAGGCGGCGGAAGTCCAATCTGATTGACCGGTTTATGAAAGACCTATTCAAAGCAGACTGAAACAGATAAATTTAGAAAACGATGAGCGACTTAATAAAATTTGATATGCCGACGGATACCGGTAAAATCATCAAGGTGATTGGCGTCGGCGGAGGTGGAGGAAATGCCGTAAAACACATGTATAAGGAAGGTATACATGATGTTTCTTTTGTGTTGTGCAATACGGACAGGCAGGCTATGGAAGACACCGACATTCCGGTCAAAATCGTAATGGGACCCGGAAAGGGCGCCGGCAACCGGCCCGATGTGGCACGAAAACTCGCGAAAGAAAGCGAAGAAGAAATTTCTACGATGTTGAGCGACGGCACCGAAATGGTATTCATCACCGCCGGTATGGGCGGCGGCACCGGCACCGGTGCAGGGCCTGTTATCGCCAAAATCGCCAAAGACATGGGCATCCTGACGGTCGGGATTGTGACGATTCCCTTCCTGTTTGAAGGCTTTCCCAAAATCAATCAGGCGCTCGACGGCGTCGAAGAAATGAGTAAAAACGTAGATGCCTTGCTGGTAGTCAACAACGAACGTCTGAGCGAGATTTATCACGAAGACCAGGATGTCACCCTCTCGGATGCCTTTGCAAAGGCAGACGACACACTCACGGTTGCGGCCAAAAGCATTGCGGAAATTATCACCCTGCCCGGCATCATCAACCGTGACTTTGCCGACGTGCAGACTACCATGAAAGATGGCGGCGTGGCGCTGATGAGTTCCGGATACGGAGAAGGCAAAGACCGTCTGGAACAAGCCATCGACAATGCCCTTAATTCTCCGCTGCTCAATAACAACGATATCTTTTATGCCAAAAAACTCCTCTTCTACATCTCCTCCAGCAAGGAAAAGGAAATACGAATCACGGAAATGAATCATATCGAAAATTTCATGAAGCATTTCGGAGAATCTATCGAAGTGATCTGGGGAACGGCAATCGACGACTGTTTGGGCGAAAAGATCAAATTCACCGTACTTGCCACCGGATTCGGACTGGACGATATTCCCGAAATGAAAGAGAAACACGACCTCGAAATGGGACGCCTGACCGACGAGGAATTTCAGCGCACCACAGACCATGCCGAAGAAGTACGGAAACAATGGGAACGGATCAAAAAATACTACGGCAAGGGCACCACGAAACGGCCGACACACTCCATCTCACGGGCGAACATCGTCATATTGACAGTGGATGAACTGGACGACGACCGGATCATTTCCCTCCTGGAAGATCATCCGACCTATAATCGCGACCCCAAGCTGATCGCTCAGACGCGCGGAGCTATTTCCGGAGAAAATACGGACGGGCATACGGCCAAGTCCGCTATTAAAATCAGTTTTAAATAAACGCAAAAAAAGACAAACACATGAACTTATTCGATCAAATCAGCAACGACATCAAAGCCGCCATGCTGGCCAAAGACAAAGTAAAATTGAGCGCACTCCGCAATGTAAAGAAATTCTTTCTGGAAGCCAAGACCGCTCCGGGCGCCAACGACACGGTAACAGACGAAACCGCGCTCAAAATCATCCAAAAGTTAGTAAAGCAAGGCAAAGACGCCGCCCAAATCTACGCCACGCAAAACCGTCCCGACCTGGCCGGCGAAGAACTGGCGCAGGTGCAGGTCATCGAAGCCTACCTGCCACCGCCATTGACGGCCGAAGAGTTGGAAAGCGAACTCAGGAACATCATTGCCCAAGTCGGCGCACACGGCCCGCAGGACATGGGAAAAGTCATGGCCGTAGCCACGAAAGCCCTGTCCGGAAAAGCCGAAGGACGCATCCTCTCGGACACCGTGAAACAACTGCTCCGGTAAGACACAGCGCACGCGGAGATTTTTCTCCGCGTGCGGATGCCTACATTCAACTATCAATTATGGACGCAAAAGTATTCAAACGACTGCCTTACGGTAACTCGAATTTCGAAAGCATACAGACAGAAAACTATGTATTCATAGATAAGACGCCGTTTATCGAAAAATTAGAAGAAGAAGAAAACAAGTATCTTTTTTTCATCCGTCCGCGCAAGTTCGGCAAAAGCCTGCTCCTTTCGATGCTGTCGCATTATTACGACATCAAACAGGCGGACAAATTCGATACACTGTTTGGCGACTTGTATATCGGCAAGCATCCCACGCCTAATCGGAACAGCTATATGGTGCTGAACCTGGACTTTTCGGGGATGGATACTTCCGATGAGGCATCTTTCAAGAAATCCTTTGCCGGCAATATTCAGGATACGGTGCGTGGCTTTTTGAACAAGTATAGTTATCTTGTTCCCAAAGCAGATATTTATTTTGAACAAATAGGCGCCGAACAATCGGGAGTGAATGCTTTGCGTAAAACTTTTAACGCTGCGGAAGATGCAGGCCGGAAACTGTTTATCATTATCGACGAGTACGACCATTTTGCCAACGACCTGATTGCTCAAGGAAACACTTCCGGCGATGACGTCTACCGGCATATCACACGGGCAAACGGTACGGTGCGCGATTTCTACGAGATATTGAAAGCCGGCTCTAAAACCGTGATAGACCGTATCATGCTCACCGGCATCACGCCCATCATGCTCGACGATCTGACCAGCGGCTTCAACATCTCCAACAACCTGTCGCTTAAAGCCAAATACAATGAAATGCTGGGATTCACGCAAGATGAAGTGCAAACGCTGATGCTGGAAACAGGCGTCGACCAAACGCTTATCAATGTAGATATGGAATTTCTCTACAATGGCTATCTTTTCCATGAAGACGGTGCACACCGGGTATATAATCCCACCATGATGCTCTACTTTTTCCATGAACTGCGGGAGGAAGGAAAACCGCCCAAAAATATCATCGACGAAAACCTGAAAACCGACTACGGTCGCTTGCAACGTTTGGTTAACAATGAACCGAACCGTCTGCAATTATTGAAAATCACACAGGATAACGGCGTCTTTTCGGATATTGTTGCCAAGTTCCCTGTCGACAAACTGCATGACAACAAATATTTTATATCGCTCCTGTTCTACATGGGATTACTCACGATCGACAACACCCAAAGTGGCCGGTTACGGCTTAAAATTCCCAACTATTCCATCCGTACCATTTTCTGGGAATATATCGAACAACTGACATTAGACCGGAACAAGGACATTATGATTAGTTATACGGATTTGGGCAATGCGATTTGGGAATTGGCCTATAAAGGCAATGCGAGGGCGTATATGGATTACATCAGCCGACACATCTTTAGCTGTCTGTCGAACCGTGATTTGCAAAACTTTGACGAGAAGTATATCAAGATACTCCTGTTGAGCGGCCTGTTTCAGAGCAAATTGTTTATCCCCGTCACCGAACCGGAAGTCTCAACAGGCTATGCGGACATTTGGCTGAAACGCAGTCACCGCTTGCCCGACATTCCTTACGAATGGGTTTGGGAATTGAAATACATCAGCAAGAAAGAAGAAGCTGGAAAGAAAAAAGACATTGTAAAAGAAAAATTAGCGGAAGCGCGCGTTCAACTGAAGAAATACCGGGATTCACACTTGTTTGCCTATCGTACCGACGTTCGGTTTCTCTCCGTGATTTTTATCGGGAAAGACAAATACGAAATGGAAGAGGTTCAATGATCAGTTTCAATTTTATGTTGTATAACATGTTTTTTTGCATCATTCATGAAATAATAACCTGAGTTTTGGATAAGAAACAGTAAAAAAAAGAGGTAAGTATCAAATAATTTTCGTGTCATTATGGTTGATAAACAATAAAATATTTGTATTGCAGACGATTTCTGCAAAGAATTTTCAAAAGAGTTGGCAAAAATGCCCATTTTGCCTGAAGACGGCAAAAAGCGCCGTAACCGCCCATGCGAGATGTCCGACAGCGAAATTATTACCATTTTGATGCTATATCATTTCGGATGTTTCAAAAATTTCAAGCATTATTACTTGCATTATATCGGCATTCATCTGAAAAAAGAATTCCCCAAACAGCTTTCATACAATCG
>JAITPV010000186.1 GCA_031289275.1 Tannerella sp.
TATAACTCGTGTCATACACTACGCCGCGGTAGATTCGTTCCTGACGGGTTTTTCCCACGCCACGCACATCATAATAAGAGAACCATTCGATGTCGGCTTCCAATAACGCCTCCTTGACATCGTCGAATTTAGTTTTGCGAATAATCGCTTCAATCTTTTTCATACCTCTATCTGTTTAATATTATTCATACTGATTATCTACAAACTGACGCCAAAGACAAAATACGTTCCCTCCGTATAAGGGTTGAAGATGACTTTGGTAAAGACCGGAATGCTGAACGAATCGGTGACCTTGATGGTTTTCGAACCCGTCACGCCGATATTTACCACGTTAAATTCGGTCGAATAAATTCCTTCCCAAGGAGTAGCCCCTATTTCGGCCTTGAAATCGAAATCGCCCAACTTAAAGGGAGCGCTTACTTCCACATATGTAGAATAAGCTCTGTCTCCTTTCGAATTGGAGTCGGCTCCGCCGAAGAACGTATTCCACGAAAGCGCCAGCGGCCCGAAATCGTATCCCAACGTACCTTCAAACATATGAGCGGTTTCGTCCGATTTGTAATTAAAATACTTGCTTGCCGGTTTATCAAACCAATAGTCCGTAATTGCCGCACTGAAGCCGCCGATTCCATACCCCAACGTAAAGTCATACTCTTTTGTGTCTGCGCTTTCAAAACCCACAGACCCCCAGGCCGTCAATGAAAAGCCACCTATGCCAACGGACAACGCCGGTTGCACACTTACCCCTCCACAATCTGTGCCGCGCCAGATGTAACTGCTGACAATATCGCCGCCAACAGAGACTTCTACCCCCTGAGCTTTCACAGCTGCAGGAATGGTTAATACGATAGCAGCAAACAGAATTGCTGCATAAACTTGCTTTTGAATGTTCATCTTTTTCATCTTTTGTTACTTTTAACTTAAAAATTCGTTTAAAAACCCGTTATATAATTGTGCGCATCAACCATATGAAAAACTAAATACCTATTAAAACCCTTATTATCATAGTGCCAATTCTATTTCAACCATTTATGGATTCTTTCCATGGCTTCAATACAATTTTCACGTGTGCCGAAAGAGGTTAAGCGAATGTATCCTTCCCCGCTCGGGCCGAAACCGACGCCCGGCGTACTGACGACTTTAGCTCCGTGAAGCATCTGGTCGAAAAACGCCCAGGAAGAAACGTTGTCGGGAGTTCTCAGCCACAAGTAAGGAGCATTATCGCCCCCGCAAGCTACCTTCAATCCGGCGCTTTCAAGTCCCTCTTTCATAATTTTGGCGTTACCCATATAATAGTGTATAATCTCTTTGACCTGTGCGGCTCCTTCGGGGCTATAGACTGCTTCCGCGCCCCGTTGGGTGATGTAACTTGTGCCGTTGAATTTGGTGCATTGGCGACGGTTCCACAACTGATTCAGCGAAACGGTTTCTCCCTGTACCGTGACCCCTTTCAGGTCTTTGGGTATGACCGTATATCCGCATCGTACGCCCGTAAATCCGGCAGTCTTGGAAAAACTCCGAAATTCGATGGCCACTTTTTTGGCATCCTTAATTTCATAAATCGAATGGGGAATGTCGGGATCCTGTATATACGCCTCGTAAGCGGCATCATACAGAATCAGCACCTGATTCGTAAGGGCATAATCCACCCATGCTTTCAACGCCTCTTTGGTAATAGAGGCTCCCGTCGGATTGTTCGGATAGCAGAGGTAGAGAATATCCATCCGGCGATCGGGGATTTCGGGTATGAAATGATTTTTTTCCGTACAGGGAATGTAAATCACATTACTCCATTTGTTGTCTTCCAGCACGCCGGCGCGTCCGCTCATGACATTCGAATCAATGTAAACCGGATAGATCGGATCGGTCACCCCGACGCAATTATCCTGCCGAAGGATATCTCCGATGTTTCCCGTGTCGCTCTTGGCGCCGTCGCTGACAAAAACTTCGCCCGGTTCCAGCGAGATGCCGCGGGTCGCATAATCATGTTTAATGATTGTCTCGGTCAAAAAAGAATATCCCTGTTCCGGGCCATACCCCCGGAATGTTTTGACGTCACCCATCTCCTCTACCGCCTTGTGCATGGCGTCACGCACAGCTTGCGGTAGAGGACGGGTCACGTCGCCGATACCTAAACTTATCACTTCTGCCTTGGAGTGAGTCCTTTTGAATGTTTGTACCTTTTTGGCAATATCCGAAAACAGATAATTGCCGGGTAGTTTTAAAAAATGTTCATTTACTAAAGCCATACTAATCGATTTGTTTGTTATTGTTATGTTTGTTATGTATGTTATAAATCGTCATATTAATATACGGGTAGCCGTTTCCGGCTCCGTTCATCATCTGTATGTGTATAATCCCTGTCATTTTTGAGTTTTTTCGACTTCAATTATTTCCTTTTGCTTATATTCGCTGCAAATATATATCGTTTTGTCATAACAAAACCATAAAATCAAAACAAAATGATGAAATTGTTTGCAAAGTTACAATTTATCCGGCAAATGATGCGTTTTGTGTCAAATTATTTTGCAAACGAGCGTTTTTATTTCGAATTATAAATACCGGACAGGAGGGTAGGATTTGAAATAAGCCGGTTTGCTTTCGTACGACGCGCAACTTCGTCATTGCGACTCATTAGAGGGCTTAAAAAACGTTATGGACGCAATTTCCTTCCTGATTAAGGGCAACGCCCTGTGAAACGTATTCCAACCGCATCCCCCAAGCCCTGAAAGGTAGGGTGCTCAAAAGTTGAGCTAAAGCCCATTCAAGAAGCAAGTTTTAATTTTCTTTTAACAGCAAGATTCTCAGTCGGATTATTTGTTTTCCATGTCTCCAACTCTTTCATAAAAACAGGTTCAAGACAGGATGTAAAATCAACCGAAGAAGGCTTATATCCTTCTCCCATTTTTGTCAATAAGGGTAACACTAAAACATGAAGGTGTTATTCCGTTTAATTGATTTTTCGATTTCTTGAATTTATATGAGCCAAAAATAGATTCTATGATGTCACTTGATGCATGCCAAACCGTTTTTTCGTCCGTAAGTTTACCTTGCTCAGACCATCAAAGGCTACCGTCGCAACTTGGTTTTCAAACTCAATGTACATAATTGCGCAACAAGTAAAGATGGCGATAAAGGAGAAGTTCGTGTAAGAACAGACAAGCCCTACCCGATTAAAGACCATCCGTTTATATTTTTCTTTTGAGCAAAAAGTTGTTGGGCGCATTTCAAATTGTCGCCGCTTCATGCGGCTCCTCCAAGTTTCTAATCGGAAAAAAAGGACAAAATGGGATGCTTAAACTGAATCCGTAGCTACGAATTTGCAAAAAACAAGCCCTATTCGCGCTCCGGATATGATTTTGTAGGGGCGCACTTGTGTGTGCGCCCTTTAATCCTGTTGGGCTGACACGCAGGTCTGCCCCCTACATCGGGTAAAATACGGAATGGAATAAAAACGACCCCTTGAAATGCACCCAAAGTTGTTTTTAAGGGGGTTGAAAAGAACTTTTTTTTGTACCTTTGCCGGAAATTTTTTAACAACGAAATGATGAAGAAAAGTTTATTTATTTCAGTTTTCATTTTAATGATATATTCTGCCTGTAATCAAAGCAATAAGTCGGTTGATGCCTCGAATCCTTTCTTTACGGAATTTGGTACGCCGCATGGAGCGCCGCCTTTCGACCGGATAAAGACCGGACATTATAAGCCGGCTTTTTTAAAAGGGATGGAACTCCATACCGAAGAGATTGAAGTTATTACAAACAATCCCGAAAAACCGACTTTCGAAAATACCATTGTTGCTATGGACGAAAGCGGCAATCTGTTAAATCGTGTTGCCGGAGTTTTCTACGCCATGACAAGCGCAATGAGCGATTCAGTCATTCAGGCGATTGAGAGTGAACTGTCTCCGCTGATGACGGAACATAACGACAATACTTACCTGAACGAAAAACTTTTCGCCCGGATAAAAACGATTTATGAAGACCCTGCCTCAGCAAACCTGACGACCGAACAAAAGATGTTGCTCGAAAAATATTACAAAGATTTTGTACGGTCGGGAATTGCTCTGGACGCAAATCAAAAGGAAAGACTCCGGGAAATAAACAAGGAACTGGGTTTGCTTACCATTGCTTTCGGAGAGCATCTTTTGGCTGAAACATACGGTTATCAGTTGGTGATAGAGAATAAAGACGATTTGTCGGGACTTCCTGCCGATGTTGTTGATGGGGCAAGTCAAACGGCAAAAAAGAAAGGATTAGACGGAAAATGGGTGTTTACCCTGAGCAAACCGAGTTGGGAACCTTTCCTGCAATATGCCGATAATCGCGATTTGCGGGAAAAACTGTACAAAGCCATGTACAACCGCGGTAACAACAACAATTCGCACGACAATAAAGACATTATCAAAAAAACGGTCAACCTCCGGATTGAAAAAGCCAATTTGTTGGGTTACAAAACGCATGCCGATTTCAAATTGGATGAAACTATGGCGAAAACGCCTGCAAATGCGTCGAAATTATTAGACGATATATGGAAATACGCCTTGCCTCAGGCTAAAAAAGAGCGCGAAGAATTACAAAAACTGATTGACCGCGAAAATGGAAATTTTAAGCTGCAATCTTGGGATTGGTGGTATTATGCCGAAAAACTGCGTCAGGAAAAATACAGCCTGAATGAAGAAGAAACACGCCCCTATTTTAAGATGGAAAATGTGCGCGACGGCGCTTTCGAGGCGGCTCATAAACTATACGGCATTTCGTTTAAAGAACTCAAGGACATTCCTGTTTATCAAGACGAAGTAAAAGTTTTTGAAGTCAGCGACGCCGACGGATCGCATATCGGAATGATTTATCTGGATTATTTTCCACGTCCCGAAAAACGAAACGGTGCATGGATGGGCAATTTCGTCGAGCAAACGGTTTATAAGGGAACATTGGTACATCCTATTATATATAATGTAGGTAATTTTGCACCTCCATCAAACGATACGCCCTCTTTGCTGACTTTAGATCAGGTAGAAACCCTGTTCCACGAGTTTGGTCACGCTTTGCACGGATTGCTTTCCAAATGCAATTATTTGAGCATTTCCGGCACCAACGTTTACCGCGATTTTGTGGAATTACCCTCACAAATCAACGAACATTGGGCTTTCCATCCCGAAGTGCTGAAAATCTATGCCAAACATCACAAAACCGGCGAAACCATTCCCGACGCCCTGATTGAGAAAATTCAAAAAGCATCGGCTTTCAATCAAGGATTTATGACTACCGAGTTAGTAGCTGCCGCGATCCTCGATATGAAATGGCACACCCTCGAATCTCCGTTGAATGAGGACGTCGAAACTTTTGAAAACAAGGCAATGAATGAAATCGGCTTGATTCCCGAAATCATTCCGAGGTACAAAAGCACTTATTTCTCACATATTTTCGACGGAGGATATTCGGCCGGATATTACAGTTACCTCTGGTCGGAAGTTTTGGATGCCGACGCTTTCCACGTTTTTGAGGAAAAAGGCATTTTCGATCCGGAAACAGCCCAATCGTTCAGGGAAAATATTCTCTCCAAAGGCGGTAGCGACAAACCGATGGAACTCTATCATCGTTTCAGGGGAGCCGATCCGAATCCGGACTATTTATTGATAAACAGAGGTCTTAAAAACTAAACTAAGCATAAACAGCATCATGGAATATTGGCAAAAGGACGTGGAAACGATGAGCCGTGACCGGTTGGAAGCCCTGCAACTATCACAGTTAAAACGAACATTGACAGCGGCAAAAAATGCTCCTTTCTACGCAAAAGTCTTTGCCGGAAAAAACATTTCGGTCGATGACATCCAATCTCTGAACGATTTGCAAAAACTGCCGTTCACTACCAAAGACGATTTGCGGGACAACTATCCCTACGGATTGGCTTGCATCCCGTTGAAAGACTGCGTTCGGCTGCACTCTTCGAGCGGAACAACCGGCAATCCCACGGTGGTGCTTCATTCTGCCGGCGACCTGGAGGCCTGGGCTAATCAGGTGGCAAGATGTATGTACATGGTCGGCATCCGCGCTACCGATATTTTTCAAAACACATCGGGTTACGGCATGTTTACCGGAGGATTGGGTTTTCAATATGGCGCGGAAAAAGTGGGATGCCTGACCGTTCCCGCCGCCGCAGGAAATTCCAAACGGCAAATCAAATTCATCACCGATTTCGGAACCACCTGTCTGCATATTATTCCAAGTTATGCCACCCGGCTGGCGGAAGTCATGTATGCCGAAGGAATCGACCCGCGCCGCGATACGAAACTGCATACCATCTGCATCGGCGCGGAGCCGCACTCGGAAGAACAACGCAAACGCATCGAACAAATGCTTGGCGTCAAGGCTTACAACTGTTTCGGAATGTCGGAAATGAACGGCCCGGGCGTAGCTTTCGAATGTACGGAACAAAACGGTTTGCATATCTGGGAAGATTATACGATTGTGGAAATCATCCATCCGGAAACTTTAAAACCCGTTCCCGACGGAGAAATCGGCGAATTGGTCTTGACAACCATCAACCGTGAAGCCATGCCGCTCATTCGTTACCGTACCCGCGACCTGACCTGCATCCTTCCCGGAGCATGTAAATGCGGACGCACGCACAAACGTCTGGCTCGTTTCAAAGGCCGTAGCGACGATATGTTGATTATCAAAGGTGTCAACATTTTCCCGATACAAATAGAAAAAATCCTGATGCAATTCCATGAACTCGGCAGTAACTACCTGATTACAGTCGAAACCAATAACAACAACGACGAAATGTTGATTGAAGTGGAACTGAGCGACCTTTTTACCGACGATTATACCGTTTTGCAAAGTTTGACGAAAAATATAATCCGGCAATTAAAAGACGAACTACTGATAACACCTCGATTGAAATTAGTCGGCAAAGGTTCCTTGCCCGTTCAGGAAGGGAAAGCGGTAAGAGTAAAAGATTTACGTAAACTTTAATCATAAAAGCTATGACAATTAGTCAGATCTCTATTTTTTTGGAAAATAAATACGGAAAACTCAGCGAAATATTGGCTTTGCTCGGCAGAGAAAATATCCGCATTATTGCGGCAACCGTTGCGGATACTTCCGAATTTGGCATTTTACGGATGATCGTGAGCGATGCCAACGAAGCCTGTCACCTGCTGAAGGAAAACAATGTCAATGCAAACCTGACCGACGTGTTGGCCATTATTACCGCACCTGCGGCGGAAATTTTTGCTTCGACTTTTGCTCTGTTCACCAAAGCCGGAATCAGTATCGAATATATGTACTGTTTTTCCGTCAAGGAAAAATCAATCCTGATTCTGCGTACAAACAACAAAGAAAGCGCCTTGGAAGTTATCCGGCGGCATAACCTGGAATATATAACCGAAAATGATTTAATAAATTTATAATTATGTTTGGAATCGACGACCCCAGTATTTTCTTAGCCTATATATTGGCTTTCGGATGCCTTATTTTTTCCATTTGGTACGGCATAACCAAATGGAACGAGAAAGATGAGGATGAAAATAGTAACCCTAAAACCAAAAAGAAATGAATACATTAACATTAGGCATCATCGTTATCATCTATATTTTCTTTATCGCCTGGCTGGGCTATCTCGGATACCGGCACACAAAAGATTCTACCGATTATCTATTAGGCGGCCGGAAAACCAATCCCTTCATCATGGCTTTATCTTACGGCGCCACCTTTATTTCGACCTCGGCAATCGTCGGTTTCGGCGGTTTTTCGGCGGCTTTCGGAATGGGACTTCAGTGGCTTTGCCTGCTCAATATGTTGGTTGGCGTTATCATTGCGTTTATTTTCTTCGGACGGAAAACCCGGAAATTGGGAGCCAAACACAATGCACATACCTTTTCGCAGTTGTTGGGACTGCATTACGGTTCCCGTTCGATTCAGGTATTTATCGCTTCAATTATTTTTATCGGGATGCCCCTGTACGCAGCTGTTGTCATGAAAGGCGGCGCCGTTTTTATCGAAGAAATTTTTCATGTCGATTACAATCTGGCGCTGCTGGTTTTCACATTGATTGTGGCGGGATATGTAATTACGGGCGGTATCAAAGGCGTACTTTATACCGATGCTTTACAGGCGGTCATCATGTTTCTGTGCATGATATTTTTGCTCATTTGGTTTTACCACACGATGGATTTCGGCTTTACCGAAGGTAACCGCAAACTGACGGAAATCGCTTCGATGGTTCCTGAAAAATACCACGCCCTGGGACATCAGGGATGGACGGCCATGCCGGTTGCAGGCTCGCCGCAATGGTTCACTTTGGTTACCTCGCTCATTCTGGGCGTCGGGATCGGTTGTCTGGCGCAACCGCAGTTGGCCGTTCGTTTTATGATGGTCGACAGCACCAAACAAATCAACCGCGGCGTATTGATTGGCTGTGTATTTATCTTTTTCACGGTCGGAACGGTTTATCATATCGGCCCGCTAACCAATCTTTATTTTCTTGAAACGGACGGATTATTATCCACTCAGATGACAAACGATCTGGACAAAATTATTCCGTTGTTCATCAGTCGTGCATTGCCGGAATGGTTCAGCGCCGTATTTATGCTTTGCATCCTGTCGGCAAGTATGTCCACGTTGAGTGCGCATTTTCACACGATGGGAGCCGCCCTGGGGGTGGATATTTTCCCCAAATCAGAAAAAAAACGCGGCGGAAAATCGTCCATGAGTGTGCGATTTGGAGTAACCTGTTCCATCTTGATCAGTTATGTGATCTGTTACACATTAAGTACAAATATCATTGCCCGGGGCACAGCGCTGTTTATGGGCGTATGTGCAGCTACTTTTTTCCCTGCTTATTTCTGTTCGCTCTATTGGAAAAAAGTCACCAAACAGGGTGCCTTGGCAAGTTTATGGGTCGGCGCATTATCAAGCCTGTTTGTCATGGCTTTTATGCACAAAGCGGAATCGGTTCCTATCGGAATATGCAACGCCTTGTTCGGTAAAGATTGCCTGATAGAAACCTATCCCTGGTTTGCCATCGACCCCATTGTATTTTCATTGCCCCTGTCGATCATTGCGATTATAACAGGCAGTCTATTAACTAAAAAATCATCGGAAAATTAATCGGTATGGAATGGATTCATGAATTGCTGTGGGGCGAAGGGATTGCCCACTCGGTACTGTTGCTGTCGGTCGTCATTGTCATGGGGATTTTGCTGGGCAAGATCAAGATCGGCGGGATTTCGCTGGGAATTACGTTTGTGCTGTTTACCGGCATTGCGCTCGGTCACTTCGGATTTTCGATAAACCATCAGATACTCCATTTTTTCAAGGAGTTCGGATTGATTCTTTTTGTCTATTCGATCGGGATGCAGGTGGGTCCCGGATTCTTTTCGTCTTTCAGGAAGGGCGGCCTGACGCTCAACATGCTGGCGGCGGGCGTGGTGCTGTTGGGCGTGCTCATCACCGTGTCCATTCATTACCTGACCGGGATACCGATTCCCACTATGGTAGGCGTACTTTCGGGCGCGGTAACAAATACCCCCGGCCTGGGCGCGGCTCAACAGACTTATTCCGACATACACGGGGGAACAACGGACGGCACGATTGCTATGGGCTATGCCGTCGCCTATCCGTTGGGTGTGGTGGGGGTTATCCTCTCCATCCTCTGTATCCGCTTCATGTTCCGTGTCCGCTTCGACAAGGAAACGGAACGCCTGAACAGGGAAGACGACGCACAGGCCAATGCCGCCCGTCCGGTCTCCCTGATGGTGAAAAATCCGGCCATATTCGGCATGTCGGTCAGCGAAATATCGGCGTTGATGAAACACCGCGAGTTTGTGATCTCCCGCATCTGGTACAACGACAGCAAGAAAATCGAAATGGTTTCGGCCGATACCGTATTGCACGAAAATGACAAGATATTTGTCATTACGAACGAACAGGATGCCGAAACGGTGAAAGTGTTCGTGGGTGAGGAAATCCCGATGGAACGCAAGCAGTGGATCCGTCCGGAAAGCCGGTTTATCAGTCGCCGGATTCTGGTGACGAAATCCAACCTGAACGGCAAGCGGCTCGGCGAACTCAAGCTGCGCAAGTTGTGCGGAATCAATATCACCCGCATCAACCGGTCGGGAGTAGATTTCGTGGCATCGCCGAACCTGACCCTGCAAGTGGGCGACCGCGTCACGGTGGTGGGCACCGAGTCGGCCATCGCCAATGTGGAAGGCATCCTGGGCAATTCCATGAAACGACTGAACGAACCGAATCTGGTTCCGATCTTTTTAGGCATTGCATTGGGCATCTTGCTGGGCAGTATCCCGATCACGTTTCCGGGCATTCCGCAGCCCGTCAAACTCGGACTGGCCGGCGGGCCGCTGATTGTAGCGATTCTGGTCAGCCGTTTCGGATACCGGTATAAATTGGTAACATATACGACCATGAGCGCTAACCTGATGCTTCGCGAGATAGGGATCACGATTTTCCTCGCCTGTGTAGGGATCGACGCCGGCGGCGGATTTATGGAAACAATTATTCATCAGGGCGGCTTGGCCTGGATCGGATACGGTTTTATCATTACCGCGGCGCCCCTGTTGATTGTGGGCGTGATTGCGCGTTCTTTCTACCGGTTGAACTATTTCACGTTGATGGGATTGTTGGCCGGCAGTACGACGGATCCTCCGGCGCTGGCCTATTCCAATGCAACTGCCGGAAACGACGCGCCGTCCGTTGGTTACGCAACGGTTTATCCGCTGACGATGTTCCTGCGCGTATTGACCGCCCAACTACTGATACTAATACTGGGAAGTTGAGAATTAAAAATTAAGAGTGAAGAATTAAGAGTTATGAGTTGAGAATTGAGTTCCTCGAACGGAAGGCAGCATTTCCTGATTCTTAACTCTTAATTCCTCAAGTCTATTTGGAGTTTTTCGCCTTCGGATTTGGCCACCATCACGGCAACGCAGGTGTCGCCATAGACATTGACGGTTGTCCGCATCATGTCCAACATTCTGTCCACGCCGATCACTAACCCGATGCCCTCCAGCGGCAGTCCGATCACATTCAATATTAAGGCCATCATGACTAATGCCGCCATCGGAATCGCAGCCGCACCGATGGCACAGAGAAGGGAGGTGAAGACCACCAGGATTTGCTGCACGACGGAAAGCTCCACACCGTAGGCCTGCGCAATGAAAATGACGGCGACACACTCCAGCAGCGCCGTTCCGTCCATATTGACCGATGCGCCTAACGGAATGGTGAAATGGGTTACTTTCGATGAAACGCCGTCGTTGTGTTCCACCGCATGTAATGTGAGCGGCAACGTGGCGCCGGACGATGCGGTGGAAAAAGCCGTAAGCAGGGGCGTTGACATGTTCTTCAGGTGCAGCCACGGTTTGACGCGGAAGCCGAAGCGCAGCAGCAACGGAAGCCAGACAAAGGTATGGATGGCTAATCCGGCAACGACGGTCAGGACATATAGCAAAATGGTTTGAATCAATGCCGGAAAATCGGAGGTCGTGCTGAACTGTTTCATGACGATGGCGAAAATGCCGACCGGCGAAAGGCTGATTACCATTTTGGTGATCCGCATGGTTATTTCCAATCCGCCCTTGAAGAGGGTCGTCAGAGATTTCCGCCCTTCCGGTGATATTTGCGGAAGGTTCAGGCCGACTAAGAAAGCGATCAGGATAACGGGAATCGTGTTGTTTTGCGTGAACGCATAAAATATGTTTTTCGGAATAAAACCGAGAATAATTTCCCTGACCGAAGATTGTTCCATCAGATCACCGGGTATTTCGGCAACGTTTCCTACCTGTACGTGGTTTCCCGGTTCGATGAGATTGACCAGCAGCAAACCGGTGCCAATGGCAATGATCATGGTAAGGAGATAAAACAGCATTGTCCGGAGGCCTAATTTCTTGAGTCCCGCGCCGCCGGTTTCGCGGATACCGGCGATACTGGTGACGATGGAAAAAAAGATAATCGGAACGATCAACAGGCTCAACGCATTCATGAACAAATCGCCCACCCAGGAAACAGCGGGGGTTATTCCGGGAAATAAAATTCCTGCAGTTGCGCCGAAAATGAGCGCCAAGAGTATTTGCCAATGTAACTTCATTTGTTTAGTTTCAAATTCAAAGGACAAAGATAGATGGATTTTTTTTAATTTGAGCGTCCGTAATGTATTTTTTTAGAAACTCGTGTTTATTTATCTTTTCGTATAGCAGGCAGCAGGCCGGAGAAAGTCTCTATCAATGAAAAGAAACCTTCCGGCAACCGGCGGAAAACCTCCGGCAATCGTCGGCGAGTTCCCAGCAGTCGTCGGTAAACTTCCAGTGATTGTCGGAAAGTTCCCGGCAGTCATCGAAAAACCCCCAGCGATTGTCGGCGAGTTCCCAGCAGTCGTCGGTAAACCCCCAGCGATTGTCGGAAAGTTCCCGGCAGCCATCGAAAAACCCCCAGCAATTGTCGGCGAGTTCCCGGCAGCCATCGAAAAACCGCCAGCGATTGTCGGCGAGTTCCCGGTAGCCATCGGAAAACCTCCAGCTGTCGGCGAGTTCCAGATAGCCGGAAAATAATCACAAAGGCATTGACGGATCAAAGCAGACGTTTTCTCAATTTCATAATGCGCGTTATAATCAAATGGAAAATTTAGGATCAAACGGAACTGCCTTGTAATGAATTTTTTTGTACCTTTACGGCATCATATAATAAAACGAGTTATGGCACGCTATTTAGACCCGAAAAACGATATACCCTTCAAGAAAGTGTTCGGTGAACATCCCGAACTGGTAAAGAGTTTTCTCAATGCGCTGTTGCCGCTACCGGAAGGGCACAGCATTGTGGATATAACCTATGTTCCGCCCGAACAGTTGCCCGAGACGCCGACCATGAAAAATTCCATTGTGGACGTCAAATGTGTGGAGAGCACGGGACGGGTATTCATCGTAGAGATGCAGAACTACTGGGGTTCCCATTTCAAGAACCGGATGTTGCTGAACGCCACCAAAGCGTATGCACGTCAATTACCGAAGGGCGGAACATACGCCTTGATACAGCCGGTATATACCCTTGCCGTCATCAATGATACCTACACGCCGGGCAAGGACAATTATTACCATCATTACGCGATAGTGAATGTGGAAAACAGCGACGAAGTGATCAAAGGGCTGGAATTTGTGCTGGTGGAGTTGCCCAAATTCGTACCCGAAACGACGGAGGGAAAAAGAATGCGCGTGTTGTGGCTGCGCTTTCTCAAGGAAGTGGGAGAGGACGTTTATAAAATAGACCCGGTATTACTGGAAGACAAGCATCTGAAAGAAGCGGTAGAGATCTGTGAA
>JAITPV010000213.1 GCA_031289275.1 Tannerella sp.
CCTGCTTGCTTTCGTTGTCGAAAAGCAGGTAGGGATGTTCGAGTTTGCGGTCGCAGATGTTTTTAGCGACGTTCAGGTAGTCCCGCTGTCCGCCGGCGGGTTTGTTTTGGGCGGCAAGCGTCAGGGAGGTGCACAGGCAAAGTATGCAACTCAAGATAATCGGGTTCTTTTTCATGATTCGATATTCATTTGCGGGGATTTCTCCCATTTATTATTATATGCCTAAGGAGGCTTTGATTTGTTCGACTTTCTCAAGGGCCGTTTGTTCGGCTTGGGGGATGTCATGGATTGTTTTTACTGTGGCATGTACTTCGCAATAGAATTTAATCTTCGGTTCGGTGCCCGACGGACGGATGGAGATTTTCGTTCCATCTTCCGTATGATATTGCAGAACGTTGGATGTAGTCGGCATGTTCAGCGAGAAGACTTCGCCGTCTGCGCAACTGCGGCCTTTCAGCGATACGTAATCATAGAGGGCTGTCACCTTCGAGCCGGCGATCTCCGTCAACGGATGTTCGCGGTAGTTTTTCATCATGGCTTCGATTTCTTCCGCACCGCTCTTGCCTTTCTTTACGACGGAGATATTGACTTCTTTCGAGTAACCGTATTCCAGATAGATTTGCTGAAGTAATTGATATAACGACAATCCCCGGTCTTTCGCCCATGCGGTGGCTTCCGCCAGGATGCAGCAGGCCGACACGGCGTCTTTGTCGCGGACAAAATCCTCGCACAAGAAACCGTAACTTTCTTCGCCGCCGCCGATAAACGTCTTTTTCCCTTCGTTTTTGCGGATCACATCGGCGATCCATTTAAAGCCTGTGTAGACGTCATAGATTTCCACGCCGTTTTGTTCTGCTACCGCACGCACCGTTTCGGTCGTCACAATCGTTTTCACGATGTATTCTTTGCCCTGTAGCCGGTCGGATTCCTTCCGGCGCGTGATCAGATAATAGACCAGCAGCAGCGCCGTCTGGTTGCCGTTGACTTGCATCCATTCGCCGGCGTCGTTTTTCACGGCGGCGCCCACCCGGTCGGCGTCCGGGTCGGAGGCCAGCACCAGGTCGGCGTCCGTGGCCTTAGCCTTTTCGACGGCCAGCGCCATAGCGGCCGGTTCTTCCGGATTGGGCGATACCACGGTCGGAAAATCACCGCTGACGACATCCTGTTCCGGCACATGGATGATGTTCGTAAAGCCATAGGCCCGGAGTGTTTCCGGTATCAGGCGCACGCCCGTGCCGTGAATCGGCGTATAGACGATTTTCAGATCATGGTGCCGCCGGATTTCTTCCGGTGATAATGACAGGGTTTTCAAGTCCCGGATATAGCGGTCGTCCATCTCTTTCCCGATGATTTCGATCAATTCTTTCCGGCCTTTGAACCTGATGTCGCCGGCATTCCGGATACGGTTGACTTCGGCGATGGTGTTTTTGTCGTGCGGAGCGATCATTTGCGCCCCGTCGTCCCAGTAGGCTTTGTAACCATTGTATTCTTTCGGATTGTGAGACGCGGTGAGGATAATACCGCTCTGGCAACCCAGCTTGCGGATGGCGTAGGATATTTCGGGCGTCGGACGGAGGTCGTCAAACAGATAGACCTTGATCCCGTTTGCCGAAAAGATATTCGCGGAAATCTCGGCAAACAAACGGCTGTTGTTACGGCAGTCGTGGCCGATAACTACTTTGATTTGCGCCAGGTCAACAAATTCCTTTAACAGGTAATTGGACAATCCCTGAGTGGCGGCGCCGACGGTATATATATTCATCCGGTTTGTTCCGACGCCCATAATGCCACGCAAACCGCCTGTCCCAAATTCCAAATCCTTATAGAAGGATTCGATCAGTTCCGCCGGGTCATCCTGATCCAATAAGGCTTGGACACGTATCCGGGTTTCATTATCATATTCTTTGCCCAGCCAAACCCGGGCTTTTTTTCTTACACTTTCCAGTAACGCTGCATTTTCTTCCATATTCGGAAAACTTTTTTTTATGTTCTAAAGTTTGACAAAGGTAATTTCTTTCCACGAATATGCAAAAAAATGGGTGCATTTCAAATGCACCCTGTGGGACTTTCCGTTCTTAAAATCCGCGTTGAGAGGCTTTGCTTTCGCCGCGCTACTCCGATTGCTCTACCGGGATATGTCCGATTTGCCGGATGTTCCTCACGTCGGAATAGTCATAGAGGTAAAATCCGTCGTCGCCGACCAAGAACAGATAGTCTCCGGTCGGGATAACGTCGTATGCCCGGATGGACGAGCGCACGCGCCGGCGCGCCGGCAATGGCCGAACGAAAGTCGTCGTAACTCATGTAAACGGGTACATTTATGTTTAATTCTTCCGTATACTTGTCCGTACAAGAGGAAAAGCCCGCTGTCATGGCGGACAAAAGCATCAATAAATAAACAGTTCTCATAATCGGATGGTTTAAAAAGTAAGACCTAATGTAAGTGACAGACGGTTATATTCCACCTGCAGGCGGTAATCGTCCGCTCCCGCGTACCGGAGCAGGTGATGCCGGTATCCGGCCGAAAGGCTGATGCCGTACCCGTGTTTTGTATGAAACAGCACGCCCGCCGACGGATTCAGTAGCATCCGCCCTCGGCATCCAGGCCTTCGGAAGAGGGATAGTATGCGTCTGTATACGAAGACGAGTAAGAGTAATAATGGTTGTATACCTTCATCTTGCTTTCGAGTGCAAACAGATAGCCGGTCTGGAAGCGGACAAACGGGCTGACGGCGTTGTGCCGGTCGAACTGATAAAGCACATTCGCCGTAACCGGCAGATGCGTTTCCTTCAAAAATTCTATGCCCGCGCCCAATCCGACCGACAGACGGTCGAAGATCACATAATTCACGGACGAGTGGAAGATAAACGGCGTTTTGTTTTCGTTATCCGAATTTCCGGCAAGCACACCGCCTTCCGTCATACTGATAAACCGGCCTGTTTTTGTTTTACGACCGGCGGTATCTTCCTGCGGACAGGCGGCGAAGACCACGCCCATGCAGAATACAAGGCTAATCATGAATTTCCTTCTCATCGTTCTTTTTATTTAGAGGATTATTATTCTCTTGTAAGATGGAAACAAGCAGGTAAACGCTGCATTGATTCATCCGTTCCCCCTGTTAAAAATACATTATTGAAAGTCATTGCAATCTGCGGACTCTGCGCCTGCATCCGTTTTAATCTGCGTGAGACTACCGGATATTCATCCGTTCCCATATCCGGGAAGGTATCAGACGCCAGAAAAAGACCAGTATCGCATAGCGCCGGTCTATAATGGCCACCCGCTTATGGCGATTCAACGCCCGGACAACCTGCGCGGCCACCCGTTCGGGCTTCATCAGCATCGGATACCCTTTCGGATCGTTCAGGAGCGCCGTAGCTACAAAACCGGGACGGATGTCGGTAAAACGGATATTCAGTTTTTGCATGTGCGCCAACTGCGCCAGGGCGTCAAGATACGTGCTCTGAAAGCGTTTGGTAGCCGAATAGGCCGGCGCCGCCCCCAGCCCCTTCGTGCCGGCAACCGATGTGATCACGGCCAGATGGCCGCGGTTTTGCTCCCTGAAATAACGGAACGCCACCGTCACCATACGGGTAAAACCGGAGGCGTTTGTTTCGATCGTACGAAGCTCCGTATCGGGCAGTAATTCCATGTTCTGCTTGCCGATGCCGGAGGACAGAAAAAACAAATCCATACCGCCGGTCTGCTCAATCAGTTCCAGCAGGCGTTCCGGCGCATCCTCCCGCGTGATGTCCAGCGCCTGAACCGAAATGCGTTCGGGCGCCGACGTCTGCAAACGTTTCAACTCCGGTTCGCGCCGGCCGGCAATGCCGATCCGCCAACCTTCGTCCAGCAACTTCTTGGCGACTTCCATGCCGATACCCGACGTCGCTCCAATAATAATCGCATGTTTCATAAGATTCAAAAAAATAAATAGGATTAGGCGCTTAAGTCGCTGTATTTTTTGATTTGCGTATCAATCGCTTTGGTTCATACTCTACCATTCTTTTAATAAGCAAATCGAAGATAGTCTCCCTGTTATTCCTCCGATT
>JAITPV010000033.1 GCA_031289275.1 Tannerella sp.
CTGTATTATACCATCCGCGAACTGACGACTTATACGACGGAGGTCTTTGCACTGAAAAGCCTGAATCACGAGGTTTTCGTTTCGGGCGTCGGACAGGGATTGCCTTGGTACTGCGAGCACCTGATTGATGATTACAAACCGGCCTGGTACACCGAACTGCCCGATCAACATAACGACGCCGCACTGGTACTGAACGGCATGTCGCGCTGGATTAATTATTACCTGGAAGGCTTGCGCTGGATGTTCGAGAATTATGAGATTGACGGCATTTACATGGACGACGTCTCGTTCGACCGCGAAGTGATGAAGCGAATGCGTAAAATCATGGCGCAATATCGCCCCGGCTCATTGATTGACCTCCATTCCAATACCGGTTATTCCGTTGGCCCGGCCAATCAATATACGGATTTCTTCCCTTACGTAGACAGACTTTGGTTTGGCGAGAGTTACCGCTACAACGAACTGATGCCGGACGAATGGTTAGTCACGTTTTCGGGCATCCCCTTCGGTCAGATGAGCGAGATGCTTCAGGGTGGCGGCAACCGCTTTTTGGGAATGGTTTACGGCACAACCACCCGTCATTCATGGACAGCCTCCGAACATTCGCCCGTACCCGTATGGAAACTGTGGGAATCGTTCGGCATTGCGGAAGCGCAGATGATCGGCTACTGGGACAAAGCCTGTCCGGTGAAAACCAATCATCCTGCGGTGAAGGCCACCGCCTATGTCCGTCCGGGAAAGACGCTTGTTTCTGTCGGCAACTTTGATGCGAAAGACCAAACCGTCCGCCTGTCTTTCGACTGGGCGAAATTGGGACTTGATCCGGCCAAAGTGACGCTACATGCGCCGAAGGTAGAACATTTTCAGGAAGAAAGGACTTTCCGGACGGATGAAGCCATTCCGGTGAAAAGCAAGGAAGGGTGGTTGCTGATCATACGGGAAGAATGAATAAACAGGAGTTTCCGGGAAGTATGATTTGTTTCGGATAACCAATCATCATTCATTTCAAATTCGCAACCGTCCCTTTCCGGTTGCGAATTTTTAACTGAAAAGAAGCGTCCCAAAGACCTCTTCCTATCACTAAACAAGCTATCTTTGTCCGCATGATGTCGGTAAAAGAAAACGGTGGACGTAACATTTCCTTAGTCAAATACAGTTTGAAATGAGTTTTTTTCAAGTTAGAATCTTTCGTCTGCAAGTTGAAACCACTTGTCTGCAACTTGAAATCTTTTGTCCACAAGTTGAGATCTTTTGTCCATAACTTGAATTCTTTTGTCCGTAAGTTGAAATCTTTTGTCCATAACTTGAAATCATTTGTCTACAAGTTGAAATCATTTGTCCATAACTTGGAACCATTCGTCCATAAAGGGAGGACAAATGATATACCCTCTTTATGGTAGAGGCGGATTCGGGAATATGTTGTACATTTGCCCCTCATTTTATTCATAAACAAGAAAAGAACTATGTCGGAAATAAACAAAAAAACAGGCACATTTGCCGTAAAAAAGGGACTTGCCGAGATGCTGAAAGGCGGCGTCATCATGGATGTGGTGAATCCGGAACACGCAAAGATTGCGGAAGAGGCGGGCGCGGTTGCCGTTATGGCGCTGGAACGGGTGCCGTCGGATATACGCGCTCAGGGCGGCGTGGCGCGTATGTCGGACCCGGAAATGATTATCGGGATTCAGCGGGCAGTCTCCATACCCGTGATGGCCAAAGCCCGTATCGGACACATTGTTGAAGCCCGTGTGCTGGAAGCGTTGGATGTCGATTTCATCGACGAAAGTGAGGTGCTCACGCCGGCCGACGACGTGTATCATATCCTGAAGTCCGAATTTAATGTACCGTTCGTTTGCGGCGCCCGCAATCTGGGCGAAGCGCTTCGCCGCATTGGCGAAGGAGCGGCCATGATACGCACCAAAGGCGAGGCCGGAACCGGCGACGTCGTAGAAGCCGTTCGCCACATACGCCGGGTGAACGAAGATATTCAACGGGTACTGAGCGCTTCGCCGATGGAACTGATGACCATAGCCAAGGAATTGGGTGCGCCCTACGAATTGGTGTTACAGGTAAAAGAGACCGGCCGCCTGCCGGTCGTCAATTTTGCCGCCGGCGGAGTGGCAACGCCTGCCGATGCCGCGTTGATGATGGAACTGGGTTGCGACGGCGTATTTGTCGGCTCCGGCATCTTTAAGTCGGACAATCCGGCGAAACGCGCCAAGGCCATTGTCGAAGCCGTTGCGCATTATAAGGATGCCCATTTGATCGCCGAAGTGTCCAAAGGATTGGGCGAGGCGATGCGTGGTCAGAGTGTGGCGCAAATGGAGGAAAAGGATAAAATAGCCGGACGTGGCTGGTAAGTGATGAAAATCGGGATTTTAGCCTTGCAAGGCGCCGTGAGAGAGCACCGCAACCTGTTACACCGTTTGGGCGTGGAGACGGTTGATGTGCTCGCTCCACAGGATTTGAACGGTATAAAGGGCTTAATCCTTCCCGGAGGTGAAAGTACGACGGTGGGCAAACTCCTGGTACGCTATGAATTGTTAGAGCCGATTGCCGCATTGGGACGCAAAGGTTTGCCGATTTTCGGTACATGTACCGGACTGATTCTTTTGTCGAAACATATCAACAACAGCGATCAATACCGCTTGGGACTGATGGATACATACGTGGAACGTAATGCTTTCGGACGTCAATTAGCCAGTTTTGAAGCCGATATGTCTGTCCCCGCATTAGGCGCCGCTCCTTTCCATACGATTTTTATCCGTGCGCCGTACATTAGCCGGGTGGATGCCGGCGTCAGCGTCCGGCTCAGCTATCAGGATAAAATCCTCTTTGCCGAACAGGATAACTTCCTGGCTGTGGCCTTTCATCCTGAATTGACCGATGATACACGTGTGCATGAGTATTTTATCCGCAAACTCAACAATTAAAATTCGTTTATACTTCACGCGGGATGGTTTTGTGCATTGCATATAGAACTCCGTGAGGAGTTTCCTGTGAATAAGGAATAATAGATTATGGCGCATTTGGCGCAATTATTTTATAAGAACTTTCCGCACCATAACCTGTTTGCTTTAATATATCCGACTTTACTACATGACAAAAAAAGTTGCTTTGTTATAAACAATTGAAAACCAACGAAAAAAGGTGATGATTTATTTGGAAAAGACCTTGGAATTTTGTATCTTTATAGCTGAATCTCAAA
>JAITPV010000036.1 GCA_031289275.1 Tannerella sp.
GCCGAGAAGGATGGATATATCCCCCATTTATTCCCTTTGGCAAAACGGGAAGAACCGTCGTAGCGAATGTTGCCTTCCAACAGGTATTTCCCGGCAAAGTCGTAATTGACCCTTCCGAAATAGGATTGCAAAGCCCATTCATTGGCTTCTCCTTCGCCCCGCTGGTTGGTTACCGGGAATGAATTGATCTGGTCATATTGAAATTCGCTGCCTTCACGGTATGCCCTGGTGTTTTCCCAATAGTTGGTGATCTGCTGGAATCCGCCTAAAACTACAACATTATGTTCGCCAAAACTCTGGAAATAGTTCGCCAGGAATTTAATGTCCTCGTTCAACGAATAACCTTTTGTCATCGTGAGCTTCTGTACCAGCGGATACTTCGCCGCCAGATTTCCATCCACATCATAATATTGAATTACCTTTTCATGCTGCTTGCTGGTGTCAAAATTAAATTTCGGAGCATACGCAAGATCAAATCTCAAACTTTTAATGGGTGAATAAGCCGCTTTCAAAGTCACCTGTCCTTCCTGATACCAGTTATTGTTGTAACCTGAATTTGATTTTTTCGAAGTGGCATACGTATTGGTACTTAATTTGGGAAATACGATCTGTCCAAATTCATTGACGGTCGTATAGATAGCCGGCGTCCGGCGAACTTCTCCCATACCGTACGCATAGTTGTAAGGCGCTTCTACCGTAGAATGGCGTCCGGAGAGGTCTATCCCTACGGAAAACTGCTCGGAGAACTTATAGTCCGTATTGACGCGCAGGGTATACCTGTTCAAGTGCGTATCGGGAAACATGCCTTCCTGATCCTGGTAGTTCAAGGAAACAAAAGCCTTTAACTTGTCTGTCCCTCCGCTGAAGCTCAAATTGTACTGTTGCTGAAAGGCCGGCGTTTTGTATGTCACAGCCGCCCAGTCTGTATTCGGATACCGGTAGGGATCGGAAGCCATATTGTTTCTGTAATTGTTGATGTAATCCGGCCCGTACGTTACGCCTCCGGGAGAGCCGTCGTCCATACGGTTGTCATTGGAGTTCGCCAGGTCGTACAGTTCCAGATAATCAAGCGCGCCTACGAATTTAGGCAGATCGACGGGGTTCTGAATACCCATCGTTCCACTGAAATTAATGGAAAAATCATTGGTTTTCGCTCTTTTAGTGGTGATCAGGATGACGCCGTTTGCCGCACGGGAACCATAGATAGAAGAAGATGCCGCATCTTTAAGGATGGAAACACTTTCTATATCATTCGGGTTTACCGCATTGACGGAACTGGCCACACCATCTACCAATACTAAGGGGTCGTTATTGTTCAATGTCCCAATCCCCCGGATTCGGATACTTTCCCCTTCATAACCCGGTTGTCCGGAATTGGATGTAACGGTCACACCGGAGGCCAATCCCTGCAAAGCAAGGGTTGTACTCATCACCGGCCGCTTGACAATATCCGCACCTTTCACAGCCTCGACTGCTCCGGTAAGGTTCGCCTTCTTCTGTGTTCCGTAACCCACGACTACCACTTCTTCCAACGCTTGAGTATCTTCTATCAATTTAATTATAAGAGGGCTACCCCCCCCGGATAATGCGCTGATCTCCTGCGTAATATAGCCGATAAAGGATATTTGCAGCGTCGCCTGCGTCGATACTGACAACGTAAACGCTCCGTCCACGTTGGTAATCGTTCCGTTCGTCGTGCCTTTTTCCACGATGTTGGCGCCAATGACCGGTTCGCCGGCAACGTCGGTTACGATTCCCGATACGCTTATCCGGTTTTGCATGACGCCGTTCGTACCGGGTGTCCCGTCGCGTTCGGACGCCGTCAGGATGATGTCCCTGTCCACTACCTTGTACGCCACATCGTGGCCGTTGAACAGCTGGTTCAGGACGTCATACACGTGTTTGTTTTTTACGCTGACAGAGACCAGCCGGTTGGTATCGACAAGTTTGCTGTTGTAGTAAAAGTTAAACTCCGTTTCGTTCTCGATGGTCTCAAGCACTTCGGCTACGGTCTTGTCGGACAGGTTCATGGTGATGAACTTACTCTGTGCGTAAGGCTCTGCCGCGAAGGCGAAACCGATCGACATTAATCCGAATATACAGATTAATTTCATGGATCTGATAATGTTCTTCAAATTTTTATTCATACATTTTCTTTGCTTTTAGTGAGTTAAAAAATTTATTTCACATACGGAGCGGCGCTGCAAACAGGCCTCCCGCATGTTTTTTGTAATAGTGTTTTCATTCCTTTTTTTTACATGTTTTCATTCTTCGTTTTTTGTCATGGGCAATGCTGTTTTTAAGTTATTCGTTTATATCTTTTTCAAAACCACTTTCGTCCGTTTGACGCCCCGGCTGTCGTCTTCGGCCGACTGGATGATGCGATAGTTCACCCGCGAAGAGATTTTCAGGTAATCCATTATCTGCGACAGTTGCCGGTTCTCGAACGTGCCGGTGAACATGTAGCTGTTGATGACCGCGTCTGCAACGTCGAACGTCACGTTGTAAAAGCGCGACAGCTGCGCGAGCACTTCCGGGAGCGGCGTGTCCCTGAACATCAGGCGTCCCTGCATCCAGGCGGTATCGTAGACCGGATTGGTGCGGCTGATATGTACTTTCCTTGCCGTCAGGTCATATACCGCCTTTTCCGACGGATTCAGCAGTTCATATTTCCATGTTCCCGACTCGTTCTGCACGCCGAAGCGGACGGCGCCTTCGACCAGGGTCGTCTTCAGGAGCGATTCGGAAGCATAGGCCTGCATGTTGAATGCCGTTCCGACGGCTTCCACCTCCATCAACCTGCTTTCGGCCTGCACGATGAATGGCCGCTGCACGTCGTGCGCAACCTGGAAATAGCCTTCGCCGTCGAGCGTCACCCGGCGTTGACCGGCCTCGAAGGGAACGGGATACGTCAGTTTGCTGGACGAATTGAGATGCACCAGCGTGCCGTCCGGCAGGTTCAGGCTGGTACGCATGCCGGCGTTTGTCTGCACGGTAACGTACTGCGTGGCGGGTTTTTCCTGCATGACGAAATAGCTGCCGGCAACCGACACAATCACAACGGCCGCACATGCCGCCACCGCAAGGCGCTGCAACCACACGCGCCGCGCCTTCCGCTGCCTCCGCCGCAACACCTTTGCCAGCGCGGTGACGGGATTCCGTCGACGGATGCGTTCCTGCGTTCGCCGGGCATAATAGATGCGTGCGATCTGAAGCAGCGTCTTTTCATTGTCCTGATTTTCGTCCAGCCACGAGGCGACACGCGCGTCTTCCCCGTCGGAGGATATTCCGCGTATGTACCTGATCAGAAGCGTCCCGTCCGGTTCTTCCCGACTCATATCCATATATTCGTCCTTCATTTTCTTCATTACATATATACGACACACAAGTCGGCCTCCACCCTAAAGACCGGTCAAAAAATATTTTTCGGAGGAGAAACTCTCACGTGCAAAAAGTGGCTTTGCCTCCGTGTTCATGAAGTGAAAGCACGTATATGTTCTTGCTTCGTTCGCGTCATTTGCGGATTGAACTTTGAACTTTGATTGTACATTAAAATAAAATCATTACTTTTGACGCCCGGAGATGATGATTTGCGGATGATAATATTGTGAAAACAGAATGGATGACCAGATACTTTTTTTGAGGGTGCAGGACGGGGATGAAAAAGCATACGAACGCCTTTTCGTCAAATATTACGCTCCGCTCTGCGAATTTGCATCGCTGTATGTGCAGGATGCTGATTCGGAAGAGCTTGTTCAAGATCTGATGCTGCATATCTGGGAATCGCGCGAGGTAATCGTCATCGAAACATCGGTGAAATCGTATCTGTTTACGGCGATAAAACACCGCTGCCTGAATGCGATCCGAAGAAAAATCCATCACGAACAAGTCCACGAGCGGCTGTATGAGAAACTGAAAGATCAGTTTGAAGAACCGGATTATTACCTGCATAATGAATTGGCTGACAACATCGAACGGGCGATCTGCGAATTGCCGGAGAATTATCGGGAGACGTTCGAACTGAGCCGTTTTGGCGAGATGACGAATACGCAGATTGCCCAGCAGTTGAGTGTTTCCGTGAAAACGGTGGAATACCGCATCACGCAATCGCTCAAAATCATGCGTGTCAAGCTGAAGGATTATCTTTCGCTGCTGGTTTTTCTGTTGTGGTTTTGTTTTCCCCGCTTTTAATGTGGCAGTGGCGGCAAACTCAGGTTTTTAATCCGTAAAGACAATGCGCAGGGACGGCTTACGCTGCCTGGCGATTGCCTTCTTGAAATCTATTGTTTTTCGCTATTCTCCTCCACGAACGAATCGGGATAAGTAACCGTTTTTCCCGAATTTCAGTTCCGGCTTTGCCGGTTGCGCCGCTACAGTTAATGAAGTAACGGCAAGCATAAATAGAAAGATAATCCTTTTTTTCATTGCTATAAAGTTAGAATTTCTGATATGGTATGGATCACTCTGTCTTGCTTTTGAAGGATTGTTAACTCGAAAGAGTAAGGTACTTACTGCAATCGTTCAATTTCTTCCATCGAAAGACCGGTGCACTTCTGTATCGTGTCGAAAGGAAGGTTGTTGGCCTTCATTTCTTTCGCGATTGTTACGGAAGTTTCCCGTTTTCCTTTCAGTATGCCTTTCCGTTCGCCTTCCCGTATGCCTTCCCGTCGGGCGAAGTTGATGGTACTGGTGTAGTCCGACATGGCCTGTTCACGCATTTGATAGGCGCGAAAGGCTTCCTTGTCGCTTAGTACGCGACGAATCTTTGCGTCTGCTTTTTGTATTGCCGTATCCATAGTGATGTTAACTCGAAAGAGTAAGGTACTTACT
>JAITPV010000108.1 GCA_031289275.1 Tannerella sp.
GACAAAACAGAGCGACATTATCAGTTAGTGTTTTATTTACTGTTTAAACTTATGGGGCAATTCGTTGAGACGGAGATAAAAAGCGCACGCGGTCGCGCCGACGCCATAGTGAAAACCGCAGATGCGATTTATGTTTTCGAGTTCAAAATGGAAGCGAACGCCACCGCCGAAGACGCCCTGAAACAGATAGACGATAAAGGTTATCTGATACCCTACACGACCGACGGCCGGAAATTAGTGAAAATCGGAGCGGAGTTCAGCGCAGAAGAACGCGGACTCAGCCGGTGGGTGGTGGACGGTTGATGGGTGAAATTGTCATCTAATAGTGATTCAACTAACTATAAATAATAAATAATATGATTTCTATTTGCAACAAAATTCCGTACTTGCTTCTTTGCCTGTTCCTGGTGGGGGGATGTACGTCCCCAGACAGCATCCGTTCCAACACGCTGAAAAAAGGTTTTATATCTCCTCTTGATTCTGCCCGTCCGGGTGTGTATTGGTATTTCACAGATGGTAATTTATCGAAAGAAGGCATGACGAAGGATCTGGAAGCGATGAAGGACGCCGGTATCGGGTATGTGGTGTTTCTCGAAGTGAACGTAGGCGTGCCGCGCGGCAAGGTGGACTTTCTCAGCGAGGAGTGGCAGGACTTGTTCGGCCATGCCGTGAAGGAATGTGAACGGCTCGGCATCTTTATCACACTGGGCGTAGGCCCCGGCTGGACGGGCAGCGGCGGCCCGTGGGTCGAAGCCGCTCAATCCATGCAACACTTGGTGTACTCGACGGTAGAAGTATCCGGCGCCGGCAAACAAAACGTCCGACTTCCCAAACCCGCTCCCCGGAGGCCTTTCTTTGGCGAAGGCTCGTTCACGCCGGAGGTGAAAAAACAATGGGAAGATTTTTATGAAGACGTAGCCGTATTGGCCTTCCTGTCCGGAGCTACCCAAATAGATACTTTGCCCGTCTCCGGTTCCGGGTATTTCGAAATTCCGGAAATCGACGAGCGTGCGCTTTACTACCGCAAACCTTACAGTTCGGCTGTGGGTGTGCCGCAATATATCCCGCTTTTTGAATATTTTGCAGAAAACACCGGCGATGTGGCAGTGGACAAGAATCGCATCATTGACCTGACCGACCAAATGCGGGACGACGGCTCGCTTGAGTGGGACGTGCCCCCCGGGCGCTGGACAGTGATGCGATTCGGCAGCCGCAACAATGGCGCCGTAACCCGCCCGGCTCCCCTGCCCGGTGTAGGCCTGGAAGCCGACAAATTCGATACGACAGCCATGAACGCACATCTTGACAAGTTCACCGGACAGTTGTTCGGACATATTGGCTTCCGGAAAGCCAATCCCGCCGGAGGGTTGCAGATGCTGCACATGGACAGCTGGGAAATGGGCGCACAGAACTGGACGGGACGCTTCCGCGAAGAATTTATGCGGCGCAGAGGCTACGATCCGCTCCCCTTCTATCCCGTTTATGCAGGTGTGATAGTGCAAAGCCGTGAAGTCAGCGAGCGTTTTCTCTGGGACTTGCGGCAAACATCACAGGAGCTGGTGCTGGAATATCACGCAGGCCATATCAAACGTTATGGACAACGTTACGGTCTGGGATTGTCTATCGAACCCTACGACATGAACCCTACCGCCGATCTGGAACTGGCTGCTGTCGGCGACATGCCGATGTGCGAGTTCTGGAGTATCGGCATGGGATGCAACACCTCGTTCAGCACGGGCGAAGGCGCTTCGGTCGCTCATCTGACAGGGCAACCCGTTGTGCCTGCCGAATCGTTCACGGCACACCTCGACGGCTGGCGACAGCATCCGGCATCGGTGAAAGACCAGGGCGAATGGGCTTTTGCCGCGGGCATCAACCGGTTGGTTTATCATACTTACCAGCATCAGGCTTTACCGGACAGCCTGCGCCCCGGCATGACCTTTGGTCCCTATGGCGTGCACTGGGATCGCAACCAGACCTGGTGGCCGATGTCCGACGCATACCACCGCTATGTGGCGCGTTGCCAGTATATGCTGCAACAGGGACGCACGGTGGCCGACATACTGTATCTGTCGCCCGAAAGCGCTCCGCATGTGTTCCGCGCTCCCGCTTCGGCATTCGACTATGAACATGAATTTTTGCCCGACCGGAAAGGATACAATTTCGATGGTTGTCCGCCCAGTCTCCTGTATCAGGCGGCTGTGAAAGACGGACGGATTGTGTTCCCCGGCGGAGCGACATACAGGCTGTTGGCATTGCCCGCGTTCAAAACCATGACGCCGGCGCTGCTGAAAAAAATCAGCGACCTGGTGCGCGAGGGCGCTACCGTGGTCGGTTGTCCGCCGGAGAAATCGCCAAGTCTGTCGGGCTATCCCGGATGTGACAGCGAATTGCGGAAGCTGGCGCAGGAACTTTGGGGAAGCGCCGAAGCGCCGGAAAACCTGACCGTACGGGCTTTCGGACAGGGAAAAATCGTCTGGAGCAAGCGTTTGCTGAGCGAAGCCGACAATCTTTATCCTCCCTACGAAGTTACCGCAAGCCTTTTGTCCGAAAGCGTGCCGCCCGATTTTCAGTCGGAAGGAAGCATACGTTATACGCACCGTACCTTGGAGGATATGGACATTTATTTCGTATCCAACCGGACGGAACATGCGGTAAGCGAGTTGTGCAAGTTCCGCAGCAGCGGTAAAAAACCGGAACTTTGGAATCCCGTCACCGGCGAAACACGGGCGTTGCCCGAATATGAAATTACCGGCGAGCTGACACTCGTCCGTTTGAATTTCGATCTCCACGAAGGCTATTTTATCGTCTTTCATGACCATCCCGCTAAGCCGGACGGTAAAACCAACTTTCCGCAACCGGAACTGCTGACCGTGTTGAGCGCCCCCTGGACGGTATCTTTCGACCCGAAATGGGGCGGCCCGGCATCGGTGGTGTTCGAACAGCTGACGGACTGGTCGCAACATGCCGACACGGGCATCAAATATTATTCGGGAACAGCCGTTTACCGGCAAACATTCGATTTGCCCGACCGGAAAGATAAAACGCTCCTGCTGGATTTGGGCAAAGTGAAGAATATGGCGCGTGTGCGGCTCAACGGCAAAGACCTCGGCGTCGTGTGGACGGCCCCTTGGCAGGTGAACATCACGGATGCGGCAATGGAGAAAGGGAATCAATTGGAGATAGAGGTGGTGAACCTTTGGGCAAACCGTCTGATCGGTGATGAACAACTTCCCGATGACGGCATTCGGAACGGACAGTGGCCGGAATGGTTGACGGAAGGTAAAGCCCGTACCGGCGGTAGATATACGTTTGCCACATTCAACCATTACCACAAGGATTCGCCCTTGCAGGAGTCGGGATTGATAGGGCCGGTAAAGGTGTTGGGCATTGAGAATTAATATGGAAGAGATGATTAACATATTATATAATGGAATACGAACGGATGTCTGCCGGCGGTGCGTACCGCAACGGGTGGGCAGTACGTACCGCGATGGGTCTGCGGTGCGCACCGCGGCAGGCGAGCAGTGCGCACCGCGACAGATGAGCGGTACGTACCGCGACGGGCGAGATTAATGACTGTGCAAGTAATGAATCATTTGTACTTTTGCAAGTAAGAATAAAAAAACGTTTCGTATGAATTATTCTTTTTTGGATTTTCTGACACTGGCAGGCTCTCTGGGGATGTTTCTCTACGGAATGAAAACGATGAGCGAAGGCCTCCAGAAGGCCGCGGGAGACAGGCTCAGAAACATTCTCTCGGTGATGACAACCAACCGTTTCACGGGCGTACTGACGGGCTTTCTGATTACCGCCCTCATCCAGTCGTCGAGTGCGACGACGGTTATGGTGGTCAGTTTCGTTAATGCGGGGCTGCTGTCGCTGTCCCAGTCTGTCGGCGTGATTATGGGCGCCAATGTCGGGACTACCGTCACGGCATGGGTCATATCCATTCTCGGTTTCAAGATGGATATCAGCGTATTTGCCTTGCCCCTGATCGGGATAAGCATCCCGTTTCTGTTTGCCAAAAAGAGCCGTAACAAGTCGTGGGGCGAGTTTATCATGGGGTTCGCCCTGCTGTTTCTGGGTTTATCATACCTGAAATCGTCCGTTCCCGACCTGCAAAGCAACCCGCAGGCGCTCTCGTTCATACAGAACTACACTTCGATGGGTTACGCCTCGCTACTGATTTTCCTGTCTGTCGGGACGCTGCTGACCGTCATCGTACAATCCTCCAGCGCCACCATAGCCATCACGCTGATCATGTGCGTGCAGCGGTGGATTCCTTTCGAGATGGCGATGGCGATGGTACTGGGCGAAAACATCGGTACGACCATCACGGCAAACCTGGCCGCCCTGTCGGCCAACACCTCGGCCAAACGCGCCGCCATCGCCCACCTGATGTTCAACGTGCTGGGCGTCTGCTGGTGCATGGCGGTATTCTATCCTTTCACCGACATGATTTCGTGGATCGTCTCGCAGGGGCCGGGCGACCCGCACGAACTGGAACGTTTCCTGAGCACGCTTGACCCGCAGACGGTTTCGCTTATCTCCTCGGACGCGGAACTGACCGATACGCACCTGATTGCGCTCCGCGAAAAGATGCTGACACTACAGGTTTCCGTCTCTTACGGACTGTCGCTGTTTCACACCATGTTCAACATCTCCAACGTCTTTATCATGATCTGGTTCACCCGGTTTTATGTCCGCATCTGCTCGGCGATCATCAAGTCGTCGCCCAAGCCGGAAGAGGAATTTCAACTCAAGCACATCTCCAGTGGTCTGCTTTCCACATCGGAACTTTCGCTGACGCAGGCGAAAAAGGAAATTGTCGTCTTTAGCGAACGTATGTGCCGCATGTTCGACATGGTGAAAAGCCTCCTGCACGAAAAAGACGACGAGACTTTTCTCCATACGTACAACCGGATTGAGAAATACGAACAAATCAGCGACCGCATGGAAGTAGAAATCGCCAACTATCTGACCTGCGTACTCGAAGGCCGCCTGAGCGCCAAGGGGAAAAACAATGTCCGCGTCATGCTGCGGGTTGTGTCCGAAATCGAAAGCATCGGCGATTCGTGCAATAACCTGGCGCGAACCGTCAAGCGGCGGAACGATGCCAAAGCGACCTTCACCGACGAGCAGAACCACTGCATCGAACATATGTTTGCGATTGTCGATGCCACTCTGGTGCACATGAACAGACTGTTGCGGCAGCACGAAATCAGCAACGACGACCTGATGCGAAGCTATAACCTGGAAAACGAAATCAACTCTTACCGGAATATGCTTAAGAACAAACATATCGAGAACCTGAACGACCGCAAGTACAAATATTCGGACGCAGTGTACTACATGGACATCATCTCCGAATGTGAAAAGACGGGCGATTACATCCTGAACGTTGTCCAGGCCGAAGCGGAAGCGGAAAAAGGCTTTTAACCTCCGTCTTTTTTGGGAATCTTTGAATCAATAAAAAACCCCACATCCATCGGGATGCAGGGTTTTTTCAATTGAGGTTGGGGGAAGACTACCAGCGCTTGCTCTGTCTGTCATTGTAACCGCCTCCGTTGCGGAATCCACCGCCACGATTATTACTGGTCTTCGGCCTGTCCTCTCTGGGACGAGCCTCATTTACCGTAATCACTTTACCGTCGTATTCAAACTGATTCAGTTCCGAGATGGCTTTCAGAGATGCGTCATTATCTGACATCTCAACAAAACCAAAACCTCTCGACCGACCTGTGAATTTATCGGTAATCACTTTTGCAGAAGTAACTTCGCCATATTCTTCGAACAATTGCCTCAAGTCACTGTCTTCAACATTAAAACTCAAATTTGAGATATAAATATTCATTGCAATAAGAATTAAAAATTAATACACTTGGTTGAAAACAGAAAAAAACAGTAGTATTTTGAGGACTATGATTTTGATCTAAAATTCCAAACAATGGCACAAAGATAATCAATATTTATTATCCAACAAAAATATTTATCCATCGGTTAATTATTTTTTTCCGGCGCGATGAAATGAATGGTTCAAAGATTTATTTTTCTTGTTGATAGAGATACCTTTTGATGCTGAGTTTCGGCGTTTTCTCGAAATTTTCACGGCGCAGTTCCACACCGACAATCTTGCAATAGACGGGGAGACGCTGGTTGAGATGTTTCAGATGTTCCTGCATAACGGCTTGCAGGTCTTCGGCAGACAAATTGTTTTTGTGCGCCAGTTCCCATTCCGGACAGATTAGTGCAAGCAGGTGTTCGTTGCGTGTCACGATCAGCGATTCGGATACATAAGGATGCTCATTCAGGATACTTTCAATTTCTTCCGGATAAATATTCTGTCCGTTAGAGCTAAGAATCATGGTTTTGCTGCGTCCGCGGATAAAAAGGAATCCATCCTTGTCGATGGTACCCAGATCGCCGGTGCGCATCCATCCGTCTTCGGTCATGATGTCGGCCGTAGCAGCCGGATTTTTGTAATATCCCAGCATGTTGTTCATGCCGCGTACGATGATTTCGCCGGCTTCTTTGGCCGGATCAGCCGAATTGATTTTTACTTCCATACGGTCTACGATGCGTCCTACCGAACCTTGTTTGTATGTGTCCCACTGTTCGTAGGCAACCAAGGGGCCACATTCCGTCATTCCGTAACCGACGGTATAATGGAAACGGATCGCCTTCAGAAAAGTTTCGATTTCTTTATTGATGGCAGCTCCGCCAATCACGATTTCAAAGAAATCACTCCCGAAAGCAGTATTCAACCGGCCAAGGATCTTTTTCCTGATGATCTGCCGGACAATGGGCAGTCGGTACAGGATTCGCATGATCGGTTTGCGCAATATGGGGAAAACATTGTTCCTGACAATCTTTTCGATGATCAAAGGCACGGCGATAATTAAGGTAGGCCGGCATTGCTGAAGGCTTTCGATCACCGATTTCGGATTGGGCACGCGGGGCAGGAAATGGATATGACAGCCTTTATTGATTCCGTTCAGTATCTCAAAAGCCAATCCGTACATGTGCGCCATCGGCAGCATCGAGACGAAATTATCCCCGGAATGGACAAAGGGTAAACGGTCGGCCGCATATTGTGTATTGCTCCACAGGCTCCGGTAGGGAATCATCACGCCTTTGGAAAACCCCGTGGTACCCGAAGTATAGTTCAGCACGGCCAGTTCCTCCGGTTCTTCCCTGTGATAGCGTACATTCTCCGGCGTACATAAACCGGAATCACATGCTGAGAACCGAGCATTTATTTGTTCATACGCTGGTGCGATATCCGGTATCCTGCCATAAAGGACAGAGGCCTTCTCTATGGACATGAAAACCTTCACGTCCGGCATGGCCTCTTTGTCCAGGTTTTCCCAACTGTGTCCGGCAGCTATCAGCATCTTAGCCTCGGAATGGTTTACAATATGCTGCACATTTTCAGGCCTGAAATCATGCAATATAGGAACTGCTACCGCCCCATAGGTCAGGATACCGAAAAAATTGATTACCCAGCGCGAAGAATTACGTCCGATCAACGCGATTTTGTCTCCTTTCCGGATACCTGCACGTTCGAACAAAAGATGCAATTTTGCAATTTCACTCGCTACATCCTTATAATAAAATGTGCGTTCCTTATGATCCGTCAAAGCCGGTAATTCCCAATGAGCTTTGATACTAAGCTCGATAAGTTCTAAAAAGCGATTATCCATAGATGAATTATTTTCTTATTTAGCACAAATGTAAGATGTAAATTTGAAAAACCGCGCAAGTTCAGGAAAAAAAATGCCGACAGGTAATGCGAATCTATTATATTTATATTACATTTGCCGCATTATTTAAACAGTTAGCACATTTTATATACTCACATACGATGCTCGAAAATATGTATTACGGAAATTCGGTTCAGGATTGGGGAATCTCAATATTGATCATTGCAGGTGGTATCATGCTGAATCAAATCATCTTGATCCTGAACCGGCGTGTCATTCAACGGATCACGAAAAAGAGTAAAATCCTCTATGATGCTCTTTTCTTTATAGCGCTCGAAAAACCCGTCATGCTGGGCGTGATGCTGGTCGTCATACGGGTTGCGGTCGACCGTCTGAGTCTAAGCGCCGGATTGCACGATCTTATTGCCCAGTCCTACCGGGTATTGATCGTGCTGAATATTACCTGGTTTATTGCCCGCTTTGTTATAGCGGTCGCCGAAGAACATTGTTCCCATCAAAAAACTTCACGGAAAGGCAAAGTCTATTTTGACCATCAGTTATTTCCGATGATCAAACGCGGCCTGCTTGTTTTTATCTGGCTGATCGGCGGAGTGACCGCTCTCAGCGAGGTGGGGATCAAAGTCACGACGCTGTTGGGAACCTTGGGTATCGGAGGAATCGCATTGGCTTTGGCGGCGCAGGATACAGTCAAGAATATACTGGGAGGCATCACGATTTTTGTCGATCGGACGTTCCGTATCGGCGATATTATCACGGTCGAAACGACGGAAGGAGTAGTCGAGGACATTGGCCTCCGGAGTACGCGCATCCGGACGTATGATAAGCGGATCGTCATTATACCGAACTATAAACTGATGGATGCCTCGATCACCAACATCTCGTCGGAACCGGCACGCCGGGTGGTTGTCAACTTGGGATTGACCTATGATACGCGCCCGGATCAGATGCAGCAAGCCTTGGATTTGTTGAAACATATTCCTCAAACGGTTTCCGACATAAATGACAAGGACCTTGTCGCCACCTTTTCGGAATTTGGAGAGTCCGCCCTGATCATTACGTTTGTTTATTTTATCCGGAAACAGGCTGACATCCGGGAAACGATCTCGAAAGTGAATTTCGAAATACTCCGTACCTTTAGTGACGCCGGATTGAATTTCGCGTTTCCTTCGCAAACGATTTATCTGGATCAATAAGATTGTATATATTTGCAGAAAAAAATGATTCGGACATTGTTATTCATAGGATTGGGAGGGGGCGCCGGAAGTATTTTCCGCTACCTGACATCGGTGGTCGTAACAAGATATTTCCAGAGTGTTTTCCCATTAGCCATTTTTATAGTCAATGTGTCGGGATGTTTCCTGATCGGGCTGTTTCTGGGACTTTCCGAGCGTCACCCGTTCGCGAATTCCGATCTGAAATGGTTGTTTATAACGGGATTCTGTGGTGGTTATACGACCTTTTCAACCTTTTCGGCCGAAAATGTCGGTTTAGTTCAATCCGGGCACTATCTGACGGCGGCGCTGTATGCTGCGGCAAGTGTATTGGCCGGTTTGGGAGCCGTTTGGATCGGATTAATACTTGCAAAACCATGATTGTGTAATCAAACAGGCAAACTGAAAAATGAGTAAACCAAAAACCTCTCCCATCGACCTCATCGTATATCCCATTCAACGGTTTATGCGACAGGAAAAAGCCGGCGGCATTATGCTTGGAATCAGTGTGATTCTTGCTCTTTTTCTGGCCAATTCCGCTTGGTCGGAGCCGTATTTTCTTTTTCTTAAACATAAACTCGGTCTTCAATTTGATGGAAAAACATACCTTGAGTACGACATACTGCATTGGGTCAACGACGGACTGATGGCGATTTTCTTTTTCGTCGTAGGTCTTGAACTTAAACGGGAATTTGTCGGAGGCGAGTTGTCAAATCCACGGAAGGCGCTGCTGCCCATAGGCGCTGCTATCGGCGGGATGGTCGTTCCGGCCGTTATCTATTTTTTCCTGAATCCTGCCGGCGAAATGAACCGGGGATGGGGCATCCCGATGGCTACCGACATCGCCTTTTCGTTAGGCGTGCTTTATCTTTTGGGTGACAGGATTCCTCTTTCGCTAAAGGTGTTCCTGACGGCGCTGGCTATCGTTGACGATTTGGGCGCGGTGTTGGTAATCGCATTTTTTTATACTTCCGATATTTATATTGTGAACCTGTTCATCGGGTTTGTCTTTATCACGACGATGTATATCGGCAATAAACTGGGGATCAGGAATATTATTTTTTATGCCATCCTGGGCATCGGAGGTGTATGGACGGCATTCCTGCTGTCGGGCGTCCATGCGACGATCGCCTCTGTTGCGGCGGCCTTTACCATTCCGGCTGACGTGCAAATCGACGAAAACACCTTTATAACCAAGATACAAAATTACCTGCACCGTTTCAAGGCCATTGATCCGAATGGAAAGCCCACCTTATCGGAAGATCAGTTATTCATCCTCGACGGCGTAAGGCAGAGCACGAATGCCGCCATGCCGCCGTTGCAGCGCCTGGAAGTGGCGATGCATCCGTTTGTGATCTTCATCATCATTCCGATTTTTGCGTTAGCCAATGCCGGCGTGTCGATAAAGATAGATCCGGATTGTTTGTTCAACACTCATATTGCTATAGGCGCCGGAGCGGGGTTGCTGTTCGGAAAATTCATCGGCGTAGTCGGAGCCACGCTATTGATGGTGAAATTGAATATCGCCCGGTTTCCTCGTGGTATGACCACGAAAAATCTCTGCGGAATAGGATTCCTTACCTCCATTGGGTTTACAATGTCGCTGTTTATCACATCACTGGCATTTACCAATCCTGAGCATATCATTCAAGCCAAAATCGGCATTTTTGCAGCTTCCATCATCGGCGGAGTCGCGGGATATATTCTGCTGAGACGGTCCGCCGGTAATAGTCAATACGTGTAATCTCCATTATTATCCATCGAAACCGTTAATGTGCCTTATTCTCCCGATACTTGTCAAAGACCTCATCAGTCATTTTGAATGGAAAAATAATTGCCGAAAATTCGGATAGAGATAACATTTTTGTTATCTTTGCATTGTCATTAAGACAAAGAGCTCTTAAAATGATTGATGACAATGAGCTAAAGGCGCGGGTAAATGAATTAATGAAAAACCTTAATTACTACCTCCGAAACTACAACCGGCTTATTGCAATCGGTTTTAGAAAATCGGTGTTGGATAGGGAGATTCAGATGCTTGAAACAGAGATCAAGCAATTAAGTCAAAGAATCTGACAGAACGAAAGACCGTCGCTCACCGGCGGCGGTTCTTTCTTTTTCAAAACTAAAAATATAACGAATATGGATGCAAAAGGTGAATTTCTAAGTTTAAAAGAAGAATGGAAGCAAACCAAAGGCGCCGAACGTGCAGCGGCAGAAAAGAAAATAGACGCCTTTTTCGAATCGCTTTCGGATGATGAAAAAAAAGAAGTACAATCGGCTGTAAGCGGCGATTTTTCCGCTATGCACAAAGAAATAGCCGAAATGAACCAAACATTGGATGTAAGGGAAAAACTGGCGCCGATTCTGCCGATCATCTCCGTTTCTTATATTGCCAGGCATTTTTTCGGTAAATCGGCTTCCTGGTTTTATCAGCGATTAAACCGGAACCGTATACATGGCAAGCCCGTTCAGTTTTCGCCGGAGGAAATCGAACGACTGAATACGGCCATTCAGGATATTAGCAAACAATTACAAACCGTTAGCTTATAGAATAAACACATGATTTTGGCTTGTCTGTAAATCAGAAACGGGTGTCCCTCGTGAGGAACACCCGTTTGCTATAAAAAAGCCGCACCGTAGATATGAACAAACTCCGTATGACAGGTTTTGAGCGCCTTTACCACCTTTGTAATCCGTTGTGCAAAGCATTCCTCCGGAGAGGATTACGGCCCGCCATTAGCAGCAAGAGCTTGTCTCGGAATCCAATTTTTTCTGATGAGTTTCCCAATCGAACATGTGCGGCTTAACTCATACATTTCTTTCTTTGCAAATGTAAGCAATAGAAATGGACTGAACAAATTTTTTGTGTAAAAAAGAATGGTTTTAACACATTCGTCCCCCATTTATCTGTTGCCACCCTGTTTCCGGACGCACAAAAAGGTGGCGCTTTTGCAAGCAACCACCTTATCCTGAGAAACAACCGCAAAAAGGATTGTTTAAACCGTTTTCACTTTGCTTACGACGGCTTTGAATGCGTCCGGATGATTGACAGCCAAATCGGCCAACACTTTGCGATTGATTTCAACTCCGGCTTCACGTAAACCGCCCATCAAACGGGAGTATGAAAGGCCTTCCAAACGAGCGGCCGCATTGATACGCTGAATCCACAACGCGCGGAAATTCCGTTTTTTGTTGCGACGATCGCGAAAGGCATAGGTTAAACCTTTCTCCCATGTGTTTTTGGCTACTGTCCACACATTTTTGCGGGCGCCATAGTAGCCTCTGGTGAGTTTTAATACTTTTTTTCTGCGGTTGCGCGAAGCAACATGGTTTACTGAACGTGGCATAATTTAAAATGATTTTGAATGTTAGCGGTTTGTTTTACAAACACTTTTCGGCATACATCCGGTTAATAAATCCGATAAAACTTACTTAAAACTAAAAAGATTGCGATTACTTCAATGCTAACAGTCGTTTTACACTTTGCACATTGGTGGCATCCACAAGCCCGACATGGGTAAGGTTCCTTTTCTG
>JAITPV010000043.1 GCA_031289275.1 Tannerella sp.
GGTTTCCTTATCTCCGGTCTACCCTTCTCGTGTTTACACATAAATGCCTTGAGCAATGCGTCACTGTCATCATCATGATTATCGTGCACATGATAATACTCCTTTATTTTATGATAGAGCGCACAGGGAAATTCATCAACTATGAACCAAGTGTTTTTTTCCGGTATTTCCATATTGTCAAATTCGTATAAAAAAAGTCCATTATAACTACTTTCCAGTAATTTAAGTTGTATTTCGCAGTTGTACGTTATGGATTTTATGGTTATATTCTCACTCTTGTCGACATTTATGGTTACTTGATGAGACTTAGTGTTGTCTGATATTTCTATCGGTTCATTACCTATTCTTTCCGGATCGCACACAAATTTCTTATGGAATGTAGTCGGCATCCATAACACACAGTAATACTTCATGTTCATGTCTCAAAAAATCATATTTTAAAAACAGGAGAAAGTTTGTCTTTTATTCTGTTTATCAAAGGGGGCTTTTCAAAAATTGTTTTTCCGTAGCGGCCGGCAAAGGCAGAAGGAATCCAAGTTACTCTCAGATCCGCATCCATTCCCAACTTTAGCAGTCCGGTCAATCTTAATCCTTCAACCGTCTCTTCGTCATAGCGACTGACAAGAGCATCCACATTTCCGCCTTTGCTTTTGTAGATGTATCTTCTTAGATTCCCTTAGTAACATAATAGCGATCACACAATTACCCCTTATTCCTTTATTATTGTTCAAAAAAATAAGGGAATAAGGGGCAAATAGATTTGATACGGTGCTACTAAGGGAACGTGAGAAGATAAGAGTTGAAATTCAATACTTCAAATCATAATTCTCAATTCTCAATTCTCAATTTTTTCAGGGGTGACGTATCTCAATTTTCCTTGTAATATTTCCTGCCGTAACGGTAATAATCGCATTGGAACCGGCCGGCCCGGTGTATGTGAATTTTAACTGCCCGGAAGATATGCTTGCATACGAAGAGCTTGTATACGAACCGCCGCCGTCGCTCGAAATCAGGCATGACGCCCCGGACGTGCTGGTTACGGTTGCACTCCACCCGCCTTTGTAATCGGTATCTACATTTACTACCCCAAAATAGGCGGTGTTTGTAGGAACTGTAAATAAATTTTGAGAAACATACAACATCTGTTCGCCAATCTCCGTCGTATCTGTTGCGGCCGTCGCCCACGGCTCTACCACCAGATTCAGAGTGATATCCGATCCGCCGCTCTGGTCGAAATTCATGATCCGGGCGTCTATCTTGTAGTGCGTATTTCGTTGAATATTCAAATCCGACACGTTACGCACATGACCATCCGGCAGGATCGAGTCACCCAGCATGAACTTGTTGCCGTGTATCAGCCCTTCGCCCATGACCAATTTAAGTTCCTTTTTGACGGTCGGCGTACTCTTCACCCTGACCATAATCGAAAACCAGGTGTACAAACTCGTATCATTGGCCAGATATTCAGGAAGATAAAAAGCAACGCTGTCCCGGAAACCGTCGTTGTTTTCCACATAGGTTGATGTGGGGGCCAAATAAGGCGAGGTCGTGAAATAATCAAAGAAGGCTGCGTCCGTATAACGTTTCGGGATAAGGTATGATTCTCTCGGAACATGCATGAGCTTGATGCTTTCCAATTGAAGCGGGTCACCGCCATTGGCCTGCTCGCTGAACAGGCATCGCAACTCTAACGTCACTTTCGAGAAGATACGTTCTACCGTAAACGGATACGGAGCAACACCCGGATTCGGACTGGTAAGGGGGTCTCCGGTAATATTACCGTCCGAATCTATATATATATTCTTATGTATCCCGAACATCGGTACCGGGTGATCGGCATCCACATCCGGCAACAGCGCCGGATAGGCCAAAAAGCCCGCAACGCCCGGATAGGTTCGGTAATTATATATGAGTTGTGTGAGTTGAGCCTCTGATATGACCGTTCCTTCCGGCCCCAGATTCCATGTCGACAATTCATTGGCGATCAAATAGACATGCAGACTGCCCACCGGTACGGTATCGACGAACGTTGGGTTGTGGTAGGGCGGCGGATTGTCGGGGTGAACCGTATTCAACACAAATGTGCCATTCCCCCGGAAAACGATCATGCGCGACGAGCGAATATCATTCTCCTCGGCGTCACTTCCACGTGTCATGGGGATACGCACTACCGTTGTCGGCTCTGGGGCGAGGCTTTTTCGGTCGGGTTCTGTCCCTTCCATTGCGCAGGACATGACGCCCCAAATGGTCAGGCACAGACATAACATATTATATATGGTTTGCTTGCTCATACGTTTAAAATAAAATAATTTCCGATTTGTCATACTTTCGTTTCTTGAATCGTTCTTACTTCGGTCTGATATTATCCCTTACACAACGGATCGGATGGGCATTGGCACGATATGCGCTCTGTCCGCCGGCGCCCACTTTATAGCCGTAGGCCGATATGCCACGCGCCGAGGCGCTCCAGTAATAGTCGGCATTGGCTATCGGCAATCCGTTCATTCCATTATATCCCGATGCGACGTTGAACGTTAATCCGTTCCGGCCATTCGTAAATCCATCCCAGGGCGAAACAGCGTTGTTTTCGGCCGGAGGCACGCGCCAGCCAAACGGACAGGGGTCATGCGATCCTTTTTCGCCGGCGGTAGTTACCCACAGGTTATTGTGTTGACCGTCCCCTTTCCAGTCGTAAGGAGAATTGGGGTTCTTATAGAATGTCATCGGGTGCGCTATGGTTGCCGACTGGCTGTTTGACGTTGGGGCATCAGCGATGTCAAAACCGGCGATAGATTCAAATCCCACCGGAAAAACATCCTTGCGCCCCCACTGGAAGACCGGCCCGGGGCCATTCACGGCTACACCGCCCAGACTATAATCCATAAATGTGAAATTGTTATACATCTTCCATGCGCCGACATAATTCGGTGCATAGGCATCCGGATGTGACAAGGGGCCTATCACGCTTATATCGGCCTGAACCGACCAGACCATCCAACTCCAGATCGTGTCGTTGGCGCTGTTTTTCAGACCTATGACGGCAACGCCGGCGGTATTGTTGGTAATTATTGTTATGGTTTCCTGATTGAGGGTCCATGAGGCGGATTGGGTCGCCACTATGCCTGACTGGTCGGACAGGACGGAAACGGTACAGCCGGCTGGAAGCGAGGCTATTCGGGCTGACCTGACAGGCAGGACTACAGTTCCTCCGGCCTGCACGAGGTACGAATATTCGCCTCCGCTTTGGGTCAACCGGATCGTTTGAGACAGGGTGCCGGCTTTGATTTTTATCACTGCCGTACGCGGAGCGCCTGTATAATTCGGTGTAAAGGAATAGTTTGACCCGCTTAGGGTAAAGCCCGTAACAGATGTCACTGTTTCGTATGTTATTGGGACATTTGAACCTGTGCGAAGAGGTATGTTTATACATCCGTTCCACGACACTTTGAGGTCGGTGGAGGCACAGCCCAGCCAGATATTTCCGTCATATACGATCTCCCGAATATCTTGCATATCCGTTTCATTTCCGATGATCAGATTCGGATTCAAAGGCATGGCCGGAGAAGCGACGGCCTCGGCCAAACTCCCGAAACCCGTTTTCCGGATGCCGGTAATATTGATCCGGAAGCTCTTGTTGCGCAACAGGGGAACATACTGACTCCCGTTCGTGAAGTCAATCCGATAATAATAATAGACATTATCCTGATAATACTGTGCACGGATGACTATGAATGGTTTACTGTCCGTTGTATCCGTTTCGGGGACATAAATCGCATTCGTATATACCGGTACCACTCCGGGAATTGGATTGTAGAGTGGAATTGTTTTATAAGCATGCATTACACGGGTATCCGAGGGGATGGTATGGGTTTTCGATATAACCGTGTACGGAGGATTCTTCACGAGATCTTCATGTGGCGCCACATAGCCGTGGCCGTTTACATTGCAGACGAACACACTGTCGATCTTGAACTGTGCGCCAAAACCCAATGCCGGATCGCCGGTATTGTTATTCACATCTACGCCGACTTCTATCCTGGCTACGGGACGGATCAAATTGACGGTCAAGTCCGCGGCCGAGGGAGTATGCTCGTGATCAATCAGTACGGAATCTACTATCTGTCCCCACATCGGGAACGGCGTGAAAGAGCCTGCATAAGGCTCGTATTGCCAGGAGTTGCTATATAGCAACGCATTGGACAGTTGTCCCAGAGTGGACACGTCTTTGGTTAATGTCGGAAATGACAGGCCGGCCGGATTGGCGACAAGCACAAAATATTGCTTGTAGAGGGTGTTCTGCACTTTCACATGGGCGGTTTTCGTCTGCCCGCCCAGCGCAATATTGATACTGTCCGTGGGTATTGATACATCATACATATATATGTTGTCCAACCGGCTGGTCGTTCCACCGGCTCTGAAAACAAACAAACGTATACTGTCAATCCGGTTTTCTATGGAATCCGTTATCGCTCTGGTATTCACTTCCTCCATACTGGGAAATGACAACTGAAGCGTGACAACCGGCTCGCCGCCCGGCACGCCGCCGGGGCCTGGGCCGGAACCCGGCACAGAATCAGGTATCTCGAACTCCGAAACACACGCGCTTAACAACAGCATCCATATTATATATATATACCACTTTTTCATTGCGTATCTTTACTCATTTATTAATAAACTCTTACTTGTCACAACAAATCACACACAGGGATTTGTCGCGTTTTATTGTTTTACTTATAAAGGATATTGTACTTCGTCATACGTCCATCCGTTAATAGTAACCGAAGCGGTAACATATTCGCCAAAAACAAATGCTACCTCTATATTAAACTCGTCTTCTATATCCAAGTCCGCATTGCCGGATCGAACCAACAGGGCGAGTATCAAATCAATCAAACTTTGTCTATATATCTCCGATTCAATCCCATTATTTTGCGTTCGGGTAAAAACCAGTTGCGAATGGGTGGATTTGTCACTTATTTCGCGCAGTATGACAAACTGCGAAACCAACTGATTCTCTTCATTGATGGTAGAGTGGGGAATATATTTCACTTCATTGGTTCCGGTTACCAGATTGTCGAACCGTAAACCGAAATTCCGGGAATAAATGTTACAGGCAAAACTTTCTGCCCTTGTTTCCATCGGTAACCCCGTAGCCGTCACATTGACATTTTTTGTGTCTTTGATCAGATTGATCGTAAAAATCTGATCCCGCTGCAGGGAAGGTTTTATCGTGACATTCGACAAGGTGCCATAATACAAGGAGGTCGGAAACTCCGTGATGGTATTGTCGGCGGCCACATTTTTCAGCAACACCGCTTCATCGTTTTGTTTGGTGCGTCCCTGTACAAAGGAGGGCAACTGATACGTATCGTCCAGATTTCCTCCCCAGACAACGAAAGTGTATGTGCCGGACTTTAGCGACAACGGCATCGTAAAACCGTTATACAATGTGCCGGTTGAAGGAAATTCACCTACAAACGTACCCTCTGCATCGAAAACATACAACGTAAGGCGATCTATATTTTCCAATAAATCTACCCCATCTTTATTTCTGGTGTATTGAACACGTACGCTTAGCCCACAGTCCGCCATCGAATCTTTCATACATCCCTGCATCAGCAACAAGCAGGAGGTGATCATGCATAGCGCAATACCCCATATCTTTATTCTATTATTTATTGGTTTCCTGTCCATATTTAACTTGCTTTTTTTGTTTTACACCAAAAATGGAAAAATCATCTTTATTTTGTTAATTTGTTTTTTTGAAAATACATGGGGAAAGGAGGAGGTTCCTCCTCTCCCACATGTGAATTATTCTGTTTTTACTATCATAAAGGTGTCGGAAGTGGAACCAGACGCCACGGTGCAACCGTAATGGTAGCGGTTATGAACGTAGGCTTGCTGAACGATTCGCCGGGAGGATAATTCAAGTCGCCCGGGGTAGGTTCGCCAATGCCCTTGAAACTGGTTATACTAGCGCTATAGAAATGGTTCCGTTTAACGCCATATATCAGACTGCCGCCTTCTATTTGTCCGATATCCAAACGATAATAACTTCTTCCGCCATTTTTATACTCGGCAACAAGCGTTGCATTGGACGGGTTGTTATGCTCCTTATCATACGTCAAACCGTAGGTCGGATTTATACCGGAAATACCTGCTGCATCAGTGGGAACGCCGGTAGGCGCCGTGTGTGGGGAACCGGTATTAAATCCGGTTTCCGCATTAACAGCATAAGGAATGTTGTTAATAATGTAAGCCACTCTATAAGCTGTTATTTCGTCTGCGAAAAAGATATTGTCCCAAATATTGGTTCCTCCCAATTGCCCTATTCCTCCACGAAGTTGATATAACGTTCCTGTCGCAGTATAGGCGCCGGTATTATAAACATGAGCCGTAAACAATTTGCTTAATTGGTTATATGCAAGGGGATTCGAAGAATTCACATTCGTTATAACCTGCCCTATTGCCGGTGAAAATTGAGCATCCACCGCAGCATACGTCGTATTTCCGTATTGAGCATCGCCACTCGTGTTTTCCGTTATAAATACGGCATTACCGCCGGTTTGAGTGACGGTCAGGTAACCGGCCCGTTCATTAGGAGCAACAGCTGCCACATCATTGCCTCCGTATCCCCTGTAATAATAGTTGGGATAATTGGGAACATTCGCAGCCGCATTCAATTCAAAAAAAGGCGCCCTTGGCATGGCGGAAAGCGGAGCGGGTGGCGCCGGAGTTGACGGATCACCATCACCTGCAAATCGCTGGAACAAGTAAAGCGCACGGTTTACATTTTCCATTGTATATCTTATCGAAGACGCAACAATTGTGCCTTTACCATCCGTCGCATTTAAAGTACCAGCATCATAATAATTGACTTTTACCGCAGCAATCTCCCTTTGAATAGTCAGCGTGATATGGTTTTTAGCATCGGAAGGCGTAGGATTAGCGAGCGTACCGCCACCTTGTCTTGAATCCGTAGAGTCAACATCCGCGTGAAGCGCTTTTAATGAACTTGCGTCAATGGCATTACTCATTACGTACGGATTAAGCAACCTGGCTATTGCATCAATATCTCCAGGCACCGTTGTCGGCGTAGCAGCCAAAAGCGTTCCGTTTGCTCCTGCCAAGTCATAGATGCGCTCACTAAACTGAGCATAGGTAGTAGGACTGGGATCGGGCTTCGGTTTGATGGCCGTTTCATTTAAAAGTGCATCAAGCGGATGAGACGTCGGCACATTCGCAATCACAAACACCCGTTTGTTACCTGAAGTCACTTTCACCGTACTCGAAATATAATTAGAACCGGTAACCAGAGGAGCGGTTTCTAATTTATTTGCCTCACACAAACCTGATAGCGCATCAAAAACGAACAAACGCAGACTCGACACTGTGCTAAGAGTCGGCGTTGTCGGGTCTGCAGCGCTTTCAGGTGTGGCACCTGACCTTGTAGCCGGCGCTTCTTCCACCTCAAAGTGGAACGTAGCATACGTTGGAATACCTGCTACTACTTCTTCACTACCTATCGGATCTACTCCTTTATCAACAATTTCTGAGGAGCATCCTACCAAGCCGGCTGCAAAAATAGCTGCCAGCGCATAAAGTTTAAACATTTTTCTCATTTTACATTCTTTTTTAATTAATACATTTAAAATCATCATTTTTTCTCTTTTTATTTGTTTTGGAACCGTCTTTCTTTTCATCTAACGCCTGTGCTTACTCAAATTCATTAGTAATTCGCGGGCCAATGAAATGCCAATTCTGTTTCAAAACGTACATTCTTAAATTTAATACTCAAATTTTTATCACATTTTTAGTTACTTACTCAATTTTTCGCTTCCTGTTTGTCTTTTGAGGTTGTTTTTCGCTGCATGCAAATTTTACGAAGCATCTCGTGCTTTCTTTTTTCCGGCAAGTGATCATGATTCACTTAAAGCCGGACGAATGAAAAATATGCCATGCGATGACGCCAACCATAAAATACCATTCCACTAAAATAATTCAAACTTCGCCTGAAAAATAAAAAACCATTTTTGAAAACAACAAATGATTCATTCATTTTTCCACTGCAAAGATACGACGAGTTTTTTATTTATTTTTAAATCCGCCCCAAAAAAAATCACAATAAACATTAATGAAAGTTTGTCGACTGACTTTCAGCGCGTTACAGGCTCATTTTTTCGCAATTTAATCATAAAAAATCATCCACATAAGTACAAAAAACACATTCTTTCCACTTTTTCTCCCCTCCCGAAAATGTCAAATTAATGATCAGTTTCGCATAAAACGGAATATTAACACTCAATTTCGTTCCATCTTCTGTCGCGGAGACTTGTTGTCAGGCTCAAAGATAGGAAAAATAATGATACATATGACGTTGAAGATACAAATAAATATTGGAAAGGTGTTAAGATTCAATGATTCAAATATTTGATTTTCATTTTCCTTTGGCTGAATAAATCCGGCCGGCCGGTCATTGAAGAGTGCATTTCAAATTGTCGTATTTGACGCGAACCCCTAAATCCCCTAAAGGGGACTTTGGTGATCCGGCGGAAGTCCCCTTTAGGGGATTTAGGGGCAGAGGGGTGAGGAAGGGGTCGCAATGACGAGTGCGAGAATTTGAAATGCACCCGTCATTGAATCATTGAATTACTTTCGTTGCATTTCGTCCAACTGTCTTTTTATGGCGGCAATGGCTTGGGATTGCTCTTCGTTGGATTTGACTAACTCTTCGATGACTTTGTCCTTTTTTTCAAGGGCTTTGGCTTGTTCTTCGAGGGCTTTGTTCTTTTCTTCGAGGGCTTTGGCTTGTTCTTCGAGGGCTTTGGCTTGTTCTTCGAGGGCTTTGGCTTGCTCTTCGATTTCTCTGTTTACTTTTGCAAAGGAGTCCGTCCATGTCCGGTGGGCTTCCTGTTCTATTTCAAGCGCCTTGCGCTCTTCGGGGTCGGTGCCGACGTAATGTAACAAATCGATCATCTCCTTTACGTCGTCGTCGTCGGGCCGGTAGTTGTACATCTTTGTCATTTCCGCATTGTCGACAAAATAGTCCTGCTCAAATACGCTCAACAACTTGTCCAACCGCGTCTGGTAACGGTCGGATTTGATTCGCTTCGTCTGAACCACATAACTGTCGTGCGTCAGTTTTTCGATAAAGGGACTTCTGGCAGTTATCAGCTGGCGTGTGATCATGTCCCGGTACTCGCGCTCTATATTTATACAGGCGCTGTCCATCTCCGGCAAATTGGAATCCAGTACATAAATGGTGGTGATCGGTAAAACAACCTTTATACCGTTTATGGTGTCTATTTTCCTGTATTGCTCGGCCAGATAGGTACGAAAGCGTGTCAGGTCATCCTGCTCCCACGCCTTTTGTACTTCGATCAAAATCTTTTTCTGTTCGCCGGCTTCCGTCAGGATGGTAGCTACATAGTCTACTCTGAGAAAGGAAAAGCCGAGCATATCCGGTACAGTGGGTTTTTTCTTGTCTCCGGATTTCTTGTCTTTGGTATCGTCCACTTTGTAGGTAAATTCCTGCGGATTCATCTCCAGCGACAGGATGGTCTTATCCAGCAGCGTGCCGATGAAAAACTTCGACAGACGCTCGTTTTCCATGAGCTTCTTGAATACGGTGTCGTATATGGGATTCGCTATAATCATTGTTGCTGTTTTTTATTAGTCGCAAAGATACAACTTTTTAAATTGAAAATTAGTAGTGGTGCGTTGATTTTCGAATTCTTCTTGTAATTAGATGACATATAATATATTAAAAGCATTTTTCGATTTTTCGATTTGATTTGAAACGTGTAATTTAGAGGTTTTTCACTTAGACCCTCAAAATTATGCACTCAGGTAAATATATTTTTGCTCAAATTGTAGAACTTGTCAACTTTTTTTAGGACGTGACAATGATTAGAAAATTATGAATTATGAATGTGGTATCCGCTGCACCTCGTCATTGCGAACGCAGTGAAGCAACCGCCCATACAACCGACAGACTTGGTGTTTCGGCGACTGCTTCATCCTGTCTGAACTGTGATTTTTAAAGTGATTATTTTGATTCATATGATTTTTCTTAATCATAAAAATCATTGAAATCATATTGAAATCACAGTTCAGACAAATGAGCTGGAAATGATGAATTATTCCCTTATTGTTGTCCGGGAATAAGGGGGACAAATGCTTGTTTATGTCAGCAATAATGTCATGAACCCTGTATCTCTGCTGCAATTCTGTTAAATGGGAAGGGAAAAGATATTAGCGTTCATCTCGCGCATAAAAATTGATTATCTCTATGGCTTTTCCCTGTAATTTGATTATTGGCGTTCGCCTATGTACTCGAAGCGGGACTTGAACCCGCACAGCCGCAATAGCCAAAGGATTTTAAGTCCTTCGTGTCTACCAATTCCACCATTCGAGCAGCCTATGACTGATGAGCGGAAAACGGGACTCGAACCCGCGACCCCGACCTTGGCAAGGTCGTGCTCTACCAACTGAGCTATTTCCGCATTTGGCCGTCGCAACAAGCCGTTTTGCGCCTGCAAAGATAGATAAGTTTTTTATTTATGCAAAACAGATCACTATAAAAACGCGCTATTTCAATTTTAATTGGTCACGGTCAATCGGGGGTCGCTTCCTGTTACCGTATATCTCTTCAGATAATATTTGCTTACACCGTTAGGTGCGCCGGTGCCTTCGACCCCGATTTCATATTTGGTTCCGCACTGAGGACACACCGCATTGAGATGGTCGGCATCGGCCTTAATCAATATATTACGATTGACTTCGTTGGGGCAGGCTAAATCAAAAGCGCAAAAATTGCCGTTAATAGCATGTGCTACCAATACACCTCCAAAGCCCACGCGCTCCGTATTTGCGTTAATATCTTTCGAAGTATACGCCTTACTGCTCGGAACCGACCGTAACGCTTTGTCCTCAAACGTCAGATCTAATGTCAGATAAACCGGATAATTCCCGATCGGGTCTTCCATCTTTATGCACGAAGCGCATAGCAAAAATAAAAAGATAAGATGCCGTCTCATAAACAAATGTATTTTATATGGAATTTAGCAGTTTCTGTTCGGCATGGTTTACTTTCTCAAAGGCAAATCCATCTATTATTTCCTGTTTCAGGCATGTGATTTGCTCGTTACACAAGTTGCCGATACTGCCTTCGTGCGTGTGACAAACTGTTTGGCCGGGCGAGAATTTACCGGCTTCAATCTCCAGTCCCACCTGCTTGTAGGCATCACGGAAAGGCACGCCGCCCAATGTCCGCCGGTTTACTTCTTCGACGCTGAAAAGCAACGCATATTTTTCGTCATCCAGGATATGTTCGTTTATTTTGACCTCACGCATCATTTGTGTGACCATCCGCAGACAGTCTTTCAATTCATCGAACGAAGGAAGGAATATCTCTTTTATAATCTGAAGGTCGCGGAAATATCCCGACGGCAGATTATTGCTTATTAACATAATCTGTTGTGGAAGGCCCTGTATTTTGTTGCATTTGGCGCGCGTCAGTTCAAATACATCCGGATTTTTCTTATGCGGCATAATGCTGGAACCGGTCGTATACTGATCCGGCAACGTAATGAATGCGAAATTTTGGCTGTTGAACAAACACGCATCCATTGCCAACTTCGCGAGTGTCGCCGCAATACCGGCCAGGGCAAAGGCGACGGTGCGTTCCATTTTCCCACGTCCCATTTGGGCATACACTACATTATAATTAAGCGAATCGAATCCGAGCAGGTTCGTTGTCATCGTCCGGTTCAACGGGAAAGAAGAACCATAACCGGCGGCAGAGCCTAATGGATTCCGGTTACAAATCTTATACGCCGCCTGCATCAATAGCAGATCATCCGTCAGACTTTCCGCATAGGCGCCGAACCATAAGCCAAATGACGAAGGCATAGCTATTTGCAGGTGCGTGTAACCGGGCAGAAGCGTCTCTTTGTATTGATTGCTTTGGGTGATCAATACGTCAAACAGCTTCGATGTCAGCATGACAAGTTCCTGGATTTGCGCACGTGTAAAAAGTTTCAGATCAAGCAGAACCTGATCATTCCGGGAGCGTCCGCTATGAATTTTTTTACCGCTATCGCCCAACTGCCGCGTAAGCATCAGTTCTATTTGCGAATGAACATCTTCCACATCTTCTTCGATTACGAAAGCCCGGTTATCGGCCTGCGTGTAAATCTCTTTCAACGCGGAGAGAAGCGGTTTCAATTCTTCATCGGCCAGCAGCCCGACAGATTCAAGCATGGTTATATGCGCCATCGAACCAAGCGCGTCATGTTTTGCCAGGTAAATATCCAATTCACGGTCTTTTCCAACCGTGAATTGTTCGACCATTCGATTGACTTGTACATTTTTTTCCCAAAGTTTCTGAGCCATACGCAGCGGTGTTTTATTCGTAAGGGAATGTTGCAATCGCAGCGGATATTTTATCCACCGCCTCCTGTAGCGGTTTGGACACCATCGGCTTGAGGAAGGGGTTCAATTCGGCGCGCACCGTTATTTTCATCTTTGTGACCGATTCGTTTTCCTGTTTCAGTTGAATCCAGAGGAGCAACGGTACCGGTGAATTTGTCGTTTCAAACTTAATGACTTTGTTCGGCTCGCGATTTACGATCTGAAATTCAATCATTCCTGCCGGGCTTAGTTCGAAACTGCAACGATCGCTGCTAAACGAGAAATTCCGGATCATCTCTTGGGGTATGCGGTCTTTAATCCGCTCCAGATTTGACAAGTCGGAGAGTAGCGCAAAAACGCTCTTATCACTATATGGAATAGTTTTTATTTCGCTGGTATATTCTGTCATATAATCAAGTTTAAAGATTTCTGCCTCTCAGACTTCCGGTTCCCAATGGGCAGGGTCTTTCCGCCATTCTTGCAAAATAGAGACTTCCGAGGCATCAATATAATGTGTTCGAAGGGCTTCTTCAATTACCGCATTGTAATTTGACAGCGTGGTGAGCGTGATCCGGGCTTCTTTGAACTGCTGTTCGGCTATCGGAAATCCGTATGTAAAGATCGCGAGCATCCCGATGACTTCACATCCGAAATTACGTACCGCGTTCACCGCTTTCAGACTGCTCCCGCCTGTTGAAACAAGGTCTTCGATAATCACGACTTTGGAACCCGGTTTCAATTCGCCTTCAATCAGGTTTTCCAATCCGTGATCTTTGGGCGACGAGCGTATGTATACGAACGGCATGCCTAAAAGGTCGGCAACCATAGCGCTCTGGGCAATGGCTCCCGTGGCAACACCTGCTATCGCATTGGCGCTTTCGTACTTTTCGGTAATGATACGCGCTAATTCCAACTTGATGAAATTACGGATGGGAGGATAGGAAAGTGTTTTCCTGTTATCACAATATATAGGTGATTTCCATCCGGATGCCCAAGTAAAGGGGTTTGCCGGCTGTAATTTTACCGCTTTTATCTTCAGAAGTTTATCTGCAACTAATCGTTCTAATGCCTTCATAATATTTATCTATATGTTACAATGGGCAAAAGTAAAGAAAGTGATTGAGAAAATGAGCCTGTTTTGTAAATATTTTGAATCTTTGGGGAGATTTTTTATTTGCCGGATTGAAATCACACGAGCCGTTTTTTTTTGAATGGATAAAAAGATTACAGGATGCTACGACAATAATAGCGACGAAATCCTGTTCATCCTGAAATCCTGAAAATCGTGTTCAAGACAAAGGAGATGATAGAGAAAACATGGGAAATGATACAATGCGACAATTTGAAATGCATCCATATTTGGTTCGAATAGTCATTTTATAGTATCTTTGCCTTATGAAAATATATATCTTTCTACTTGCAACGCTCCTTTCGGGTAGCGCCATTCATGCCCAAAACACATTCAGGGCAGTGATTAAAGATGCCGACGACAGGGAAATACTGCCCGGCGTCGCCGTCATGCTCGACGGCACACGCAACGGTACGATTGCCGACGCCGACGGACTTGTCGTCCTGCATCACATTCCGGACGGGAGACAGAGTTTCCGTTTCTCCTGCCTCGGTTATCAGGAAATCCGGCAGACGTTTCTCTTCCCGCTCGAAGACGACCGGCCGGTAGAAATCTTCCTCGAAGTCGAAACCGAGACGCTGGAAGAAATCTTCATCACCTCGACGCGCTCGACACGTACCATCCAAAGCCTCCCTACCCGCGTCGAATTTATCAGCGGGGAAGAACTCGAAGAAAAAGGCAACATGCGCCCCGGCGACATACGTATGCTACTGAATGAAAGCACCGGCATACAAACGCAACAGACGTCGCCCCTTTCGGCTAACGCTTCCATACGCATACAGGGTTTGGACGGCCGCTACACGCAGATACTCAAAGACGGTTTTCCGATCTATTCCGGCGCCGCCGGCGGACTGGGATTGTTGCAGATTCCGCCGCTCGACCTCCGGCAGGTAGAAATCATCAAAGGCGCTTCTTCGACGCTCTACGGCGGCGGAGCCATCGCCGGACTGGTGAACCTGATCTCCAAAACGCCGGACAAGGAACGCGAATTGTCTTTCCATTTCAGCGGCACTTCTGCACAAGGACTTGACCTCAGCGGGTTTTACGCCCAACGCTTCAACAAGGCCGGACTGACGCTCTTTGCCGCACGCAACAGTAATGCGGCTTACGATCCCGCAGGTATCCGCTTCTCCGCCATTCCGCAGTTTGAACGTTATACGTTAAACCCGCGCCTGTTCCTTTACTTTAACCCGCGTACGACGTTAAATTTCGGACTGAACACGAGTGTCGAAAAACGGCTCGGCGGAGACATGCGTTACATCAGTGGAGAGCAGGGTAGCGAACAATGCTATTTCGAAGATAACGGCACGCAACGACTCAGCTCCCAATTTTCACTTGAACACACGCTGAACGACCATGCCAAATGGACGATTCGCAACAGTTACCATTATTTCCACCGTGTGACGGAGATTCCCGGTTATACGTTCGACGGACGGCAGGACGGGACTTTTTCCGAAATCAACTACCTTCATTCGAGCGACGCTGTCGAATGGATCGCCGGCGGAAACTTGTGGACAGACCGTTTTACCGAAAAAAAGCAGACGGACGCTCCCGCGCGTGATTATACCCAGACAACCGCCGGACTGTTCGTGCAGAACACTGCGCGCCTGTCCGACCGGTTAAGCATCGAAAGCGGCTTGCGGGGAGATTACGCGGTCAATTACGGTTTCTCCCTCTTGCCCCGCATCTCCGCCCTGCTCTCCCTCAGCCCGAAATGGACTTCGCGCATCGGCGGAGGCGCAGGCTACAAGACACCGACCCTGTTCACCGAAGAAAGCGAACGCCTCCATTACCGCCACGTTCTCCCCATCGACCCGGAGGCAAACCGCCCGGAACGCAGCTATGGAGCCAATGCCGATGTGAACTATATGACCGGCATCGGCGATGATGTCGCACTTTCCGTCAATCAACTGTTTTTTTATACCAACCTTCGCCGCCCCCTGATGCTTCAGCCTCTCGACGACGGACAATACCGATTCCGGAATATCGACGGACATACGGATACCCGCGGGGCGGAAACCAATCTGAAAATCTCCTATGCCGACTTCACGCTTTTCATCGGCTATACCTGGACGGATGCCGTCGTTGATGCGGACGGCGTACGTTATCAAAATCCCCTGACCTCGAAACACAGGCTTAACAACGTCCTGATGTATGAGGTGGAAGACCGGTGGAAGATCGGGCTGGAAGCCTATTACTACAGTCCTCAAAAACTGACTGACGGCACAAACAGCAAAAGTTACTGGATCTGCGGGGTGATGATCGAAAAGATATGGAAGCCTGTTTCCATCTACGCCAACTTCGAAAACTTCACGGATACCCGGCAAACCCGCTTCGGCCCGATCTATTCCGGCGCCGTCACACAACCCGTATTCAATGACATCTATGCGCCGCTCGACGGATTTGTCGCCGGCATAGGACTAAAGATACGGCTGTAATCCGGCCATGCTCCATGCTCAATGATATTTACTCCAGTCCGTCAAGTGCATGTCTCCTTTCTCGGCCAGGGCATGGTGGAAGGCGAAACAGGCTTTCAGGTTTTGCGGCGTATGGCCGGCAACGCCCATATTCAGATATTCGTTCAACAACGGCCGGTAGTCCGGATGCACGCAGTTGTCGATGATGACACGTGCCCGCTGAACCGGCGATTTGCCGCGCAAATCAGCAACGCCATACTCGGAGACCATGATTTTCACCGAGTGTTCGCTGTGATCCAGGTGCGATACCATCGGCACAAAGGCGCTGATCTTTCCGTCCTTGGCCGTGGACGGGGTCGTGAAGATCGACATGTAAGCCGACCGTGCAAAATCGCCTGATCCGCCGATACCGTTCATCATCCTTGTCCCGGACACGTGCGTGGAATTGATGTTGCCGAAAATATCGGCTTCCAGCGCCGTATTGATCGCAATCAACCCCATGCGGCGAGCCACTTCGGGATTGTTCGAGATTTCTTGCGGACGAAGCAGCAGACGGCTTTTGAAAAAGTCCAGGTCGGCATAGATTTCGCGCAAGACTTCCGGACTTACCGTCAGCGAACAGCCGCTGACAAACTTTACCCGTCCGGTCTTCATTAATTGAATGACGGCGTCCTGAATCACTTCGGTATACACCTCGAAGGCCGGGATGTCCTTGTGATCGCCCATGCCGCCCAACACGGCGTTCGCAATGTTACCCACGCCACTTTGCAACGGCAGGAACGAAGCGGGTATCCGGCCGGCTTTCATTTCGCTTACCAGAAAATCGGCCACATTACGCCCGATGGCCAGCGTCACCTCATCCAGCGGCGTAAACGTGTTGCCGTCCGGCGTTACATTCGTCTCCACCACGCCCACGATGCGGCGGGGGTCTACCTTGAGCACCGGCGACCCGATACGGTCGGACGGCGTATAGACGGGAATCTCGCGGCGCAGAGGCGGATCTGCCGGTTCATACAGGTCGTGTATCCCCCGGATTTCCCGGGGATGAAAGCGGTTCAGTTCGATCAGAATCTTGTCCGCCAGCCGGCACAGGGTCGGTGAATTACCGACGGCGTCCGTCAGCACGATTTCACCCTCTGCCGTCACGTCCGATGCTTCAATGACCGCCACATTGACTTTGCCGAAAAATCCATAACGCAAACCCTGCGCCAACTCGGACAGATGAAGGTCAAAATACTGCGCCTCGCGGGCGTTCAATGATGCACGCAAGTCCTTGTTGGACTGATACGGCGTACGGAACTTGATTGCTTTGGCGCGTGCCAGCGCCCCATCCAGCCGGTCACCCGTAGATGCGCCGGTAAACATTCCGATTTTGAACGGATTGCCTTTGGCATGTTCTTCCTCCGCCCGTCGGGCGATCGCTTGAGGAATGATTTTCGGACATCCCGAAGGTGTAAACCCACTGAATCCGACGTTGTCGTCATGTTTGACGTACGTTGCTGCCTCTTCGGCAGTAATAAACTTTAAAGTCATATTCACTTTTTATTATATTTCGCGGTGCAAAGATAGCATTGTATGAACAATCACCCAAACCGTACAGTTCATTTTTTTGAAAAACAACGATACTCTTCATTCAAATCAAACTTGAAAACAGGTATGAATGAAAATGAGATAATGTGGTTGAGGTGTGGGATCATTTCCGGCTACTGGGGTTGTTCTATTAGAGAAATGAGGTGAAAATGAGGTTTTGTAAAACAGGAATATGAAAGGGGAAAGAAAAAAAGGCGACATCACCCCGGCACCGCCCTTTTTTTCGCGATCGCCATAAAAAAACCTTATCTTCTCCGGTGCTCTTAGTAGCACAGGATCAGATATATTTCCTTATTCCGGCAAAGATATGTGTTTTTGGGTGATTGCGTAAAGAAATTTCCGTACGAAGCAGTTGAATTAAATTTTTTGTCGTACATTTGATCGGTTTTATTGAAAAACAGACCGATCATTGATTTTTTTAACATTAAAATTGAATTAGACATGAAAATTATCCGATTTATTATCCAGCATCTTCACAACGAAGAATGGTTTCAGTTTATGGCTGAATTTAAGAAAGAAGTAGAAGCTACCGGTGGAAAAACGCTGAACATCGAGGCGCTGTTTGCCACCTGGCTCGTGCTGTTCGGCAAGGCCGACGAACTGCTGTTGCTGATTCGCAAGAGTCAGTTTACCAAAGCCCAGGAAGACACCGACAAGGAGCGCGACCACATCTTCAGCTCCATCCTCAAGACCGTCGAGGCGCTTTGCCACATGCCCGACACGAAAGTGCAGACAGCCGCCGAAGCCCTGCTGATCGTGCTCGAACACTACAAGAAGGACATCCTTGCGGGCGGGTACGATGAAGAATCCGGCGCCATCACCAACCTGCTGCAAGACCTCGGCGGGAAGTATGCCGCAGAGGTCGGCACACTCAACCTGTCCGTCTGGATCGCAGCCCTCACCGATGCCCAGAACCGCTTCCTCGCCCTGCGCGAAGAACGCTACAACGAAAGCGCCCTCAAGCCGAAGGCCGATCTGCAAAAGATACGCCTCCGGGTAGAACATTATTACGTGACGATCATCAACCAGATCGACGCCCTCCTGCTGGCCGCCGGATACGATTCGCCCGACAGCGCCCCCGCGCCCGGAATCGTCGATCCGGTTTACAACTTCGCCGTAAGCTGGAACGAACGGGTCAAAAACTACAAGACGCTGCTCGCCCAACGCAAGGGTCGCAAGAAAGCCGCCGCCTCCGAACAGGAAGAAGCCTGATCATAACTCCCCGACAACCGCCCGGCAATGTCCGTTCCGAACGAAAGCAGGAACCGGACGCCGGGCGGTTCTCCGTTCGGAACGGGAAACGGAACCGAACTCCGGGCGGCTTCCCGTTCGGAACGGGAAACAGAACCGGACTCCGGGCGGCTTTTCGTTTCGAACGGGAAACTTTTGTTTAATTGCAGAGATGTGCAAGTCGAGTCTCTGCCGGAGTTTTTTATATATGGTTGCGGTCGTTTTGCCGGCTATAATATTCGGATACTTATGCGTAATGCTCTCGCCGGTGGAACTGACGATGACAAGCGACATGTCTTCCAAAGGTTCGTTATTCTGATTGTTGATCCGGCATTCGTAAGTCGCAGGCATGGGTACGGATCCGTTCGACGAGTACGAAAACAACGCTTCCACGGCTTCCGGCGCTTTTTCGTCGAATCTTTATTTTCTCACCCTGTCCAACAGCATCAACAGGGCTGTCTGTACGGTGCGTTGGACATTCTGTTCGCGAACCGTGCCGAAACGGTAGCAGGCAGAGACGACAGCGTCTTTGTCGGCCACGGCGACCCAAATCGTCCCGACGGGCTTCTCCGGCGTGCCGCCGCCCGGCCCGGCGATGCCCGATGTCGCTACGGCATAGTCGCATCCCAATACGTGCAACGCTCCCCGCGCCATCTGTTCGACCACTTCGCGGCTCACGGCGCCGTGCTGCTGCAAATCGTGCTCCGAAACGCCCAAGACCTGTCGCTTCACCGCATTGGCATATGCCACCACGCTTCCGGCAAAGTAGTCCGAACTACCGGCTACGGAAGTCAGCAACGCGGCGATGGAACCGCCCGTGCAACTCTCCGCCGTGCCAACGGTACATCTCCGCGCACGCAAACAGTCGCCGAGGAGGACTTCCGTACCTTGGTCTTCGACGGCTAAGAGATGCCCTTCGAGAAGGCTTTCCAACTGCGCCCGGCAAAGAGCTATCGCGGCGGTGGCTTCTTTCCCGTCCGTACCGTAAGCCGAAAGGCGCAGGCGGATGATGCCTGCCTGGGGCAAATAAGCCAGTTTGACAAGGGAGGGCAGCCGGTCTTCAAAGCCGGAGAGATGGAGGGCGAGTTCGGACTCGGAATAATCCCTGACTAAGCAGGTGTGATGCAGGATGTGCAGATCGCGGTGGAAGCGTTGCGCCAGACGGGGCAATACCTCATGCGTCATCAGCCACTTCATTTCCGAAGGTACGCCCGGCATCGACACCAGCACGGAGCCGTCACGCTCGAACCAGGTGCACGGCGCCGTTCCGGCCTGATTGCGGATCACGGTACACTCGTCCGGCACCATCGCCTGGAGGCGCGTCAACTCGTTCATCACCCGCCCGCGTTGCCGGAAAAGACGTTCCATATCAGTATATACCTCTTCCGAAAAATGCAACTGTGCGCCGAAATACCGGCACAGCGTCCGCAATGTTATATCGTCTCTCGTCGGCCCAAGCCCGCCCGTCACCAATACAAGCGGAACGGTGGAACGGGCGGCCTCGATGGCGGCAATGATGGCGTCTTCGTCGTCGCCGGTCGTCGTCTTGCGGACGACCTGAAAACCATGCCCGTTCAGTTGTTGACTCATCCAGGCGGAATTGCTGTCGACGACCTGTCCGATCAACAGTTCGTCTCCGATGGTAATAATTTCTGCTTTCATTTTCTGTTTACAGTTAAAAGGTGGTAGATACGCGGGCGTAAGGCACGGCGTCCATTGCGCAAAAGTCGCCGTCCAGGAATTTATAATATCCGGTGATGGCGACCATCGCCGCATTGTCCGTCGTAAAGGCATTGGGCGGCAGATAGACGTTCCATCCGAACCGGGCGGCATGTTCGCGGAAGGCGTCCCGCAGTCCCGAATTGGCGGAGACACCTCCGGCGACCGCCACTTCGTTTATCTTCAGGTCGCGGGCGGCCTTGCGCAGTTTATCCATCAGGATCGCGACAACGGTGGCTTGCAGGGAAGCGCACAGATCGGCCTTGTGTGATTCGATAAAATCCGGATCCGTCTTCAAGGCATCGCGCAGGGTATACAAAAAGGAGGTTTTCAGACCGCTGAAACTGTAATCATAGCCCGGTACATGCGGCTTGCTGAAGGTGAAGGCATCCGGACGGCCTTCTTTTGCCAGCCGGTTGACCAACGGCCCGCCCGGATAACCCAAGCCCATCACTTTGGCACATTTGTCGAACGCTTCGCCGGCGGCATCGTCAATGGTTTGCCCGATCACTTCCATGCAGTTGCGGGACGTCACCCGGATGATTTGCGAGTTGCCTCCGGAGACCAGCAGGCAGAGGAACGGGAACTGCGGATGGCGCCCGTCGCCGGGTTCGGTCTTGATAAAATGCGCCAGCACGTGCGCCTGCAGGTGATTCACCTCCAGCATGGGAATCTTCAACGATGCGGCCAGTCCTTTGGCAAAGGAGACGCCAACCAGCAACGAACCCAGCAGCCCCGGCCCGCGCGTGAAAGCAACGGCGCTCAACGCCGCGGGCCGGATACCGGCCTGCCGGAGGGCTTCCGTCGCCACGGGGATGATATTTTGCTGATGTGCGCGTGACGCCAGTTCCGGCACCACGCCGCCGTAGGCCTCATGCACCGCCTGGCCGGCAATGACATTCGACAGCAGCACGCCATCGCGTATCACGGCGCAGGATGTATCGTCGCACGACGATTCGATTCCTAAAATAGTTATGTTCATTCTGAAAAATTAGACTGCAAAATAACAACATCTATGGCAATATTGCTTATTTTTGCACGGCAAATTTCAATCCGTCCGGTTTTTTCCCGAAGATGCGGTTTTAATCAGACGGTTACACAAGTACAATAATACAAAAGAAAACAGGCTATCAAAGTTCTAAAATACATAACAATCGTCATTCTCATCCTGTTCGCCCTGCTTTATGCCGTGCCGGTCATCCTCCTGCGTATCCCGCAAGTCCAGGAGACAATCGCCACACGGGCAAGCAACGAATTATCCCGGCAGTTGAATGTCCCGGTAAACGTGGGAAAAGTGAATATCGAATGGTTAAGCCGTTTGGTACTGCGAGACGTATCCCTGGCGGATCAGGGCGGAGAGCCGTTGTTTGAAGCCGGTCACCTCTCCGCCGGATTCAAAATCTTCCCGCTGTTTCAAAAGAAATGGATCTTCACGAACATCCGCCTGTTCCACTTTTCGCTCCACCTGAAGAAAGATACGCCCGACGGCGCCCTGAACCTGCAATTCCTGATCGACGCCTTCGCTTCCAAAGACACGACGTCGACTCCTGACATCGAGCTGCAAATCCACTCCATTCTGTTTCATCACGGGGAAATCAGTTATCACGACAGCCGGGCGCCGGAACATCCGGCGTTCGACGCCCGACATCTGCAAATCCTCGACCTGAACGGGAAAATCGCCCTGGAAATAGCCGGCAAAGACAGTCTGAACCTTCATGTCCGCAAATTAAGTTTCCGCGAACGTTCCGGCTTTCGTTTAGACAACCTCACGACCGAGGTGACCGGCAACCGGCAGGAAGTGGCCTTAACCGATTTAAATATCCGTCTCCCGGAAACGCTGCTTCAGATCACCGGCGCCTCCCTCCGCCGGGACAGCGCCGGAAGCCTGACCGAAGCCCCGCTCGAACTTCATCTGGCGCCTTCGCAAGTCGGCCTGAGAGACTTTTCCGCCTTTGCGCCCGTCCTGGCTCACTTCACAGACCGGGTGGAGGTGGCCGCCGAGGTTTCGGGACAGATCGACGACCTCACGGTAAACAAACTGACCTTAAAACAAAACGGCACGCTCTCGCTGCTCGGCCAAATGGAAGTGAAGGAAATCCGGCATCCGGAAAAAACGTATTTGTTCGGACGCATTGACCGGTTATATCTGAGCGTCGACAAACTGGCCTCCGTCCTCAACCACTTTCAGGAAAAAAGACCGGTCTTGCCGGAACAGGTCGTGCAGCGGCTGACTCACCTGACGTTCAACGGCGAAATCTCCGGATTTACCGATCATCTGGTGGCGTGCGGCAATCTGCACTCGGACATCGGCTCCATTCAAATGGACATGCTTATCGGACACAAAAAGGACGAAAACATCGCCTTCTACCTGAAAGGTGAAGCCGCGTCGTCCGAGTTAAAAATCAATGAACTCTTTGAAGAAGGAAATCCTTACGGCATTGTCCGTTTCAAGGCCGGAATAAATGCCGCATGGCCTGTGAACGGCTTGTTTGCCGGCGACATACAGGCGCAGGTGTATCAGTTGGACTACCGGAAATACCGTTACGAAAACATCCTGCTCTCCGGCAACTTCGGGCGGAAAGAATTTAATGGCCGTATCGACATGGATGACGCCAACGGGAAACTACATGCGGAAGGCTTCTTCAAAAACAACGACGGTCAGCGTCCCGCATTCCGTTTTTTCGCCGGCCTGACCGATTTCCGACCCGATAAACTGTTCCTGACCGATAAATACGAAGACCCGCAACTGTCCCTGACCTTAGCCGCCGATTTTACCGGAAATCATCCGGACAACTTCAACGGACGGATTGCGGTGAATGATTTTTCCTTCCATACGCGGTCGGACACGTTTCACCTTGATTCGCTGTATATCCGGGCCGGCGACGATACGAACGGACGGAAACTGACCGTAACGTCAGACCTCGTAAACGCCGAAGTCGGCGGAACCTATTCCTTTGCATCCCTTTGGCCTTCGCTCCTGAAGACGGTGCATACCTGTCTCCCTTCGCTCCCCCTGAAGGAATACGCGAACATACACGACAATGCCTTCTACCTGATCATGACCGTCGGAAATACCGAAGCGCTCTCCAAGACCTTTCACCTGCCCTTTGCCAATATCGAACAGGGACATCTTTCCGGACAATACGACAACCTCCGGCATACGCTCCGGATAAACGCCCTGTTGCCTAAATTCAGGATCGGCAAATCCGTCTTTGAATACGGCTCCGTGGAACTCGACAATCCGGAGGGAGTCATCCGCATGCAGGCCCGAACGACGTTTATCAACCGGAAAAAAGCCCGAAATCTGTTGCAGGTAAATTCCGAAGCTTCCGGCGACCATATCCGTACCTCCCTGACCTGGGAAAACAATCCCGAACATACGGACAACGGAATAAAGGTCGATATTTCCACGTCAATGCTCTTTGTCAGCGATAAAAGCGAAGACGGCAAACAAACCTTGCGCACGGAAATCACCCTGGAACCGAACCGGCTGACGCTGCGGGATTCCATCTGGCATATGGAACCGGCCTCCATCACGATTATAAACGGAAATATGACCGTCGACAATTTTTATATCTCGAAAGGAGACCAATATCTGCGCATCAACGGCACCGCCTCCGCTCAAAACCCCCGGGAAGCCATCCAGCTTGATCTGAACGATATTGAACTGAGCCATGTCTTCGACGTGGTGAATATCCGCGCCTTGCAATTCGGCGGCAGAGCCACCGGCACCGTGTCCTTGCAGAATCTCTACGGCACGCCCGCCATGAACGCCGTGCTGGAAGTGCAAAACTTTTCCTTCAACCGGGCGGTGCAGGGACGGCTCAATCTTACCGGCGAATGGGACAACGACGAGGAAAGGATTCAACTGCTCGGCACGATTTACAAAAACGATACTACCTATACGGACGTACACGGAGACATCTACCCGGTGGGCGCCAAAGCAGGCATCTCGCTTCATTTCAATGCCAACGACATCAACCTGGCGTTGCTTTATCCCTACGTAGACGCCTTCAGCCCTGTTGTCGAGGGACGCGCGTTCGGTCATGTCCACCTCTTCGGCGCTTTCTCCAAGCTCTCCTTTGAAGGCGAGGCGCTGGTAAAAGACGGCCGCATCGGCGTGGATTTTCTCCATACGGATTACGCCTTTTCCGACAGTATACACCTCTCTCCCACTTCCATTCGGGGCGAAAATATCACGGTCTCCGACAAGAACGGGAACCGGGGCGCCGTCAGTTTTGACGTACAATACAAATACTTGAAGGATTTCAGTTATCAGGTGCATGTGCAGGCGCAAAACCTGCTGATTTATGACGTGCCCGAACCCGTCGATCCACAGATATACGGAACGGTATACGGCAGCGGCAATGCGCAAATCAAGGGCAACGACCAGTTGGTAACGATTGATGCCAACCTGCAAAGCAGCGCGGGAACAAACATGGGATTCAACTTTATGAACGGTTCTACCGCCGGGGAGTATGATTTTATCCGGTTCGGAGACCTGCAGGACGCCGACCGGCAGCCGGCGCTTGCCGGCGCCGCACAACTTCCGAATGACGGGGATGACGACGGCGCCGAAGTCCGGGTTAATTGCCTGGTAGATGTCACTCCGGATGCGAATCTGGAGTTGGTGATGGATCCCACGAGCGGCGATAAAATCAGAGGCGCCGGCAGCGGAGACATCAGGATACAATACGGCTCGCGAACCAACCTCGCCCTGTACGGAGGTTATACGATCCGGAACGGGAGCTACAATTTCAGCCTGCAACAGGTGATTCGCAAAGACTTTCAGATACGCGAAGGCAGCCGTATCGACTTCAGGGGCGACCCGATGGATGCCAACCTGAGCCTGAATGCGATCTACTTCCTGACGGCCAATATCGAAGACCTCGACCAGTCGCTGGGGAAAGAGACACTGCGCACCAGCATCCCCGTCAACTGCGTGCTGAACCTGAATGGACGGTTGCAAAGTCCTACCATCTCGTTCGACATGGAACTGCCCAACTCGACCGGCGAACTGGCGCGGCAGGTGAAGTCGTTCATTGATACCGAAGACATGATGGCGCGGCAAATCGTCTATCTCCTCGCACTTAATAAATTCTATACACCCGACTATTCGCGCAATGATTTCCGCTCCAACGAATTTAGTGCGGTGGCCTCGTCGGCCCTGTCTTCGCAATTATCCAATATCCTGAACAGCCTGACGGATAAGGTGCAGATCGGCACCAACATCCGTTCCCGGCAAGATGGATTCACGGATACGGAGGTAGAGATGTTACTCTCCAGCCAATTGCTGGACAACCGGCTGCTTTTCAACGGGAATTTCGGATACAAGAATTATATGATCCAAACCAACGCTTTCATCGGCGAATTTGACCTGGAATACAAGTTGACTCCGGGCGGCGAAATCCGTTTGAAAGCGTATAATCATGCCAACGACATGTATCGCTATAACATGAAGTCATTGACCCGGCAAGGCGTGGGGGTCATGTTTCACAAAGACTTTTCTTACCTGACGGAGATTTTCCGTCGCCGTAAAAGAACCGTCCCGGCTACCGACACGGTTCCTGCAAGCCGGTAAAAATTGAAAATCAGAGAAGCGAGATTGCCTGTACTACCCGCATATGCGGGTATAGAATACTTTACTACATGACAAAAACAAGTTTTTGCCATAATCAAAAGACATTATTGAACTCTCAAAAACCATCTACAAAATGAAAATCAGAGATTCTTGGCATCGCTCCGAAATAACTCAAAAAACACAACGGCTATTCGCCAAAATCGGTATAGACTACCTAACTTGAGCGGAGTTAGGGGTTAAATTCGCGGAAATCTGCGAGAAACGAAACCTTATTCAATTCGCAACAATTTGAAATGCACCCGTCTATTTCATTGTTTACGATTTAGCCAAAAGTTTTTTACCTTTGTCCGTCCTAAACGTAAGAATAAAAGAATATGGAACATTTCACATCGTTGATTACCGCGCGGCGAAGCACGCGCAAATTTACGGACGAACCGTTATCGCCCGAACAGGCGGAACTGATTCTGAAAGCCGCCCTGATGGCGCCGACTTCCAAAAGCGCCTTTTCGTGGCAGTTCGTGGCCGTAGAAGATAAATACATGCTGAAAAAACTGGCCGGATGCAAAAGCACCGGCGCCGCTTTCATCGAACATTGTGCGCTGGCGGTTGTGGCAGCCGGCGACCGCTTCAAAAGCGACGCCTGGATCGAAGACGCTTCCATCGCCTCCATCTACATGCAGTTGCAGGCCGAAGACCTGGGACTGGGCAGTTGCTGGTGCCAAATCCGGAACCGGCAGACCGGAGACGGCACGGACGCCGAACAGTATGTGCGCGAACTGCTGGATATTCCGGAATCGTTCGGCATCGTGTCCATTCTTGCGTTCGGACATAAGGATCAGGTGCGGAAACCGTTCGACGAGGCGCATCTGCTATGGGAAAACGTGCACACGGGCAGTTGGTAACCGGATCCCTGATTCGTATGAGCAACACAGTAACAAGTATGAAAGTAGTCTTTATCGGTTCCGGGAACGTTGCCGTTCATTTGGCGCCGGCGATGCAGAAGGCGGGTTTCTCCGTTGAACAGGTATACAGCCGGAGCGCGGAAGGGGCGCGGACACTGGCCGGACGGCTGGACGGCGCGGCATGGACGACGGAGACGGATGCGATTCTTCGTGATGCCGACCTCTATGTTTTCGCCGTGAAGGACGACGTTCTTCCCGATCTCATCACCCGGATTCCGGCCAATCACGCACTTTGGATTCATACGGCGGGAGGTTTGCCGATGGACATTTTCAAAGGTCATGCCGAACGTTACGGCGTACTTTATCCGCTGCAAACTTTCTCCAAAAACAGGGAAACGGATTTCGGACAGGCACCCTGTTTCATTGAGGCCTGTTCGCCGGAGGAGGAAGCCGGGCTTCGCGCAATCGCCGGCCGGCTGTCGGGGCGCGTGCAAACACTTTCTTCCGAAAAACGGAAACATCTGCATCTGGCCGCCGTGTTTGCCTGTAATTTCAGCAACCACATGTATGCGCTGGCCGGCAAAATAGTCACCGGACAAGGTCTTCCGGCGGAGGTCTTGCTGCCGCTAATCGACGAAACCGCCGCCAAAATCCACGCCCTGCCTCCCGAAACGGCACAGACGGGGCCGGCGGTTCGCAACGACCGGGATGTCATGAAACGGCATTTGTCGCTGCTGACCGACCCGGATATGAAAAATCTCTATCAACTGATCAGTACAAACATTTGTAAAGAAAAAAACATGAGTAGTATTCCTTATGACTTGCGCAAAGTCAAAGCATTCCTGTTCGACGTGGACGGCGTATTGTCGTCCGACCGTATTTCGCTGGCCGAGAACGGCGATCCGATGCGTACCGCCCATATTAAGGACGGCTACGCGATGCAACTGGCCATCAAATGCGGTTATCAAATCGGCATCATCACGGGTGCATACACGGAAAATATCCGGACACGCTATGCCAACCTCGGCGTTCAGCACATCTACCTGCGTAGCGCGGTGAAAATACATGATTACGAGGATTTCCTCCTGAAAACGGGACTGAGGGACGACGAAACCGTCTATGCCGGCGATGATATTCCCGACTACGCCGTGATGCAACGGGTCGGCCTGGCGGTGGCGCCGTCGACGGCTGCGCCCGAAATCAAGGCCATTGCCGGATATGTCTCCGCCCTCCGTGGCGGCGAAGGTATCGCCCGTGAAATTATCGAACAGACGCTGAAAGTGCAGGGGTTATGGATGACGGACGAAGCCTTCGGGTGGTAAATTCAGTCAAAATCATTTTGTTTTTCCCTGGCTAAAGCTCCGGCAACCGCCGGAAAACATCAAGCGGTCGTCGGAAAGTGTCCGGCAGCCGCCGGAAGGTTCCCAGCAGTCATCGAAAAACCTCCGGCAGCCGTCGGCGAGTTTCCGGCAATCGTTGAAAAGTCTCCAGCGGTCGTCGGAAGGCTTCCGGCAGTCGTAAGAAGGCTTCCAGCGGTCGTAAGAAGGGTTCCGGCGGTCGTAAGAAGGCTTCCGGCGGTCGTAAGAAGGCTTCCGGCGGTCGTAAGAAGGCTTCCGGCAGTCGTAAGAAGGGTTCCAGCAGTCGTAAGAAGGGTTCCAGCAGTCGTAAGAAGGCTTCCGGCGGTCGTAAGAAGGCTTCCGGCAGTCGTAAGAAGGCTTCCGGCGGTCGTAAGAAGGCTTCCGGCGGTCGTAAGAAGGTTTCCAGCGGTCGTCGGAAAGTTCCCGGTAGCCATCGGAAAACCTCCGGTAGCATTGGAGAAAATTAAAAGTGTAAACGCATACGATTTTTTGACAGAGGCATCCGGCGTGGCAGTTCCGTATGGCGTGTTTAATATTCAAGATAATACAGGCCGGGTAAATGTTGGCATCTCAAAAGATACGGCAGAGTTTGCCGTTCAAAGCATCCGCAACCGGTGGTACAGGATGGGCATTTATTATCACAATAATGCAGACAGCCTTCTCATCAGTGCAGACGGCGGCGGCAGTAACAGCAGCAAGGGCCGATAAATCATAATTACTGCGCCATAAACGAAACGTTAGCCCGGCAAATCGGTTTGCCTTCATTACAAATAGCGGCGGCATATTCACCGGCGGCCATTTCTTTTTGATGGAGCATGAGGGTCATTCCGTACCAGCCTTCCGACTGGTAGATGATCTCGAAACGGGCGATCGAAGAAGTACGGTAGACTTCTATGTCAAACAAATCCAGGATGGATTCCATGTATTTGATGCTGTTGAAATGTCCGTTAATATCCAGGTCGCTGTATTTTATGGTATAAGGAATACCTTGGGTGCCCTGTTCGGCGCGTTGCGGCGAACTGAAGTCGACCGGACAGTCACGCGCCACCACAAATTCGGACAACCCGATGCCCTCCAGCGAAATTGGCCGGCGCGTATCCCGGTCGATCGCCGCCCATACGGAACGGGCATATCCGATGGTATCGCCCGCCAGGGTGGTGATTTCAAAACAACGGAACGTGAAAATCCGTTCGACTCGCTCGACCCATGTATGAATCCGGAGCGCACCGGCAAGAAGGGCCGGGTGGTGTATTTCGATCGCCAGTTTCGAGAGCACCCACGTCGCTTTGCGCTGTTGCATGTCTTCGAAGCCAAAACCGCGTCCGGTCGCATGGGAGGTCGCCGCATGAAGCAGATAGTTCCCCAGCGCCGGGAGGGGCAGTTGCCCACGGAAATCCAGCGAATAGCTATCCGTCCGGTATTCGTATGTCCCGACTTTATTCTCCATGATTGTACTTGAGTTTTTTCTCCATTGCGGCCAGCATGTCGCTCAGCCGTTCGACTTTGCTTTTGGTAATGGCAATCCGTCCGGAACGGATAAACTGCAACACGCCGACGGAACTGCTCAATTCGCGAAAAAGCGCCTGCGTTTCTTCGTAATGCCCGTTTTTCTCCAGCACCACGCACGTCTCGTTGATTTCCAGCACACGCGCATCGTATTTCCGGATCAGCGCCTCGACCGATCCCATCTTCAGGAACAGTTCCGTACTTAGTTTGTACAGCGCAATTTCCTGATGCACCAGGTCTTCATCCGTATTGTAATAGGCTTTCAGGACGTCCACCCGTTTGTCAATCTGTTTAACCACGCGGTCTATGACATGCTCGTCGGCAAATGTTGTGATGGTAAACTTGTGGATGCCTTCGATGGCCGAAGGCGATACGGACAAGGTCTCGATGTTTAACTGTCTGCGCGTAAAAATAATCGTGATCTGGTTCAGCGTCCCTACCGTGTTTTCCGAAAAGACAATAACGGTATATAATTTCTTGTTCATGCGATTTTTTTCTTTTATATCTTTTGAATCATTACCTGTGGAACATTAAAAAATCATCTTCGTCAACGTAGCGCCTGCCGGTACCATAGGATAGACCATGCCGTTTTCTTCTACGTGGGCGACCAACAGATACCCGCCGTCGTGGGCTAACATTTCGCGGATGGCGTCGTCCAGTTCTTCGCGCTGTTCCACTTCGCGGGCGCCCAGCCGATAGGCTTTGGCAATGGCCGCGAAATCGGGGTTTTCCATTTCGGTAGACGAATAGCGTTTCCGGAAAAACAATTCCTGCCATTGGCGCACCATCCCCAGAAAATTATTGTTCAAGACAATGATTTTCACGTTCAGTTTCTCCTGCATAATGGTGCCCAACTCCTGGAGTGTCATCTGCAAACCGCCGTCGCCGACAAACAGGCAAACCGTACGGTCGGGCGCTCCGATTTTGGCTCCGATGGCGGCAGGCAGGCCAAAGCCCATCGTACCCAATCCGCCGGACGTCACGACGCTGCGGGTTTGTTTATGCTTGAAATAACGAACGCCCATCATCTGGTTCTGGCCGACATCCGTCACCAACACCGCATCGTGGCCGACCGCTTCGGAGACCTTGCGCACCACTTCGCCCATCCGCAAGCGACCGGAGGAGGGATATGTTTCCGGACAGATTACTTTCTCCGTCTCTTCCTGTTCGTCTGCGGCAAACGACGCGATCCAGTCCTCGTGTGTTGCCGGATGCAACTGCTGCGTAAGAGCCGTCAACATCTCTTTGGCATCGCCCAATACCGGCACGTCGACCGGCACGTTTTTCCCGACTTCGGAAGGGTCAATATCCAGGTGGATAATTTTAGCCTGTTTGGCATACGTGCTCAAATCGCCCGTCACACGGTCGTCAAATCGCATACCGACGGCAATCAACACATCACATGCGTTGGTCTTACGGTTCGGCCCCATGTTGCCGTGCATCCCCAACATGCCTTTGTTCAAACGGTGGGCGGAGGGGATGGCCGAAAGTCCCAACATCGTTGTCCCGCACGGAATATCCGCTTTTTCCAGCAAATCCGTCAGCGCTTTCTCCGCATGGCTCAGAATCACCCCCTGACCAACCAGCGCAAACGGTTTTTCCGCCTTATTAATCAAGGCTGCCGCGGCAGTAATGGAGTCGGGATCCGGCTCCGGCACCGGCTGGTAACTGCGGATGCGCGTCACCGGCTCATAGACATAATCCAGCGTTCCGACCTGTACATCTTTGGTCAGGTCGATCACTACCGGGCCGGGACGCCCTGTCGAGGCGATATAAAACGCCCGCGAAACCGCCCAGGCGATCTCTTCCGGCTTACGCACCTGATAGGCCCATTTCGTAACGGGCAATGTGATCCCCATCACGTCGACTTCCTGAAAGGCGTCGGTGCCCAATAACGACGACGGCACCTGACCGGTAATCACCACCAGCGGCGTACTGTCAATCATCGCATCGGCAATGCCGGTGATGGTATTTGTCGCTCCGGGGCCGGACGTCACAATCACTACGCCGACTTTTCCGCTGACACGGGCATATCCTTGCGCCGCATGTGTAGCGCCTTGTTCGTGACGCACCAGTACGTGGCGCAAGGTATCTTTATAGTCGTATAAACAATCGTATATCGGGATGGCCTGTCCGCCGGGGTATCCGAAAATAGTATCTACCCCCTCGGCGATCAGTGTTTTCAGTAAAGCCTCCGACCCCGTAACGGAACGCGGATTTTCGCTGATTTCTTTATCTGTTTTCATTCTCTTTCTGTTTGTTCATTATATCTTTCTATTTAGAACGCAGATGACGCAGATTGAACGGATTTTCGCAGATTTCTTTATATTAAAAAAATCCGCGTAAATCTGCGTCATCTGCGTTCTACGATTCTTACCCCCCCTTTGTCGGCCGAAGCGACCATTTTTGCATATGCCTGCAAGGCTTTCGACACGTGGCGGTCACGGACGGGTTGCCATGCGCCGGCGCCTTTGGCTTCTTCCGCCGAACGGCGTGCCGTCAGTTCTTCGTCGCTGAGCCGTACATGAATGGTGCGATGCGGAATGTCAATGTCGATCACATCGCCATCGCGCAACAACCCGACGGCGCCGCCCGAAGCCGCTTCCGGGGATACGTGTCCGATACTCAAACCGGATGTTCCGCCGCTGAACCGCCCGTCGGTAATTAAGGCGCACGCCTTGCCCAAGTGCATGGATTTGATGTAGGAAGTCGGGTATAACATTTCCTGCATACCGGGGCCTCCTTTGGGGCCTTCATAGATAATCACCACGATGTCGCCGGCCTGTACGACGCCGGATAAAATCCCGTCGCAGGCGTCGTCCTGCGAATGAAAGACCCTGGCGGCGCCGCTGAATGTCAGCAGACTTTCGTCGACGCCTGCGGTTTTGATCACACATCCGTCTTCGGCGATGTTCCCTTTCAGAACCGCCAATCCGCCGTCCCGGGAATACGCATGTGACAAGTCGCGGATGCAACCGCCGGCGCGGTCGGTATCCAGGGCGTCATAATACACCGCCTGCGATCCCATCTGTAGATTGAATGTGCCGCCCACGGCGCTTTTGTATTTCCGGACGGCCTCATCACATACCTGGGGACTTGTAATATTGTATCTCCGGATGGCGTCGTCCCAAGTCATTCCGTCCACACGCACTACCGATGTATCCAGCAATCCGCCCTTGGCCAACTCGCCCATAATCGCGGGGATGCCGCCGGCGCGGTTCACGTCCTGCATGTGATAAACGGGTGTATTCGGCGCCACCTTGCAGAGGCAGGGTGTTTGGCGCGAAAGCAGGTCTATATCGTCCATCGTAAAATCCACGCCCGCCTCATGAGCAATGGCCAGCAGATGCAATACCGTATTAGTAGAACCGCCCATGGCAATATCCAGCCGCATGGCATTCAGAAAGGCGGCACGCGAGGCGATGTGAAGCGGCAAGACCGTGTCGTCGCCCTCTTCATAATACCGGCAGGCATTGCGAACGATCAACGCCGCCGCCTCTTTAAAGAGTTGCGTACGGTTTTCGTGCGTAGCCGCAATCGTTCCGTTGCCCGGCAGCGCCAGGCCGATGGCCTCGTTCAGACAATTCATCGAATTGGCGGTGAACATCCCCGAACAGCAGCCGCACGTCGGACAGGCTGCGTTTTCGATCTCCTCGATCTGTTCGTCCGGCACGGAAGCATCGGCCGCCATCACCATAGCATCTATCAAGTCCAATTTCCGATTCCCCCAGCGACCGGCTTCCATCGGGCCGCCCGACACAAATACGGCCGGGATATTCAGTCGCATGGCGGCGATCAACATGCCCGGCGTAATCTTGTCGCAATTACTGATACAGATCATCGCGTCGGCCTTGTGCGCATTCACCATGTATTCCACACTGTCGGCAATAATGTCGCGCGACGGCAGCGAATACAACATCCCGTCGTGCCCCATCGCGATGCCGTCGTCTATCGCAATCGTGTTAAACTCTGCGGCAAAGCAGCCGTACTTTTCGATTTCGGCTTTCACCAACTGGCCGGCCTCGTGCAGGTGCACATGGCCGGGCACAAACTGTGTAAAAGAATTGACGATGGCGATGACCGGTCGGCCGAAGTGTTCCTTCTTCATCCCGTTCGCCATCCAGAGAGCCCTGGCGCCTGCCATGCGGCGTCCCTGTGTACTGATTGAACTGCGTAATGCGTGTTGCATATACCTTCTTTTTTAGTGTAAAAAAAGCCTTTCCCACAAAGTGAGAAAGGCCTCAAACGACATTTAAAAATCACGAATTATACCTTCCTCACGCCTGCAGTGACACCACTACGACATTAATCAAACGCAAGCCGGAAAGGCTATCCAATGTAACTGTATGAATCATCGATCCAATAAATTTAATGTGAATACGGCGCAAAGGTAAATGTTCTTTTATGAAAATCCAAAAGATTCCGACGGAAAAATGGTTACCACCACAGAAAATGACAATGAGCTGCAGGATCATGGTAGCCGGAAGCGATGCCTATCAAATCGCGCTTATGTTCTATAATTCCGTGAAACTGCTTGCCGCGCAAGACATTTCCGGAGCCAAGGCTGTATACGAAGAACTGAAAAAATTCTT
>JAITPV010000069.1 GCA_031289275.1 Tannerella sp.
CATGTCTTTTTTTGCGTGGCGGCTGCGGTCATGATCGTTGAAATAGTCCACCAGCGTGTTGAGTTCGCCGATAAAGGCGTCGTACACGTTGTTACTGTCCAGCAGGGCGGCGGCGCCGATGTGATCGGTGATTTCCGTGTACACGCCGTCGTTTTCCTTGCGCACGTCCCTGAGCTTCTCCGTCGGACGGGAGGCCAGCTCTTCGTTACGCAACAGGAAGAGCGTGTCAAACGCCTCGATGGCCGCTTCGAGTTCTTTCAGCCAGGGCGTCAGCCCAATCAGTTCTGCTTTGGCGGCATACGGGCCGCGCAGGTCTACCAGCAGAATATGTACGGCAGCCGACTCTTCTTCGTAGGACTTGCCTTCTATATTCCTGAATACCTTCATCCGTTCGTAGATACCGGTGGCCGCGGTGACGATGACGGCATCAAAATGATGCATCCCGGCGCCGACGACCTTGTTGATGCCCACGATACACCGGTCGACGCGCTTGTCGGCCTTGGCCATCTCTTTGGAATACTCGCTCCCGCGCATGACATCCACCAGCCGGCCTTCCTGCACAATCAGGACAGTCTGTTTGTCGTACAGCACAATAACCTGCAATTTTACATTCGGATATCTGTCCAGCAAACCGTGTGCCTGGCGTATGAACTGATAATGTCCTTCGCTGTTCAGATAACTTAAAACAATACGTTTAATTTTCATCTTTCAATCTGTTTTTAAAGTGATTTATAATTCTGTTTCGATATCCGGCGTGCCGGACGACATGAAAAAGATTTTTTCTTGAAATCCGGCGCGCCGGATGATGCAAAAAAGACTTTTTTCTGAAATCCGGCGTGTCGGACGACGTGAAAAAGATTTTTTCTTGAAATCCGGCGTGCCGGACGGCATAAAAAAGACTTTTTTCCGAAATCCGGCATGTCGGACGACGTGAAAAAGATTTTTTCTTGAAATCCGGCGTGCCGGACGACATGAAAAATACTTTTTCTTGAAATCCGATGTGTCGGACGATGTGAAAAAGATTTTTTTGACGCGGCGGCGCGTTCCGCCTTGTTGAAAAAAAATATTCCATGTAAATAACCGTAAAAATATCCTCTTCTTACTATTTGTTTGCAAACGGGAAAGAACGCATCCGAATCGGGAAACCGTAAACATCCGTCCCCGTCGAAAGAAGGGGCGGAAGCCTTGTCAGGCGGTATTCCGAAGAAATCGATTACGAGATTGGCAAACATACATTTCGTTTTAGAAAATTTACGGGGTAAAAGTACGAAAAGAATTTCAAAACACAAAACATAAAAATTTAGAAATTCGTCTGAAACTTTTTTTGAGACGCAATTTCGGCCTTTCGGACTTGAAACAGCTAAAACAGGCTACCTCTTCGGGCAGTGGTGTGGAGCGTGTTTTCAGCCATTCGGCAGCACACTATTTCCAGTCTCCGGAATCTTTAATAAGTTGTATCAGTTGATCGACCGCTTCGTCTTCGGGAATATTTTTGCATAGACAGTCTTTGCCTTTGTAGAGGCTGACACGTCCCCGGCCTGCTCCGACATAGCCGTAGTCGGCGTCCGCCATTTCTCCCGGCCCGTTGACAATACATCCCATGATGCCTATTTTTAGCCCTTTCAGGTGAGACGTGGCGGCTTTGACGCGGGCGATGGTCGTTTGCAGGTCATACAGCGTCCGTCCGCAGCCGGGACACGAGATATATTCCGTTTTGCTGATGCGCATCCGGGTAGCTTGCAGGATGCCGAACATGTAACGATCCGTCACAGCGGCTTCGATTTGTTCGTCGCACAGCATGATGCCGTTGCCGATGCCGTCGACCAGCAGGGCGCCGAAGTCGACTGCCGCCTGTATCTGGAGCGATTCGCAGTCTGTCTCACGGTAATCGCGGCGGAGAATGAGCGGCGCCTTACATGCCGCAGTTTTCAGGCGACAGGCAAACAGGCGCGCTTCGCCAAGATGGTCCGGACGGCGCCCGCGCCATACGATCACGACCGCCGCGTCTTGCCGGATCAGGTTCACTGTGGTATCGTTCAAATCGTCGTAAGCCAGTTCGACGAATTTCAGCGGCGTGTGGTATTGCGTCAGCTGCCCGATGCCGGCGGCGGAAAAGTACGGGTATGTATCCGGTTGGTTCTCCCATTGCTCCGCATGAACGATCCGGGGGACGGAACGGGCGGCGCCGGGCAAAGCGTTCGTTTGCAGCGCGCCGGTATAGATGAAATCGGGGCGGTTGGATGCGTCAACGGCAAAATCCGCGTGGCTGCGTCCGGAAATAACGGCCGGCGGACAGTCTCCGCCGATACCGCATACGGTGTGCGTCTCGCGGCGGAAATCATACGCCGGCGGCAGCTGTGCGACGTCCGGCGCTTCGATGGGCGCGTGGGCGGCACGTTGCAAGACATGGCTCAGCAATTTGCGGGCGACGGGTATTTCGGCTTCGGGCGGCTCGCTGAGCGATACGCGGATCGTATCCCCGATACCGTCGGCCAACAGTGTGCCGATGCCGACGGCGCTTTTGATGCGTCCGTCTTCGTTGTCGCCGGCTTCCGTCACGCCCAGATGCAGGGGATAGTGCATGTCTTCGGCGTCCATAGTCTGCACCAGCAGGCGAACGGTTCGGATCATTACCACGGTATTGGAGGCTTTGATGGAAAGGACGACGTTGTGAAAATCTTCTTCCCGGCAAATCCGGAGATATTCCATGCAGGAGGCGACCATGCCGTCCGGCGTGTCTCCGTAGCGGTTCATGATGCGGTCGGACAGGGAGCCGTGGTTGACGCCGATCCGCAGTGCGGTGTGATGTTTTTTGCAAAGTTGCAGGAAGGGCGCCAGACGGTCGCGGATTTTTTCGGCTCCGGCATCACGGGATTCCGTGGCAGAGGTTGTTTCCCCGAAGGCTTTGGCTCCGTCGGCATAATTGCCGGGGTTGATGCGTACTTTTTCGACGTTCGGGGCGGCGGCGGTCGCGGCGGCGGGATTGAAATGAATGTCGGCCACGAGGGGCGTGTCATAGCCTTGTGCACGCAGGGCTTGCCGGATGACGCCGAGTTGCCGGGCTTCCCGCTCGCCCCGGGCGGTGAAACGGATGTATTCGGCGCCGGCCCGGATCATCCGGACGGCTTGCCGCACGGAGGCTTCCGTGTCCATCGTGGAGACGGAGGCCATGGACTGGATGCGTATCGGACAGTCGCCTCCCAAAGGCGTATTTCCGATGCGCACAACGGAGGACGGACGGCGTTGATAGCGGACGGTCAATTCGTTTTATATTTGAAAGTCACGCCTGCCAATGCTTCGTTGGCTTTTATTACCTTCTTTTTCAAAGCATCCTTATGGTTCCGGAGGCGTTCCTGCAAGGCGGTGTCGCTGAGGGCGAGGATTTGCGCCGAGAGGATGGCGGCGTTCAGGGCGGCGTTGATCCCTACCGTAGCCACGGGAATGCCGGGCGGCATCTGCACGATGGCCAGGAGGGCGTCCATGCCGTCCAGAGTGGCATTGATGGGCACGCCGATGACCGGCAGGGTTGTCATGGAGGCAATGACGCCGCAGAGATGGGCGGCCATCCCGGCGGCGGCAATGATCACTTGGATGCCTCGTCCCCGGGCTTCTTTGGCAAACCGTTCGACGGCTTCGGGCGTGCGGTGCGCCGAGAGTGCGTGCATCTCGAACGGGATTTGCATCTCGTCCAGGAATTGGGCGGCTTTCTCCATGACCGGAAGGTCGGAGGCGCTGCCCATGATAATGCTTACGAGGGGCGTCATGAGGCTATCCGATTATTTCCTGATAACCGGCGGCCGAAAGCAGCAACGTCGTTTCGGTCATGTCGGAGGGTTTGATTTTGATCAGCCAGCCGTCTTCGTAGGGGCTTTCGTTGATGATCTCCGGATGTTCTTCGAGCGCGGGGTTTATCTCCAGCACTTCGCCGGAAACGGGCATGAACAGGTCGGAGATGGCTTTTACGGCTTCGATGGTGCCGAAAGGGTCTTCACAGGACAAGTCTTCGCCCAGGGTAGTGATGTCTACGTATACGATTTCGCCCAATTCGTCTTGGGCATAGTCGGTGATACCGACGTAGGCTGTTTCGCCGTCGAAACGGATCCATTCGTGATCCGTCGTGTACTTCAAATTTGTTGGAAAGTTCATTTTGGTTTTATGTTTGTATTTAGGGGGCAAATTTACAATTCTTTTCTGAGCCTGGCAACGGGAATATTCATTTGTTCGCGATATTTTGCAACCGTGCGGCGTGCAAGAAGGTATCCCTTTGCTTTCAGGATGGCGGCCAAAGCCCCGTCCGTAACGGGGTTTTGCTTGTCTTCCCGAAGGATGGTATCTTTCATGATTTGTTTCACTTCGCGGGTGGAAATTTCTTCTCCGCTGTCGTTTTGGGTATATTCGGAGAAAAAGAATTTCAGAGAATAGATACCGAAATTCGTTTGTACATATTTACTGTTGCTGACGCGCGAAATGGTAGAGATGTCGTAGCCGGCGTGTTCGGCGACGTCTTTGAGTATCATCGGCCGGAGCTTGGATTCGTCTCCGGAGAGAAAAAAATCCCGCTGCAAGAGGATGATGGTTTGCATGGTGCGCTGAAGAGTTTCGTAGCGTTGGCGAACGGATTCGATGAACCACTGGGCGGCTTCGAGCTTTTGTTTGACGAATTGGATGGCCTCGCGCATCTCGCTGGTCCGGTTCGCCTTGTTGGCCGTGTAGTCCTGAAACATGGCGGCATATTCGCGGCTGATGTGCAGGTCGGGCACGCCGCGCTGGTTCATAATGAGGGTGAGTTCGCCGTTGTGCACCTCGACAATGAAATCCGGCGTGACCTGGTTCATTTTCATTTCTTCTGCGCCTCCTCCGCTCCAGCTGTTACCGGGTTTCGGATTCAGGGACGTGATTTCATGAATGACGTGTTTGAGCGCCGTATCATCCATATTCATTGTTTTCAGGATTTTCTCGTAGTGTTTCCGGGCGAAGGCGTCGAAATGATTTTTCACGATCTCGATGGCTTGTTGAACGCTGGGGGTTTGCTTCTTTTTTTCTAATTGCAGCAAAAGACATTCCTGCAAATTGTGGGCGGCTACGCCTGCGGGATCCAAGTCTTGAATGACGGACAGGACGGATCGGATGGCAGCGTGGTCTACATCTTCGCCGGCTCTGAAAACAAGATCGTCGGCGACGGCCTCGACACTGCGGCGCAAGTAACCGTCATCATCCAGGTTTCCGATGATATATTCGCCGATCCGCTGTTCCTGCTCCGACAAATCCCGCAGATGCAGCTGTTCGGCCAGATGTTCGTGCAGGGAAGGCCCCGAAGTGAAGGGTATATCTTCCTTGCGTTCGGCCTGGCTACTGATTTGGGCGAGTTTATAGTCCGGAATGTCATCTTCGGTCAGGTAATCGCCGAGCGAAAAGTCTGTGTTTTCGCCGGAAGCGTTCACGTCTTCCCGGTCGAAGGCGTCTTCGTCCGTGTCATGCTCCGGGGAAGTATCGTACCCTTCTTCCAATACCGGATTTTCTTCCAGTTCCTGCTTGATGCGTTCATCCATTTCCATCGCAGGAAGCTCCAGCAAGCGAACGTATTGAATTTGCTGCGGAGAAAGTCGTTGTTGCAACTTTTGTTGTAATTTTTGTCTGAACATGGTCTGGTTTACGTATATGAATCCGCGCAAAGATATATAAATTTTGGTTATGCGCTCATTGATGCGCGTATTTTTTTCCGGGAAATCATAAATTGGGAGCAGAAACAATGCTTTCCGGACGGAATCTTTGTTGGGAGAATCTTTTTTTCCTGTTTTTTGATGCCGGAGTCATTGAAATTAAAAATCATTCTGTACATTTGTTGCGATTTAATAATAACTATATAATGTCATTCATGATACGAAACAGAAAAACAAGATGGATGAGCCTGATCATCCTGTTGTATATTACCGCATCTCCTTTCATGCAGGCGCAGACCTGGTTTTACGTATCGCCTTCGGGCGACGACGGGCACGACGGCAGTCGTCAATCGCCCTTTCAAACCATCGAACGGGCGCAGGCCGAAGCCCGGCGTGCATCGGGCGAAGTGACGATCGTCCTGCGCGAAGCCACCTACCGGCTGTCCGCCCCGCTGCTTTTCACACCCCAGGACGGCGCGGCCGGCAAGTCGCTCACGATTCGCTCCTGTCCGGGCGAAAAGGTCGTGATCAGCGGAAGCCTTGCGCTCGACAACCTGCAATGGGAACCCTTCCGGAAAGGTATCCTGAAAGCGCGTGTCGACGGGCATCCGGTGATGGACATGCTGCTTGTCAACGGCGACATACGCCCTATGGCACGCTATCCGAACTACGATCCCGAAGCCATTCGCTTCAACGGTACGGCAGCCGACGCCACGGCGCCCGCACGGGTGAAGAATTGGAAAAACCCCGCCGGAGGCTATCTCCATGCCATGCACGGAAGCGACTGGGGCGATTTCCATTACCGGATTACGGGGAAAGACAAGAATGGCCTCCTCGCGATGGAAGGAGGCTGGCAAAATAACCGGCAGTACGGTCTGCATGTGGCCAACCGGATGGTCGAAAATATTTTTGAAGAACTGGACGCGCCCGGCGAATGGTTCTACGACGCCAACCGGTCTACATTATATTATTATCCGCCGGAGGGCGAAAACGTGAACAGTGTGCGCTTCGAAAGCCCGCAAGTCAAACACCTGATAGAATTTCGCGGAAGCCGGTCAAACCCCGTGTGCAACATCACCCTCGAAGGCGTCGACCTGACTCAGACGGTACGCACGTTCATGGAACCTTACGAACCCCTGCTTCGCTCCGACTGGACGATCTATCGCGGCGGCGCCGTCTTTTTTGAAGGCGCCGAACAATGCGGCCTGAAAAACTGCAACCTGTATGACCTGGGCGGCAACGCCGTCTTCTTCAGCCGCTACAACCGCCGGTGCGAAGTCTCCGGTTCTCACTTTACACGCATCGGCGCCAGCGCCGTTTGCTTTGTCGGCGATCCCGGCGCGGTACGTTCGCCAAGTTTCGAATATCACTTGTTTGTACCCGCCGACGAAATCGACCGGACGCACGGCCCCAAGTCGGACCTCTATCCCGCCGATTGCCGCGTACACGACAACCTGATCCACCGGATCGGCCTTTTCGAAAAGCAAATCACCGGCATCGAACTCTCCATGTGCAGCGCCATCACGGTCAGCCACAACAGCATTTATGACACGCCGCGCGCCGGAATCAATATCAGCGAAGGAACATGGGGCGGGCACGTACTGGAATTTAACGACGTGTTCAACACCGTCAAGGAAACCGGCGACCACGGCTCGTTCAATTCCTGGGGCAGGGATCGCTACTGGCATCCCAACGGTCAGGTCTTCGATTCGCTGCTGACCACCGCCGCCCACCGGAAACTGGTACTGGCCGATGCCATCGCGACGGTCGTCATACGCAACAACCGGTTCCGTTGCGACCGCGGTTGGGACATTGACCTCGACGACGGCTCCACCAATTATCATATCTACAACAACCTCTGCCTGAACGGCGGGTTGAAGCTGCGCGAGGGACTTTACCGTGTCGTCGAAAACAATATCCTTGTCAACAATACCCTTTTCCGCCACGCATGGCCGCGCGACAACGGCAACGTCTTTACGCGCAACATCGTGATGCTTCCCTACGAACGGCCGTTCGGACACGATACCGGCGGAGCGCTGACAGACCAAAACATATTTACCGACAGCCTCTCGTACAAGGTAGCGCGTGGATACGGCACAGACGCCGCTTCCCTTGTCGTGAAAGTAAAATTCACAGACCCCGCCTCCGGCGATTTCAGTGTGTCCGGCGACGAGACAGAGGTCTTCCGCACAGGTTTCCAGAATTTCGACATGCACGGTTTCGGTGTCGTATCCGCGCGGTTGAAGGCGCTGGCCGAAAAGCCGGTCATGCCCGTCCCGGTCTACAATTCCAACATCTCCGATGCGGAAACGCTCACCTGGGAAGGCGTGAAGATCAAAACCCTGACAAGCCTCGGCGAACGTTCCGCCACGGGCATGGATTCCGAGCGCGGCGTCTATGTGGTAGCCGTTGCAGCTTACGGTACGGAACTGCGCGACTATATCAAGTCGAACGATGTGATTCTCGGTTTCGCCGGCAAACCGGTCAATCACCTGACCGATTTGTTCAACGCCCTTGCCGACGCCGACTGGAAGGTCGCGCAGCAGATCGTGATCTTCCGCAATCAAGAGGAGCACATCGTCACATTGCCGGGTGGGATCATCCGGTCTAATATCAGATGAAAATCAGTTATCATATATATTAAAAACAAATCAAACTATGAGTTCAATAAATGAAATTTCGAGAATAATGATGAAGCATGTTATTAAATTATGGATGGCGATCATCGTGCTGTCCGTGCCGGCCGGTATGGCGCAGGCAAAAGTAAAACCGGGAACGCCCATCCGCATTTCCCTGCAACAACGGACGCCGTCCGACCTGGATCCGGGGGGCTATCTGATAACAAGCCGTATTGAAAACTGGCAACCGGCCGAAACCGCCATTATCATCTGCGATATGTGGGACAGGCACTGGTGCAACGACGCAACCGCCCGTGTCGCGGAAATAGCGCCGGCCATGAATGAAGTGCTTGCCATCGCGCGTGACAAGGGAGTAAAAATTGTCCATGCGCCAAGCGATTGCCTGAATTTTTACAACGATCATCCGGCGCGGAAGGCTGCCCGGAAGTATAAAGACAAAAAGATCGCCGCCCTGGCCGACGGCTCCAAACTGCCTTCGGAAGAAAACGCCGTATGGCCGGTAGATCAATCCGACGAAGGTTGCGAGAACGCGGAATGTAAACCGCACACGGCCTGGTCAAGACAAATCGACGCTCTGACGGTCGAAGACCAGGATCTGATCAGCGATTCGGGTGCGGAGATCGGCGCGTATTTCCGGAAAAAAGGAATCAAGAACGTCATTCTGGTGGGCGTACATACGAATATGTGCGTCATCGGGCGTTCGTTCGGGCTGCGCGCCATGAAGCGCATGGGCATGAATGTGGTGTTGATGCGCGACATGACCGACCTGATGTATAACCACGCTATGGCGCCCTACGTAGACCATTTTTCGGGACTTGACCTGATGGTTGAATACATCGAAACGTATGTATGCCCGTCCATCGTATCGACCGATTTCACCGGAAAGAAACAGTTCAAGTTTGCCGGCGATACACGCAAGCGCATCGCCTTCCTGACGGCCGAAAGCGAATACCGCGCCAACCAGCGCCTGCCGGAATTTGCTCACGAGCTTACATTGAAAAATATCCACAGCGACTTTGCCGTTGGCCTTCCCCTTATGGGCGAAGCGAAAAAAGACGCCGATGCAAAAGTCAAAGCCGAATATGCCGCCTACGGAATGCCGATCGACACCGACGGCAAAAGTCCCTTTCCAACCCGTCACAACCTGGAAAATCTCCAGATATTGAACGATGCCGATCTGGCGGTCATATTCATTCGCCGCCGTGCGCTCGAACCGGAGAAACTGGCGCAAATCAAGGCCTACGTAGCAAGCGGCCGCCCGATACTGGGTCTGCGTACGGCTTCGCACGCTTTCGACGCCAAAGGCAATGTGCCCCGCGAAGGCGGCGCTATCGTGACCGCAGCGGAGAAAACGGACGACTATCTGGCGCAATGGCCTGAGCTTGACAAGGAGGTATGGGGCGGCAATTATCAGGGGCATTACGGCCACCTGAATACCGGCACCGATGTGTCGCTTGTGCCCGGCATGGAGAACCATCCCCTCTTGCAAGGCGTGACGCCGTTCAACAGCCCGAACTGGCTGTATCAAAACCGTCCGTTGCGTACCGGCAAGGCGCAGGTGCTGCTGCTCGGCAGCAATCCCGGCGTACCGAACGAACCGGTGATGTGGACAAACGGAAAAAACGTGATCTATACCTCACTCGGACATTGGGACGACTGGAAAATCGAAAGTTTCAGGCGCTTGATGTTTAACACGGTCAATTATCTCTTGAATCAATAACCTTATATATAGATAAACAATGTTCAGACGTGAATTTTTGAAGAAAAGCGTAATAGGCACCGTCGGTGTCACATTAGGCGCACAGTCGTTGTTCAGCGCTTCATGCAACGGCGCCAACGACAAGATTGTATTGGCGTTGGTCGGATGCGGCGGACGCGGGTTGGGATGTATCATTAACTGTTGCAAGATCAACGAAAAAGTTGAAATCAAAAGCGTATGCGATGTCAACAGTACCAAATTAGCCAACGCCGTGGCGACGATCGAAAAGGAGCTGGGTTACCGTCCGGCTCCGGTCAAAAACATGAAAGAGATATTCGATGACAAGGATGTGGACGCCGTATGGGTAGCTACGCCGGAACACTGGCACACGCCGGCCGCTATCTGGGCTTGTCAGGCCGGCAAGGATGTCTATGTAGAGAAAAACCCGACCATCAATATTTGGGAAGGGCGTAAATTGGTGGAGGCCGCCCGCAAATACAAACGCATCGTACAGGTAGGCTTCCAGAACCGTAGCGCACCGTATGGTTTCACCGCCCGCGATTACATCAAGAGCGGCAAGCTGGGGAAAATCGTCACCGTGAAATGCTATAACATGCTGGGCGGCGGCAAATGGGAAGAAGCGCCCGAAACGCCCGTACCGGCCTGGCTCGACTGGGATAAATGGCTCGGCCCGGCGCCGATGCGCCCCTTCAGCCCGACGATAGTAACGGAAAACGGCCGTGGCGGCTGGCTGAGTTACTGGGCGTACAGCGGCGGCGGACTGGCCGACGACGCTTCGCATGTGATGGACTTGGCGCGTCTGGTCATCGACAACCCGGCGCATCCGAAGTCGGTATATGGCTGGGGAGGCAACCATGTGTTCGGCGGAGCGCGTGAAACGCCCGAATTTCAGAGTATCGTTTACGACTTCGGCGAATTTACGCTGACGTGCGACAATGCCTGCGCTACCAATTACATGACGAAAACCCCGGGCGACATCCGGCAGGACAAAACCCGTTTTCCAAATTGGCGCAACAATGCGACCCGCACCGAGATATACGGCACGGAAGGGCTGATGTATCTGGGACGTCATGGCGGCGGCTGGCAGGTGTTAGGCCCCGACAACGAAATCGTGGCGCAGGATGGCGGCGTAATGCCGGACAACGAGCATCAGACGGATTTTATCGAATCCCTGCGTACCCGCAAGCAGCCCAATGGCGACGTGGAAGAATGTCATCGCAGCGCCACGCTTGTACATCTTGGCAACATCGCTTACCGTGTCGGAAACAAGCAACTGCTGTTTGATCCGGAAACGGAAAAATTCCTGAACAACGAACAGGCCAATATCCTGGCAAGAGGTTCCTATCGGGAAGGCTATGTGATCCCCGAAAATATATGAGAAGAACGTAATCCGGTCAGGATTCCAAACATTTCAGACCGAAACGAACGGAATCAGGTCCTGGCTCCAAACATTTCAGACCGAAACGGACGGAGTCAGGTCCTGGCTCCAAACATTTCGGACTGAAATGAACGGAATCAGGTACTGGCTCCAAACATTTCGGACTGAAACGAACGGAATCAGGTACTGACTCTAAACATTTCGGACTGAAACGAACGGAATCAGGTGCCGACTCTAAACATTTCAGACTGAAACGAACGGAATCAGGTACTGACTCTAAATATTTCAGACCGAAACGAACGGAATCAGGTGCCGGCTCTAAATATTTCAGATTGAAACGAACGGAATCAGGTGCCGGCTCTAAACATTTCAGACCGAAACGAACGGAATCAGGTGCCGGCTCCAAACATTTCAGACCGAAACGGACGCATCCCCCGGCCGGATTGGGCTATGTTTTGATTCAATTTAAAGAGAATGGAGATTAAATCAGACAATAAACAACAAAAGAATATGAACAGGGAAAATTTTTCAATAATCGCCATTGTCATTCTGTTATTGGCAGGATGCGCGAAGAAAACAATTGAAAGAGATTTGGATATACTCCCTTATCCGAAAAAAATGTCGTATTATCCGGTCTTTTATGATAAGAAACCCATCACAAAAAAGCAATTATAAGAAAGTACAACTATGAAACATTATTTACTATTAATAGCAACAGCCGCCTGCATGTGTTCTTTCGCACAGGCGGCAGAAAGCCGGCAGGTCATCCACCTGAACGGCGAATGGCAATTTGCCAAAACAGAAGGCGCCTTGCCGACCGTTTACCATTCGGTGGTACAGGTGCCCGGATTAGTGGATCTGGCTAAACCGTCGGTTGATACGGCCGGCGTCCTCTACAAAGACGGCTGGTACTGGCACAAGCGCACATTCAGCATGACCGGCAGCGGCTTTGACGTCGTTCAACTCAAGATTTTCAAAGCCAAATACCATACCAAAGTATATGTCAACGGGCAATATGCCGGCGAAAACTACTATTGTTTCACGCCGTCGTATTTCGACATCAAGCCCTTTCTGAAAGCCGGACAAACCAACGAAATTGTGATTGGCGTGGGCTGCAAAGATCAGTTGCCGGACACAATCCCCAATGGCAACGATTACGAGAAAACCAGGTATATCCCCGGCATCTATGACAATGTGGAAATCACCTGTTCCAACAAGCCCTTTATCGACAATATACAGTGCGTACCCGATATAAAAAACGGCAAACTCCGCGTGGTAGCCGAGATAGAGACGGAATCGTCCAAAGGTTTCCGTTTAAACTATACCGTTTCCGAATTTTCGTCGAAGCGGAAAACGGCAACAGGGAAAATCGCTGCGAAAAAAGACAAAACACAAGGCAATACCATTATTGATTTTGAGATTGACATGAAAGACGCCACCCTTTGGACGCCCGAACAGCCTTTTTTGTACGAGCTGTCCCTTAACACCGGCGCCGA
>JAITPV010000149.1 GCA_031289275.1 Tannerella sp.
GAACGGACACTTTCATGCCCCCCCAGATCCGATCCAAGCATACTGCCGATTTCTCGGCCTCTCTTTTCTTGTACTACATCTTGTTTTATGTAAAATCTTTTCAAAGAACGCTTGTCTAAGAAAATCCATATTTTCTCAAATGCGGATGCAAAGGTACGCACTTTTTTTTCTCCACCAAATTTTTCGACTTCTTTTTTCATTATTACTCCTGTTTTTTTTTTCGGCCTATACATTATATTATGGGTGAAATCTATAAATTCTTGCCTGTTTCGGAAAATTGTATTCATTTTGCCCCGTTTTATGTACCTTTGCCGGACAAATGATGTGTTGATGATTGACAATCGTATTTTTGAAAATAAGCTGGCTGCATATTATACGCTGGGCTGTAAACTGAACTTCGCAGAGACTTCGACGATCGGGAAGGAACTCGTTTCGCACGGTATCCGAAAGGTTCGCTACGGAGAAAAAGCGGACATTTGTGTGATCAATACCTGTTCCGTAACAGAGTTGGCCGACAAAAAATGTCGCCGGTTGATCCGCCATATCCACAAACTGCATCCGGATGCTTTTGTCGTCGTAACCGGCTGTTATGCGCAACTGAAACCGGAAGATGTGGCCCGTATCGACGGCGTGGATTTAGTGCTGGGGACAGCCCAGAAGTTTGACATCATGCAGTACCTGAATCTGCCGGATGCGCGTAAAATCATTACGTCATCAACACAGGAAATGCAATCGTTCATGCCTTCGTGTTCGACCGGCGAACGGACACGTTATTTCCTTAAAGTACAGGATGGATGCGACTATTTTTGTTCGTATTGCACCATTCCCTTTGCCCGCGGACGCAGCCGGAACGGGACGATTGCCGGTTTGGTGGCGCAGGCGGAACAAGTAGCCCGCGACGGCGGAAAAGAAATTGTGCTTACGGGGGTTAATATCGGAGACTTCGGAAAAAGTACCGGGGATACTTTTTTAGACCTGCTGCGTGCATTAGATCAGGTGGAGGGTATCGTCCGCTACCGGATTTCATCTATCGAACCGAACTTGATTACGGATGAAGTGATTGATTTTGTGGCAAACAGCAAACATTTCGCCCGACATTTCCATATCCCGTTACAAAGCGGTAGCGACGAGACGCTGAAACTGATGCGGCGACGCTACGACACGGCTTTGTTTCGCCATAAGATAGAGAAAATCAACGGCCTGCTGCCCGATGCGTTTATCGGCGTGGATGTGATTACCGGCATCCGGGGCGAAACGGAGGCTCGCTTCGACACATGCCGGACGTTTATCGAATCCCTGCCGGTCGCCCAGTTGCACGTTTTCAGTTATTCCGAACGTCCCGGCACGCAGGCGCTCCACATCACGCCGGTCGTTGACCCGGAAACCAAACATGCGCGGAGCAGGCTGTTGCTGGATATTTCAGACCGGAAACGGCATGATTTCTACGAAACGCAGATAGGCCGGACAGCCGGCGTTTTGTTCGAACATACCCGGAAAGGGAAACAGATGTATGGATTTACATCCAATTATATTAAAACGGAGGCGCCTTACGATGAGGAGCGCGTCAACCGGATGGCTACCGTCCGGTTAAACGGGTGGAACAAGGATCGGACGGCTCTTACGGTTACTTTTTCAGATTAAAAACGATGGGACAAAAACTATTATATGGTCTTCTGTACGGAATGATAAAAGCGTTTGCCATTCTGCCGATACAGGTACTTTACCTTTTTTCCGATGCACTTTATTTCTTTATTTACAGGGTCGTGAACTATCGCCGGAAAGTGGTTCGCGGGAATCTCCGGCATGTGTTTCCCGAAAAAACGGAACAGGAACGCCGCCGGATCGAACGGAAATTCTATCATCATTTTGCCGATTATATCGTCGAAACGATCAAACTGGCTCATATTTCGCAGGAAGAACTGCTTCGACGAGCGCATCTCAGAAATCCCGAAATGATTCAACCGCTATTGGCACATGGGCATACCTGCATCATGCTTGTGATGGGGCATTACGGGAATTGGGAATGGTTCACGGGGTTTCAATCCTGTTTCGGCGGAGAGGTGCAGGTGCATTCAATTTACCGGCCGCTGACGAACCGGGCGTTCGACCGCTTGTTTCTTGCATTGCGTACACGCTTCCATGCGCTTGGCATCCGGAAAAAGGACGCTTTCCGTGAAATTTTCCGCCTCCGGCAATCCCGGATACCGGGGTTGGTCGTTTTCATTGCCGACCAGACGCCCAGCAAGGCCAATCTCCACTACTGGACAACGTTCCTGCATCAGGAATCGGCTATGCTGACCGGGCCGGAACGGATTGCCGTCAAACTGGATCTGCCGGTGATTTTTGTCGATGTCAGAAAGATAAAACGGGGCTATTACACGGTGGATTTTGAATTGCTGACCGACCGACCGAAAGATATGCCCGAATTTTGGATAACGGAAGAATATACCCGCCGGATGGAACGCTGCATCCTGCGCGATCCGGCTTACTGGCTCTGGACACATAAGCGCTGGAAATATAAAAAGATTCAGAACCCCTGACCTCTATAAGCCAAAATAGTGCTTGAATCTGCGTGAAACGGTTTTCATTTCATAATTATTTGCTCCGTTTCTCCCTTTTCCGGGCTAAAACTTTTTTTGGGGTGCTATGAAAAAAAGATTCTTTTATCGTATCTTTGCCGCAAAACAAATCCAATGCCACTATTAAATTCAAGAGCATATGAAAAGTAAACGGTTTATCGTTCGTTCAGCAGCGGCCATCGCAGGAATGGCCGGTCTTCTTTTCGCCTGTACATCTACTCCCTCTACTCCGGATGACGGGCAAGCGCCCGCAGTACCGTCCGTGAGCGAGTTACAGACGCCATTCGGCAAGTCCGACCAGAAAAACTTCCAATCGCCGCCGAAAGTGTATCATCCCGAAACGTGGTTCCATTTTATCGGCGGCAACGTTGCCCAAGCCGGCATCACGGCCGATCTGGAAGCCATTGCCGGAGCCGGACTGTCCGGCATTCAGCTGTTTCACGGGCAATTTGGCGGGGAGTGGCCGGGCGTAACGCCTCAAATCACCTGCCTCAGCCCTTCGTGGGACGAGGCCGTGAAGTTTACCGCCGAAGAATGTCGCCGCCTGGGACTGCGTTTCACGATGCAGAACTGTCCGGGGTGGGCTATGTCGGGCGGGCCGTGGATTGAACCGTCCAATGCAATGCGTCATTTGGTGTGGAGCCGCACCGACGTCAAGGGGGGCAGCGTCGTAAATACGGACTTGCCCGTTCCCCAACCCAATCAGGAAGACTGGCGCGACTATAAGGACATCACCGTGCTGGCGTTCCCCACTCCGCTCGACGACACGGGCGAACCGCTGCTGCCGCAGTCGATCAAAAGTAACATTGATTTTCCCTGGAAAGAGTATTTGACGGAGGGAAAAGACGCAGGTCATCGGATCGAACAGGAAGAAGGCCGGTCGCATTGGGTAGAAGTCGGTTTCCCGACCGCTACGCCCGTCCGCACGGTAGAGTTCTCCGCGGTAGCAAATTTTTCTTATGATTGGTGCTATCATCCCGGCCTCACGATTACCGTACAGGCGATCATGCCCGACGGATCGACGAAAGAGCTGCTGTCGGCGGATGTGCCGCCAGGCAACTGGCAAGACGACCACTACTTTTCACTGGCATTGTCCGAAGCGCCCGAAGCTCGAACGTATCGCTTTTCGTTCACGCACGAACAGAACTTGCAAATCACCCATTTCCGGCTTTATTCCGCCGCTCGCAAAAATAATTGGGAATCGGAAGCCGCCTGGACGTTGCGCGGGTTCGTGAGAGCCGGCGAACATCCGGAACAGTCGCCCGAAACCTTTGTTCCGCTTTCTCAAATCAAAGATATTACGGCGTCGATGGATGCGGAGGGACATTTGAACTGGCAGGCGCCGGAAGGCAAGTGGACGATTTTGCGCGTCGGCCACGTGAATACCGGACAAAAGAACGGCCCCGCGCCCAAAGAAGGCACGGGTTGGGAGTGTACCAAACTTTCCGAGACCGGCCCCAACGCGCATTTTGCCGGCTACATCGGTCGGCTCGCGAATGGCCCGCTGGCCGGAGGACTGCTCAACGGCATGTTGACGGACAGCTGGGAATGTCGTACGCAGACGTGGACGCCCGAAATGGAAGAAGTGTTCAAACAGCGAACCGGTTATGCGCTCCGCCAATGGATACCCGCCGTGTTTGGCTATGTGGTGGACGACCACGAAACGACCGCCCGTTTCCTGCTTGATTGGAAGAATACCATCGGCGACCTGTTTTCCGACCATTTTTTCGGCCGCATGGCGCAACTGGCGCACGACAACGGCCTGGCGGTCTCGTTTGAAACGGCTGCCGGCGACGTTTTCCCTGCCGACATCATGAAATATTTCAATTATGCCGACATCCCGATGTGCGAGTTCTGGCAACCCATTGCCCCCAGCTATGTCGGTTCGATTCACTTCAAGCCCATCAAACCGACGGCTTCGGCCGCAAGGCTGTACGGCAAACCGCGCGTAGCCGCCGAAGCGTTCACGTCCTTCGTCCTCACCTGGGACGAACACCTGTCCATGCTCAAGGAAGTGGCCAACATGAACAGCGTGGAAGGTGTCACCCATCTGGTGTTCCACACGTATACGCACAATCCGCGCACGGACTTTCTGCCGCCGAGCACTTCCTTTGGCGCGGGCATCGGCACGCCCTTCCTGCGCGAACAGACCTGGTGGAAACACATGCCCGCATTTACGGACTATCTGTCGCGTTGCAGTTATCTGCTGGAACGCGGGCGCCCCGTGTCCGACGTGCTTTGGTATCTGGGCGACGAAATCAGCCATAAACCCGACCAGCAGGCGCCTTTTCCTGCCGGATTCAAGTATGATTACTGCAATCCCGACGTATTGTTGAATCGCCTTTCGGTGCGCGACGGTAACATCGTTACACCCGAAGGAACGGAATATAAAATATTGTGGCTGAATGATAACAAACGCATGTTGCCCGAAACGCTGGAAAAACTGCTGACCCTGGTTCGCGAAGGTGCGACCCTCGTCGGTGATGCACCCGAAGGCTTGGCTACCCGCATCGACGAGGCCAACGCGCAACAACGTTTCGATGCGGCGGTAAAAGAACTATGGGGCGAAACGCCGTCCCAAAAAGGCAGTCGTCAAGCAGGCAAAGGCCGCGTGATGGCAGGCACAACGCCGGATGCCGCACTGAAAGAACTGAACATACAGCCCGACGTAATCGCCGAAGACGCTTTATGGCTGCATCGCCGGACAAAAGGCGCCGACTGGTATTTCGTGACCGCTCCTCTCGGCGGCGGATTCAAAGGCGATGTGAACTTCCGCAATACGGGCTTTGCCGAGATATGGGACCCTGTCACGGGCGAAATCACACCGGCTTTCAACCGTTTGGAGGGCGACCGTACCGTCGTTTCGCTGGATTTGCCTCCCTCCGGCGCTTGCTTTGTTGTCTTCCGGCACGACCGCAAAGGCAAGGAAAAGCAGGACGTATCCACACAAGTGGCTGCCACGCCGGTCTCTGCCGCATGGACGCTGTCTTTCCCCGGCGGTTGGGGCGCTCCGGCCAACCTGCAAACGGCAGCGCTCAAAGCCTGGAAAGACCTTGATCTGTCGCCCGAAGGCAAAGCCTTTTCGGGAACAGCGACCTACACCACTGCGTTCCATCTCGATGAAGTGAAAAAAGACGAACGCCTGGCACTTGACCTCGGTCGCGTAGAAATGATTGCCGTCGTATCCATCAACGGCCAAAAGCTCCGCACGTTGTGGACGCCGCCCTACCGCCTCGACATCACGGATGCCGTTCGAGCGGGCGAAAATACCCTGAGCATCGACGTAACCGGTACGTGGTTCAACCGCCTGGTCTATGATGCCGGTCTGCCCGAAGCCGAGCGCAAAACGTGGACGATTGACAGGCCGGGCAAGGACAAAGAATTACGGGAAAGCGGGCTGCTGGGGCCGGTAAACATAATAAATATTAAACAATGAGGAATGATCCTTTCCCGGCGCCCACATTTTGACCAAGGTTACGCTTTTTATTGAACCGGCAAAATGGTCCGAACCGGGAGTGGGGATTCCTTCTCTGAAAAAAAATACATCCAACGGAAAAAAAAACGGAATCATCCCTTTTAGGCTTGGCTATCACACCAAATTAGTAAGATCAAATCCTCATTACTCTATCCATAAGATCCAATGAAGATTTGATCTCTTGTTCTATCAATATGTTTTGAATAGTTTTTTTGTAAATTTC
>JAITPV010000178.1 GCA_031289275.1 Tannerella sp.
CATGGGAATCGGGCCAAGAGCCTCTTTAAGTATGGATTACAAACCATTGCCGCTGCCTTGCTTAATCCTTTTGCCAAACTCGATTTTAATGTCTTTGATTTTTTGTCATGTACTTAGAGGCGGAATTGTTAGAATTAAAAATATTTCTGACGATTGTCGTTATTTAGGATTTGAAAATAGAAAATTTGCGTTGAGTATTGATCTTATTTTAGAAGTAGCGGCAATTGTAGAAGAATAATAATAAAGTGGAAGTCCGGAAACCACTCAAAAAAACGGGGCGGAACCTGAAAAGTAAAAGTAACCGTCCATTCGGATTTGTAATATAAATATATGGAATATAAGGATTTGTAATCCGATTACCTCGAAAATGGAACAAAAAAAAGGGCGGCTCCGGTAGGTGTCGCCCTTTTATACTTCACTTCAACCCTGTTTTGAGAATCCGGTTACATTCTTGGCTTTCATTCGGAACTCTTGGCCCGGTACAAACTACAATTAGAAGAAAAAGCGGCGTTGGGCGAGTTTTTCTTCCTTTTTCCGGGCGCAGTAGATACATTCCAGCGTGTAGGGATGAAAACCGGTGTAATACATTTCCGTAGCCAATGTCATCGGGGTGGGGGTGAAGTCTTGAACCTGCTCCAGACGGAAATGTAATTTCTTTGTTTTGGCCGCCAATTCCGCCATGTCCGCCGCGGTACATCCCGGATGGCTGGAGATAAAATACGGGACTAACTGCTGCCGGAGGTGATGCGCCTCGTTCGTCCGGTCAAAAAGGGCGTTGAACTGTTCAAATAGCCGGAACGGAGGCTTGCGCATCAGTTTCAATACGTGTTCTTCCGTATGCTCCGGCGCCACTTTCAGGCGTCCGGACACATGGCCGGCGATTAACTCTTCCGTGTACCGGCGGGCAGACCGGTTAAGCCGTTCGTCTTCGTAGCGGTGCAGCAAGAGGTCGTAACGGACGCCGCTACCGATAAAAATCTTCTTTACGCCCGGCGTCCGACCGGCCATATGATACAGGTCTAACAGCGGTGCATGGTCGGCGTGCAGGTTTTTACAGATGACCGGTGCCAGACAAGACGGCTTCCGGCATTTCCGGCAAAGCGTTTCGTCCGTCCCTTGCATCCGGTACATGTTGGCCGACGGGCCTCCCAGGTCGCTGATGTATCCTTTGAAACCGGGCATGCCGGCGATGGCGCGGACTTCTTTCAGAATGGACTCCCGGCTGCGCGAGACGATAAACTTTCCCTGATGCGCCGAAATGGTGCAAAAGGCGCATCCGCCAAAGCAACCCCGGTGAATATTGACCGAACACCGGATCATTTCGTAGGCCGGGATAAGTTTGTCTTTGTATTTGGGATGCGGCATGCGCGTATAAGGCAAGTCGTACGAAGCGTCCAACTCCGCTTCGGTGATCGGTGGATACGGCGGATTTACCACCACCACCCGGTTTCCGGTCTTTTGCAGGATACGCGAAGCGCAGTATTTGTTGGATTCCTCTTCGATCGCCCGGAAGTTTTGCGCTTGTTTGCGTTTGTCCTTCAGACATTCTTCAAACGAAAACAGTTCAATGTCATCGGTCGAAACAGGTTCGTCCGGTGTAAGGTAGGCCGTTTGCGGGAGATTCTTCACCTGCGCAAAAGGTACGCCCTCCCGCAGCCGTTTCACCAATTCGCGGACAGGCTTTTCGCCCATGCCGTAGATCAGCAGGTCGGCCGGACTGTCGGCCAGGATACCGGGACGGAGGCGATCCTGCCAGTAATCGTAATGCGCCAGCCGTCGCAAAGAGGCTTCGATTCCGCCAAGTAGTACGGGCGTTTCCGGGTACAGTTCTTTCAGGATTTTCGTGTAGACGATGCTGGGATAGTCCGGTCGCATACCGGCGCGTTTGTCGGGAGTATAAGCATCGTCGCTGCGCAGGCGTTTGTTTGCCGTGTAATGGTTAACCATCGAATCCATCGCGCCGGGCGCAACGCCGAAAAAAAGACGGGGCACGCCTAATTTCTTGAAATCACGGTAATCGCCGCGCCAATCCGGTTGCGGAACGATCGCCACACGCAGACCTTCAGCCTCCAGCAAACGCCCGATCACCGCGGCGCCAAACGAAGGATGGTCTACGTAGGCGTCTCCGCTGAACAGGATCACATCCAAATAATCCCATCCTCGCAGGGTGACCTCTTTTTGGGTCGTGGGCAACCAGTCCGTCAGGAGCATATGAAATCAATTATGAATTATGAAACGAATCTTTGAATTATTTATTCCGGGAGTCCATTCCATACAAAACAGTCCGGGAACCGGACGTGCGCCTCTTGCTCGAACAGTCCGAAGACAGCCGAGCCGGAACCGGACATGGCGGCGTAGACAGCTCCTTGTGCGTAAAGTTGTTCTTTGATTTCACGAATCACCGGATACTTGCGGAATACATTCGGCTCAAAATCATTGACCATGTGATGCTTCCATTCGGAGACGGGCATAGCGGCGATTTCCTTTAAAGGCCGTGCCGGGAGCGCCGACTTCACGGCAGCATAGGCTTCTTTGGTTGAGACGGAGGCCTCCGGTTTGACGAGGCAGAGCGTGTAGCCTTTCAGGGAAAGGTCGACGGGTTCAAAAACAGTCCCGATGCCGGAAGCGATGACCGGGCGGTTACGGATAAAAAACGAACAGTCCGCGCCAAGGGTTGCGGCGAGCGTTTCCAGTTCCCGGTCGGACAGATGCAACCCGGCATACGTGTTGAGCAGTTTCAGCGTAAAGGCGGCATCGGCGGAACCGCCGCCCAGACCGGCGCCGAAAGGAATCTGCTTGCGCAGGTACATGGCGGACGGCGGAAGGGGGTATTTGTCGTTTAACAACCGGTAGGCTTTCCGGACCAGATTGTCTTCCGGCGTAGCGTTCAGCGGGATTCCGGACGATTGAAACGAAACAACCGGCGCGGGTACAACTTCCAAAGCGTCTTTCAGCGGAATAGGATAGAACAGGGTTTCAATATCATGATAGCCGTCCGCTCGCTTGCCGGTGATGTGGAGGCCTAAGTTGATTTTCGCATTGGGGAAACAAATCATATCCTTCGGGGTTTGGTGGTTTGGCGGTTCGGGATGGCTTATTTCCGGTTCGTCCGGCGTTGGTTGGTTGGTCGGTCTTTTGAACGGCCGGTTTTTGATCTTCCGGACGAATAGTTTCCTCTGCCGCGTGCCATCGAGCGGTTTTTCTCCGGTTCGTAGGCCGGCGCTTCACCAAACGATGCGTCTATCGGAATCTTGTAGATCGTTTTGCCTAAAAAGGTCTCTATCTCTTTGAATTTGCCTTGCTCTTTTACGCCGACAAAGGTGATGGCCAGTCCTTCGCCGTTCGTGCCGCGAGCTGTGCGACCGATGCGGTGTACGTAGTCTTCCGGATCGTTGGGGAGGTCGAAATTAATTATCAGATTAATATCGGTGATGTCGATGCCTCGCGCCACCACGTCCGTAGCGACTAAGATGTCGACGTGTTTGTTTTTGAAATCTTTCATGACCTGTTCGCGCACCGGCTGCTCGAGGTCGGAGTGCATGGCTTGCACGTTGAAGCCGATTCGTTTGAGGCTGGCGTCCAATTCTTTTACTTTCATCTTGGACGACGAAAAGATGATGACCCGTTGCGCATGGCTTTCGTGGAACAGGTGCGTCAGAATCGGCAGTTTCTGCGAGTCGTAGCAAATGTAGGCTGATTGAATGATGGAATCGGGCGGGCGCGAGATGGCGACCTGCACTTCTTCGGGATTCTTCAGGATGGTTTTTGCCATCGTGCGGATTTTAGGGGGCATGGTGGCCGAAAACATGATGACTTGGCACGTCGGCGGCAGATGTTTGTATATTTGCATGATGTCGTCGTAAAATCCCATATCCAGCATGCGGTCGGCTTCGTCCAGGACGAAAAAGGAGGCGTGCGAGAGGTCTACGCTCCCCATGTTCAGATGGCTGATCAGGCGTCCGGGGGTAGCAATCACAATATCGGCGCCCATTTGCAGACCGCGTTCCTGCTGCGAATAGGCGATGCCGTCGGTTCCGCCGTACACGGCGACGGCCGAAATCGGTACATAATAGGTAAAGCCTTCGATTTGCTGGTCGATCTGTTGTGCCAGTTCGCGTGTTGGCGACATGATGACGGCGTTGATAGCGTCTTGCGGGTAGCCGCCTTTGCTTAGTTGGTTGATGATGGGGAGTACGTAGGCAGCCGTTTTGCCTGTACCGGTTTGTGCATAACCTATGATGTCTTTTCCTTCCAGGATGAAGGGGATGGATAATTCCTGAATCGGGGTTGTTTCCTGAAAATTCATGGCGTCAAGCCCGTCCAATACAGCCTCTTCGAGTTTTAATTCTTCAAATCTCATATTATCATTTGTCTTTTATTCTGTTTTGCCAATTTTTCGACAAAAGTACGTACTTATTTCGAGAGAAAATAATTTAATTCTCTTGATGATAGTACTTCTTGTATATTTTGTCATATGTTCCGTTTTCGCGGATGATGCGGAACCACTGATTAAGGCTGTCCAGCAATGCCGGCGACGTTTTCCGGACAGCCCACGACTGGAGTTGGGTAAAGCTGATGTCTGTCAGGATGTCTATTTCCGGCAACTGTTTTTGCGATGTCCGGGCGATTTGCTGGTCGCAGACGGCGTATGCTATGTCGCCCTTGGCCACCATGATGATCAGTTGTTCGGACGAATAGAGCGGTTCTTCAATGATATAAATCGTGTCGCCGATTTCGTGTTGCAGGTTTCGCAGACGCAATAGCGCCGGTGAATTTTCAGGCACATAAAGTGTCTTTTTGGCCAGGTCTAATTGATTCCGGATGGGTTCAACGCCGTTATTTTCCTCGGCTGTCCGCTGTACCAGCACCTGTTTATTCAAAACAACCGGGTCGGTAAACAGATATTCCTTTTTCAATTCGCTGGTCGTCGGGATGTTCTGTGCGATGATGTCACATTGATTGGCATAAAGCCCCCGGAAACTTTTTTCCAAACTCATTTCCAGATACATTTGCACTTCCAGGCCGGAAAGTTCGGCTATTGTCCGGCACAGTTCGTACTGAAATCCTTCCGTCTCATCGCCGGATATGTAATAGCCTGATTGATTGTATTCCGTCACAATGCGCAGGATGCCTTCGGCCTTTATTTCGGGATAGTCGCGCGGGAGAATTTTTACAGGTTTATAATAAATCAGCATCCCCATCACGCAAATGGCTATCGACAGCAGCACAATATACAGGATAAACAGTTTTTTTGAAAACATCGCGGCGCCCTCCCTTCATTAATTATTAAATGTAGCAGAAATACCGAATTTGATAACCATCGGATTGAGCGGATAATGCGGCATGGAGAAATAGGACGGATGGTCGATCAGCAACGTGCCGAGGTTATATCCCGAGATAAAGAAACAGGCTTGTTTGAGGTGAAAATTGACATAGGCATTGATAAGCGGGTAATCACCCATTTTCAGGCTGTTCTGAGTTTGAAACTGTTGAGTAGCCGGTTCGTAATAGGGCACGTAGTACGCCGTATGGTAATGCACGTCCGCACCCAGTTGGATGCTCAGCACTTTTACGAGCCGGAAGTCTACATACAGATTGGTATACGCGCTTAATTGCGGAAGGGGCAAGACGTTATCGTTGCTGCTTAACTGGTAGACCAACTCATTTTCCCATCCGAAAGCCTTGTAGCGGAAATCCTGTTTCAGCCGTCCGGTCACCACTTGCAGGTTGCTGCCATATTGCTCCGGCACGCCGGCCGTGTTGAAAAATACATGATTCCGGATGCTTTCTACCCCTACGGATACTTGCGTGCGGGTTTGTTCCCAGGCGACCAAACCTTCGGCATAGACGCGCTGAATGTTTTTCAGATCCGTATCCCACCAAAAATACCGGCTGTGATTGTGGCGCTGGTAAAACGCCGGCGTTATATTCTTCACATACCCCCGGGCCTGTATGGAAGCGGGTTTTCCGAACAGACGGAAGCGCGTTTGAATATCGCCGTTAATACGAAATTCGCCCAAGTCATCCCCCAGAAGGCATAATTCGCCGCGTGCCTGATAGGTCAGAACGCTCCCTTGCCGTTTCGCCAATTCTGCACCGACAAAGGTGGAAAATTCTTCGTATTTTACTTTCCCGACGGCTGAATCACCGGGCAACATGAACTTTCGTTTCTCGAAACCGGCGAAGGCCGTCAGTCCGAACTTCGCCCAGTCCTGAAAGCCTTCACGCAAGGCGAGCGCCAGGTAATTATTCAGTCGCCACGTCGAGGTGAAATCATTCAACAGCGAGTCCGCTTTGCCAAACCGGTCGGCATAGCACGTATCAATGGCGCGGGACGGGTCGTTAGAGATAAATCGCCTGCTGTTATCTTCGTATTCAACGGTATGAATAATGCTGGATACGGGCACAAAAATTTCGTTGGCGTGAATGTCTTCTTCCTCCTCCTCCTCTTCTTCGACGGCTTCCGGCAACGGCTGCCTGTCCGGAGCGTTGGCGGCGTTTTCTAATTCGGCTTTTTTGTCTTGGGCTTTTTCCCTGGCCTTTTGCTCTTCTTTTTTGTTTCTCCTTTCCAGTTCTTTTTCCGTCAATTCACGGTAAAAGCCGAGATTATAACGATGCGACAGGAAGAAATCCCTTCCGCGTACACGGTTCCATACATTGGTGAAGCGGGTCGGGAATGATTGGGTATCCACTTTCCGCCGGCCGTTGGCAAAATCGTCCGGATGCGTGACGTAACGGTCGTTGGTCAATCCACCGTTTTCGCTGTTGACCATATTGAAATTGCGCATGTGTGCATAGGCTTCGTAACGGTCGGAGCGGTAACTCCCGAATAAACGGTAGTTAATCATTTTATTTCCATTGGAATGATAATGTCCGCGACTGTAGATATAATCAAAATCGCCTCCGATGTTGATTTTCTTTCCGAAGTTACTTGTCAGGAATATTTTCAGTTGTTCTTCGCGGTTGGTCGTTCCGCCGCCACGTGTATATAAGATATTGCTGTAAGGCACTTTCGCGTCGTAAAAGCGGCCGTTCTGCGACGTGATGATATGGGCGTTGTAGGCGTCGGCAAAGATAAAGTCGCGTTCTTCGCTTCGTTCCGCGAAGATACGGCTTTGCGACGGCGAGGCGATATTGCCCGTATAAGCCTGGGCGACGCCCAGCCCTTCCGTCAACGTCCGGTTGGCCATATTCAAATAATCCGTATCCTGGGGCGCGATATAACGGTCGCCTAATTTGGTCAGATGATAGGCCGTGAGACGTTGTGTGCTTAGCGAATCGTTGTCGGTGGTGTGCAGGCTGTCAGCTTGTTGTTCCGCAACATGCTTGCCGGCTAACGAGAAACCGCCGCGCCCCCCCTGACGGTTTTGCGCCGTAAGGCTTGCAGCACACGCCACTGCGATAAATAATATGTATAGACTTTGTTTCATAACCTTTGGCAAAGATATAACGAATATATGAATTATGCTTCGTACAAAATAAAAGAATCTTTGCGTCTCGCATTAATTTCTTTGGTTTTCAGAATGTTGCAATTCGACTTCTTACCAATGTATATTCAACTCTGTGGAATCTGCGCTCAAATCCATTTAATCTGCGTGAAACGGTTCATGGGATTCCATGATCCAACTCCGGGATGTCCTTTGTTTCATTCCCCGGATTGCTTCCCCGCGTTCGCAAAGACGGATTTGCCATTCATTTTCAATTTCCACTATCCCCTATCTGTTTGCGGGAGGATTATGTCCGTCATAATCCTCCCTTCGTAGTGCGCCGTGCATGATAAATAGCTTGGTGGTTGAAGTCCACTACGGGGGTCGGTAGTTACCAACCGTTAGCTCAAGGCAAGGGTGTCCATTGCGAAGTGGAATCTGAAGGAAGCCGTCGGCAAAATCCCGAATCGAGGCACACGAACAACATCAGGCATATCTAACCGGACGAGTTTGCCTAACAAAACGAAGTCCTATAAACTACCCGGAGGTTGGGGTGTAGTGGATAACTGAAAATAACAGCACAGACAACTTTACCGCAAGGTAAGGGTTGTAAATTAAAGAACCGCCGTGTACCGAACGGTACGCACGGTGGTGTGAGAGGTCGAAACGGGATTAATCCCGTTTCTCCTACTCGATTTTCCGGCCGCTACCGTCTGTTTCTCGAAGCCATGTCGAAAGCATGTCGAAAGCATGTCGAACAACACTCGAACAACAGTCGAAGCATGGTCGAAGAAACCGGAGGAGGGTATATGCGGATGAATCTTTGAATTTCTTTCCTCTTTTTTCAATGCCCCGCCATTACCGGTCGCATCCCGGCGGAATACGTTATCTCAAACGTGTCGCCGGTACCGGCATAAATAATGTAATATTCAATCTCCGGAATGTCTTCTGCCATCCGGCAGGCAGCATCTACCCCCATCGCCATGAATGCTGTCGCATAAGCGTCGGCCGTCATGCAGTCGGACGCCAGAATGGTTGCGCTCAGCATGGTGTGCTCCGACGGATAACCCGTCAATGGATGGATGGTATGCGCGTATTTTTTTCCGTCCTTCACGTAGAAATTCCGGTAATTCCCGGAGGTCGCTAATCCGCATTTGTTGCACAACCGTATAATTTCATTTATGTCGGAATCGGTTCCGTATACGTCGTCTTCGGGTTTGCTGATACCCACACGCCAGCAATTTCCGTCCGGATTGACCCCTTTCACCACGACTTCGCCGCCAATGTCCACCATGTAATTACTTACCCCTTCGCGTTCCAGCAAAGCGGCAATTACGTCGCAGGCGTATCCCTTCGCGATGGCCGAAAAATTCAACTTCATGCGCGGATCGTCTTTCACCACGCGCTTGTTTTCCAGACGGATTTTCCGGTAGCCGACAAACGTCATCAGGCTATCAATTACCTGTGGCGAAACACTGTCTTTTTGTTCAAAACCGAATCCCCACAGATTAATCAGTGGTGCAACCGTCACATCAAACATGCCTCCCGAATGTTCGGATATTTCTATGGACTTATTAAATACGGTCGTAAACCAGGCGTCTACTTCGACGTCTTCATTGCGATTCACCTTCGCCAGAATCGAGTTGGGGTTGAACGGATTCAGGGAAAGATTAAATGCCTGCAATTCCGCATCTATTTTTTCCGTCAATATGGCATCCGACTGATATTTGATCTGGTAGATCGTATGAAATACCGTGCCGCTTTCTTCGTAATACGGCAGACGTTGCTTGCATGACACCCCAAGGAGGAGGCATGTCAACAGGAACAAAATACCTTTTTTCATCTGTTTTCCAATTAAAAAAACGGCACAAATATAGCAATTCGGCGGTGATTTTCACAACCTTTCATACGCCAATTCCCCCTGTTTTGATAAGGATTCTGCGCATTTTGTCCAAAAACGATGCAAAACGTTTGCCGGTCAGCATGATGTACCTATCTTTGCGCCATAGACATAATACTTCATAATAAGTCTTTTAGTGGTAAAAGGTAAATGGTTAATACGGAAAAATCCGAGACGTGATGTCTGGGATTTTTTGTTTACAGGAGGTTTTTCTTTCCTATTTTTCGTATATTTACAGCCATTTTGTTTGGATATGCTTTTAACCGGAATATAAATTCAAAAAATATACCGAATCATGAAATTGTTTATTACCATACTCAGGATCGCTATCGGATGGCATTTCCTGTATGAAGGACTTATCAAATTAGTTACGCCGGACTGGACGTCGGGCGATTACTTGAACAGCGCCCGGGGGTTCCTGTCCGGGTTTTTCCATTGGCTGGCCGCTTCGCCCGTCAGGCTGGAGGTTGTGGATGTGATGAATATGGCCGGACTGGTTCTTGTCGGATTGTCATTGTTTGTCGGATTGCTGAGCCGGTGGTCTTCTCTTTGTGGCGTCTTTTTGCTTGTGTTGTATTATTTTGCTCATCCGCCGTTCGGTATTTCCCTGTTACTGGATGCGCATGACGGCAGCGTGTTTGTGGTCGACAAACTGTTTGTGGAGATGGCTGCTCTTGGCTTGCTGGCTTTCTGCAAGGAGAAGGGATACGGGTTGGATGGACTTGTCCGGATCGGAAAGAAGAAAACGATTGTAGACGCTGTCGTTCCGCCTCAAGAAATCACGCTGCCCGAAACGAAAACCCGGAGAGAAGCGCTGAAAAACCTGATTTCCCTGCCTGTGCTTGGATGTTTGGGATGGGGCGCCTACCGGAGTAACAAAGCGTATGGCATCGACGTCATGTCGGGTGCAACGGTGCAGATCAACCGGGTGGCATTAAGTGAGTTGAAAGGCGAACTTCCGAAAGGAAAGCTTGGCGACCATCGGATCAGCCGCCTGGTCATGGGCGGAAACCTGATTGGCGGATGGTCGCACGGAAGGGATTTGCGTTATACCGACCAGTTGTTTAAGGCCTACAATACCGAGAAAAAAATATTTGATACGCTAATGCTCTGCGAACAGGCCGGAATAAACACCATTAACATCGGATTTCCGACGATTGCCGTGATGGCAAAATATAAAAAACTGACCGGCAGCAAAATTAATGTAATCACTCAAATCGCGATAAGCGAAAACAGCGAGGATATGTTTGATAATGTTACGACAGCAGTGGATAACGGAATAGACATTATCCAGCTAAACGGAGAATGGACGGACAAACTTGTGCGCGAAAATCGTATCCATATCATTGCCGGGTTGATGGAACGCATACGCCGGGAAAGTTGTATTGCGGGATTGGGCGCTCATGATGTTAATTCATTATTCGCCTGCGAAGAATATGGCATTGTTCCCGATTATTTCATGAAAACAATGCATCATCACAATTACTGGTCGGTAAGGAATCACAGCAATACTTTTCACGACAATGTGTTTTGCTTGAATCCCGATCGTACCATTGAATTTGTGAACCGCACGAAGGTGCCGGTGATGGGTTTCAAGGTGCTTGCCGCCGGCGCGATTGAGCCGAAGGACGGGTTTCATTGGGCGTTTGAAAACGGCGCGGATTTTATCTGCGTCGGGATGTTCGACTTTCAGGTGGTAGACGATATAAACATCTGTATCGATACGCTTCGGAATCTGGAAAACAGAAAACGCGAATGGTTTGCGTAAAAATTCAAAGATTCAATAATTCTACTCTCAACTATTCAAATCGAATCGTACGGGCGGGATTTATTTGAGTGATCAGATAGGAAGGGCCGAGCATCATCAGCATCGAAACAACCCATGTCCCGAGGTTGATTAAAATCCATGACGTCAGGCTCAAGTCAATCGGCACGGTGTCGAGATAATAGTTGGACGGGTCGAGTGAGATCAGGTGGAAACGGGATTGGATGAAACAAATGGCCAACCCGATCCCGTTTCCCCACAACATCCCTTTGCCGATCAGGAAGGTGGATATGTAGAGGAACACCTTGCGGAGGCTCCGGTTGTCCTGTCCCAGCGCTTTCAGGACGCCGATCATGCGGGTGCGCTCCAGGATGATGATCAGCAGTCCCGAAATCATGGTAAATCCGGCGACCGCCATCATCAGCACAAGGATCACGGCGACGTTGATGTCCAGTACGCTCAGCCAGTTGAAGATCATCGGATTCAGTTCCTTGATCGAACGGACGTAAAAGGTATTGCCCAGGCGGTCGGTCTTGTCTATCATGTGGAAATAGAGCTGTTCGGAGATAGCGTCCAGCCGGTCGTAATCGTCGACAAACAATGCCAGGCCGCTGACCGCATCGCCGTCCCATCCGTTAAGGCGGATCACCTGTTTCAGGTCGGCGATGACGAACAGTTTGTCGTAGTCGGCGTAGCCGGTCTCGTAGATGCCGCAGATGTGCAGTTTACGCGCCCGCACCTCCTCCACGTTCTGCACAAAATAGGACAGAAACGAATCGCCGCACTTCAACCCGAGCATGTCCGCCAGGTATTGAGAAATCAGGACGTCCGCCGTTGTTTGCGCCGGGTCGACGGTAAACACGTCGCCCTCCTTCAGGTAGTCGCGGAAAAACGTCCAGTCGAAATCTTCGTCAACCCCCTTCAACACCATGCCCTGGCAGTCGGTTTCCGTCTTGATGATACCCAATGCGGTGGCAAACCGTTCGACGTGACGAACACCCGGGCAGGCACGCAATTCGTCTTCCAGCGCATCGCTCACCATGACCGGGGTCGTTTCGTAAGACGTGTTGTTGTCAAAATTCGTAATCTGGATATGCGACCCAAAACCGATCACCTTATTGCGCACCTCTTTCTTGAAACCAATCACAATCGCGACGGAGAGGAACATCATGGTTAGCCCCAGGGCAATACCCATGACCGCGATCCGCACGGCCGGCGGCGTAGCGTTACCTCCGCCCGCCGTGCGGCCGAAGTGTACCTTCTTTGCGATGAATAATTCCAGGTTCAAAAGATTCAACGATTCAACGATTTCATTCTCAATTCTCAATTCATTTCTCCCTTCCCGGATAGGCCTCCAGCGCCTTTTCCAGGATGACGAGCGCCGTGGCCAGGTCTTCCTTTTTGAGGACATAGGCCAGCCGCACCTCGTTTTTCCCGTATCCGGGCGAGGTATAAAAACCGGATGCCGGCGCCATCATGATGGTCTGTCCCTCGTAATCAAAGTCGCTCAGGCACCAGGCGCAAAACTCGTCCGCATCATCGACCGGCAACTTCACGACGGCATAAAACGCACCCATCGGTATCGGCGCGTAGCAACCGTCGATCCGGTTCAGTCCGTCCACCAGAAAATTCCGTCGCTCCAGGTATTCATTGTACACCGAAAGCATGTATTCCTCCGACGTATCCAGCGACGCTTCGGCGATGAACTGGCCGATCAGGGGCGGGCTTAAACGCGCCTGACACCACTTCATCACGTTGTCTTTCACCTGCTGGTTTTTCGTAATCAACGCGCCGATGCGGATGCCACATTCGCTGTACCGCTTGGAGACGGAATCGACGAGCACGACATTGTTTGCGATGCCCTCCAGGTGAAAAGCCGAAATGTAGGGCGCTCCCGTATAGCAAAATTCGCGATAGACTTCGTCCGAAAAAAGAAACAGGTCATACTTTTTCACCAGATCGCGCAACTGATTCATCTCTTTCTGCGTGTACAGGTATCCCGTCGGATTGTTCGGATTGCAGATCATGATCGCCTTCGTACGCTCCGTAATCAGCGCCTCGAAGCGGTCGACCGACGGTAGCGCAAAGCCGTTGTTGATGGACGAGGGAATAGTCTTGATCACCGCCCCGCTCGAAATGGCAAACGCCATGTAATTGGCATATGCCGGTTCGGGAATGATGATTTCGTCACCCGGATCCAGGCAGGCCATGAACGAAAACGACACCGCTTCCGAGCCGCCGGTCGTAATGATAATATCCTCTACGTCGACATTGATTTTGAACTTGCGGTAATACGTCACCAATTTTTGGCGGAAAGAAAGGAGGCCGTCGCTGGGCGAATATTCCAACACCGAAGATGTCAGGTGGCGTGCAGCCTCCAGTCCGATTTCGGGAGTGGGCAAATCCGGTTGTCCGATATTCAGGTGATACACTTTAATTCCCTTTGCTTTAGCCCGGTTGGCTAACGGCACAAGCTTTCGTATCGGGGAAGCGGGCATGCTGATACCCCGTTTAGATATAGTCGGCATTCTGTTTTATTCTATATTTATAATGATAAAAAACCGCACAAAAGTAGTGCATATCAAATTCATATGCAAATAATAATTAAGAATACTGCGTGTTCTGCCGGCAGCGTGACGTTACGAGCGTGCAACCCTTTTTTATATCGGTTTACACGCTTGGGGACAATGTAACGTGAATGTCAGCGGTTGGAACGGAGAGCGCTATGCCAATTTTATTTTGCCATCGCCATTTTTTGCCAATACTCGCGTTCTTCCTGCAACGTCATTCCTTCCGGGCTACGCCATCCGTTCTTTTACATCACGGAAAAATACGACCGTGTCGAATGTTTTTTCCTTTTCTTCTATCTCTTTCATAACTTTAAAAATTCTAATGTGAACGTATATCTATTAACGGATACCCGAAACGCATATTGATGGCGTTGAACATTTTTATTTTGTCGAAGTTTACAATATGCTTGAAATTTCCTCATCGTAATATCCGCCTATCACAGATGTATCAATGTAAATCCGATTTTTCATAAACTGCTTATCCCCTTCGGTCAAGTAAATAAATCTTTGTCCTGAAAGGACTGATTTTCATAACCGCAGGTCGTTGACCTGCGGTGATCGTAACAAGGGTATAGCTGCCTGAAAGGCAG
>JAITPV010000193.1 GCA_031289275.1 Tannerella sp.
CGCAGGTCAACGACCTGCGGTTATCGCAACAATGGCATCTCTGCCTGAAAGGCAGGACTTTTAATTTCTCCAAATTTCAGATGTCGGACAGTCCTGCCTTTCAGGCAGCGGTGTTGTGCAGTCTTTTCTCCGCAGGTCAGCGACCTGCGGTTATGAAAATAATGCCTTTCAGGCATTTCACTTGATCCAAGTGGATAAGCAGTTCATTCAAAAGACAAATACGGTGTAAGTCGCAGTTTGTCTTCTGCGGTAAATACGTTTAATAATTGCAGATTTTCCCATCCGGAAAGCTGTTTTTTCTGTTTGCGGAGTTGCTCTATCGCCTTGGCCTGCGGATAGTTGATGTACGGATGCTTTCTGAGCGAATCCATCGAAAGCGTATTGACCGCCAACGGTCGGATAAAGGAATGATCCACCGTAAACCAGGGCGAAAGCGCCGCATATTTTTCAGCGTCAATGCCATATACTTCCCCCAACTGCGTAATGGAATAATATCCCCCCAGCAGGTTCCGGCGTTTTACAATCCGATTAGCAAACACCGTGCCGATACCGGGTATTTTCTTGAGTTCGGTAGTATCGGCGGCATTGATTTCGATGGTTGTACCTGCGGTATATTTTGTGGCGCGCGGAGGGTAACTCAGGGAGGTCATTCTTTTCACCCGCTCGGGAAAGGATTCTTTCGTTTTTTTCGTCTTTTGCGACCGCGCGTATGTTTGTTGCTTTTGTTGCCTTTGTTGCCGGGCGGCCGAAGACGTTTTCCGTTGCGAGGCCGGAAGCGTTTGCACGGAAGTATCCGGCATGTCGGCGTGCGTCGTCGGCGGGAGCGCGGTATCTTCCGGTTCGGGAGACGGTGATTCTTTTAAAGTCAAAAAAAGCCCCGTGCCGATAATCAGCGAAAGAAATACAACAAACGCCCGTCTTTCGCCTTTGGAAAAATAGAAAAAATCACGCCATGCCATACCATTTTATTTTTACTGATTGCATTTTCTTGATTCCGGTCTCCTTTATTCCGTGATGATACCATCCTTCATATGGATAATCCGGTCGGTTTTTGTCGCCAGGTTCTCATCATGTGTAACGATGATGAACGTTTGTCCCATTTGATTGCGAAGGTCAAAAAACAACGCATGCAATTCTTCCTTGTTTTGCGTATCCAAACTGCCGGAAGGCTCGTCGGCCAGAATAACGGACGGCTGATTGATCAATGCCCTCGCAACCGCTACCCGCTGTTTTTCTCCGCCGGACAATTCGGCCGGTTTATGTTCTATCCGGTCGGACAATTTCAGGTACTCCAGCAGTTCTTTTGCTTTCTTCTCGGCGACGGATGCTTTTTCGCGGGCAATCAATGCCGGAATCATCACATTTTCCATCGCCGTAAATTCCGGCAGCAGCTGATGAAACTGAAAAACGAACCCGATATGCCGATTCCGGAATCCGGAAATTTCCCGTTCGTTCAACTTGAACGGTTCGATGCCGTCAATTTCCAACCGTCCGTCGTCCGGTTTGTCCAATGTACCGAGAATTTGCAGCAACGTTGTCTTGCCGGCTCCACTTGGGCCGACGATTGCGACAATCTCTTTTTTATTGACTTGCAAATCAATCATTTTCAAAATCTGCAATTTGTCAAAACTTTTTGTAATACCTTTTGCTCGTATCATATCGAATGACGTTTCTATTATGAGACGATAAAAATAGATACTATTTTAGTATTTACAAAGGAAAAATCAATTTTTATTGCATTTTAATTGAAAAAAAATCGCCACCTTTGTCCAATAAAATACGAATGAACAGTGAACGATACGAAGAGAATTCTCATACAGTCAGATAACCAGCCCATTACATCGGCCGGTATCATTTCTCTCTGGAACAATATGTATCCGGAGGGCGAAGTCCTTTATGCCAAAGACAAAGGGGCGCTTCTGTCATTACTTGCAAAATATCCGTCCGCCCTGGTGGTGCTCGACTATACCTTATTTGATATGCCGGGTTTGGAGACATTGCTTATTATCGGATTGCGTTTTCCGCAAGTGCGCTGGATTCTTTTCAGCGATGATTTGAGCGAGGCATTCCTGAACCGGATTGTTTTGGAAAAGCAATATAGCGTAGTGATGAAAGATGCCTCCATAGAGGAAATTAAGCAAGCGATTCAAAACGGATGCGCCATTGCCCGGAAGCAATTCCTCTGTGAGCGGGTGAAAACCATTTTGGACAGCAGAAAAGATAATGTGGATAAGCAATCGCTTACTTCTACGGAAAAAGAAATTCTGAAAGCGATAGCACAGGGTAAAACCAGCCAGATGATTGCCGATGAGCGCTGTTCAAGTATTCATACCATTTCTACGCATCGCAAGAATATCTTTCGTAAAATCGGTGTCAACAATTTACTTGAAGCGACCAAGTATGCTGCTCAGATGGGGATTGTTGATATGTCGGAATATTATATTTGATAAGGAGCAAAATGGGAGAACGGGAGAATGAATTTATATTCATTCTCCATTTTCCATTCTCCATTCTAAAGCGGATATTCCTCAAACGCATAAAGCGCTGTGGAGAGATAACGTTCGCCGGTATCGGGCAATAAAGTCACGATTGTTTTTCCGGCATTTTCCGGAAGTTTGGCTAATTCGGTTGCTGCAAAAGCAGCCGCTCCGGACGAGATTCCGACAAGCAATCCTTCCTTGCGTGACAGTTCACGACTTGTACGGATGGCATCATCGCTACTTACCGTAATAATTTGATCTACAACAGAAGATAGATAGATTTTAGGTACAAAACCTGCACCAATCCCCTGAATCTTATGCGGGCCGGGTTTGCCCCCCGAAAGGACGGGTGATTCTTTTGGTTCGACCGCGATAATCTGTATTTTAGGATTATGCGCTTTTAGTCCCGTACCGACGCCCGTGATGGTGCCGCCTGTTCCTACTCCGCCGACAAAGATATCTACCTGTCCATCCGTATCATTCCAAATTTCTTCGGCGGTGGTCTTTAAATGGATGGCCGGATTGGCCTGATTCTCGAATTGCTGAAGGATGACGGCTCCGGAAATACTGTCACGTAATTCGGTTGCTTTCTTGATAGCGCCGTTCATTCCTTCCGCACCCGGTGTCAAGACCAGATTGGCTCCTAATGCTTTCAACAAGTTCCGTCGTTCGGCGCTCATCGTTTCGGGCATTGTCAGGATAAGTTTATATCCTTTCACGGCTGCGACAAAGGCCAACCCGATACCGGTGTTTCCGCTTGTCGGTTCAATGATGATCGCACCCGGTTGAAGGATGCCCTTTTGTTCTGCGTCCGTAATCATTGCATATGCAATACGGTCCTTTACACTGCCTGCCGGATTGAAATATTCCAATTTGGCAATTACCTTCGCGCCCAAATGCTGGCTTGCGTTGTAATTGGAAAGCTCCATAAGCGGAGTGTTTCCAATCAAATCTGTTAATTGTTTTGCTACTTTCGCCATATTTATTTTGTTTTTAAAGTGAATCGTTCTTGGTTAAAACAACCTCGCAAAATTACATGGAATAGATTATACCTGCAATACCTATATGAGGGTATATGTGCCTGAAAAAATATAAAGGCGGAATCCTTCGGGATTTTCCGCCTTTATAAACTATCTATTCCGTGTCCGGGGATGTTCTTTTCATTATTTCACCAAACTCGTAAAGGATGAGTTCGTAGCGTATTTCGCAAATTCCAAGTCAAGTCCTGCTTCTTTAGCAAGCGAGGATTTCTTTGCGATAGCGGCTTTCAGATTGTTGATCACGCCGGTTGTATCATTTGTACGGGCGGCGACCACAGCTTTCAGATAGTCGGTAATCGCATCCGGCTTTGAAACGGCGTTCAACGTCTGGGACGCTTTGCTGTAATCTTTTGTCAGGATTTGAGCCAATGCGGCATTATTGCTTTTCGTTGCACCAAACGAACTGACGGCTTTTGCATATTCGCCCTGTTCCAGATACAGAATACCCAATGCTTCGCCTAATTCGGGAACGTCGGATGCACCGCCAATTAATTGTTGCGCTTTGGTGATGTCGCCTTTTGTCAAGGAGATCAAACCCAGATTGAGATTCGATTCACTGTTATTTTTTACGCTGTTGGCTTTGTTGAACAATTCTTCCGCCTTGGCCAAATCGCCGGCGGCAAAACGTTGTGTACCGACATTGTTCCATGTGCGGAAATCGTTCGGGAATAATTGGCTGGCTTTGTTATAGATAACTTCCTTATCGGTAGCGTTCTGAGTCAAAGTAGCCGCATAGAGCAGTTCTTCGATGTTCAGTGCACCGGGATTGCTTTGTGCCAGTTGACTGATTTCTTCGTCCGATTTGCCGATGATTTCAATATTGGCAATCAAACGGGAACGACGTAATTGCGGCAGGATTTCATCAGCCAGAGATTTGAAAACGGTCGAAATATTTTTGATTTCACGTTCTCTTTCTTCCGGGTCTTTGTACATGGAAAGCACACGCAATACGAGGTCTTTGTCCTGCAGGCTTGATTTGGATACCAATTGTTGGAATCCTTCCCAGTCCTGAGCGGTGTAGTGAGCATCTACCGACAGATCGATTTTCCGTTTCTTCAATTCTTTTTCAAGATACTTGGACGTATTGGCTTCACGTTTCTCAGCCAGTGCATCGTTCAGTTTCAGACCACCGTCGGGTGATGCGTATGCTGAGACTTCGATGGAAACATTCTGATTGGGAGCCTCATTTGCATTTTGCACAAGGTCTTTCCAGTCATTTACTTCTGCTTTGTTCAATTCTTTGGAGCGTAATTCGGCTTGTTGAATCAAGAACAGGATGTTTGCGTCGTACGCTTCCTTGATGATGCGTTGGAATTTGTCCGGGCCGATAGCAGGCGTTGCCGTAGCTGCATCTGCCAATGCTGAAGTAGCAACAACACCGTCTGCGATTTTAATATCCGGCAGTTTCACGGTTTTGTTTTTAATCTTCGCATCGAACGTCAGATACAATTCCGATTTTTTCATTTCGGGTTTGTACTTGAACGAGGACTTTAATGTTACGTTTCCTCCGGCGCTGTAAGGGACGGACTGGTTGTTCGCTTTTACTTTTTCACCTTGATAGGTATAAGCGGTACCCCATGTCTCACCGGTGGCATAGCGAAGTACCGGAGTGACGGTTACTACAGCATTTTTGTTAAACCACTTACCCGGATAAGTGATGCTGATGGTAACAGGAACTTGTCCTCCAACGGCTTCAAGCGGTTGAGGATCTGCTTTAATATACTGTTCGGACAACGGTTTAAGCTTCCCCGAACAAGAAGCTAATACAAAAATAGCGGCCAATGCTAGGAATGGCAAATAGATTTTTCTTCTCATGATGACTGTAATTTTAGTTAATATTATTCTTATAATTATTCTTTGGTTTATTGCTATCAACAGATTGTTTCCATTTTTGTGCAAAGCTAATTTTTTTTTTCGTATGAATAAAGCCAGAAAAAGCAAAAACTTCATGATTAACGCTAATTAACTATATTTCGTTTTCTGTACGGCGGGAAAAGATTTCGGATAAAGGCGTTGGGAAGGGCGTTCGGACGCATATTTGATAAAAATCGCGACGACTCTCCAAAAGGTCATTTGAAAAACTTGCTTTTATGTTTAATTTTGCAGTCTTGTTTCATGTTATGTGCGGACAGGTTTTGCATAAGTGGACATATAGTTAATGTTCGAGATAAAAATTTAAAATGAAAAATTTCAGATGGATTATTTAATCAACGCCCCGGCCGGATTGCAGGCGTCAATCCTCTTGCCGGCATCCAAGAGTATCAGTAACAGAATATTGATTCTTAACGCCCTGAGTCCGCATCCGCAAGCGATACGGAATCTGTCGGACTGTGACGATACGGAAGTGATGTCGTATGCCTTGCGTGCGGGGCGGCCTGATGTCAATATCAAAGCCGCCGGAACGGCCATGCGTTTCCTGACGGCTTATTTGGCCGGAAAAGCCGGTCAATGGACGATTACCGGTACGGAACGGATGAAAAACCGGCCGGTCAAAATTCTGGCAGAGGCCTTAAATGCACTGGGCGCACAGGTTGAATATATGGAAAAGGAAGGCTTTCCGCCGCTTCGAATCAGGGGGCACGCCTTGCCGGGGGGTGAAATTTCATTGGATGGAAGCGTCAGTTCGCAATATATCTCCGCTTTGCTGATGGTGGCTCCGGCGATGACGAACGGATTGCGGTTGCATCTGACCGGCGATTTGGTTTCGGAATCTTATCTGCGGTTGACTGTCGGGTTGATGAAGCAGTTTGGGATAACGGTTTTTGAAAACGGACAGACTTTTACGGTGCCGCCTCAGTCTTATGCCGCGACGCCGTTTACGGTAGAATCGGATTGGAGCGCCGCTTCTTACTGGTATGAGATGACCGCTCTTTCCGAACGGGCGGAAATCAGGTTAGCCGGCTTGTTCCCGGACAGTTTGCAGGGAGATGCGGCCATTGTCCCGCTGTTTGAAACGCTGGGGGTGGAAACTCTTTTTACGTCGTCCGGCGTGGTATTGAAACGAAAGGCGCGCGTCCCGTGTGAGCGGCTGACGCTCGATCTGGTAAATATTCCCGATATGGCGCAGACGCTGGCCGTCACGTGCGTGTGGCTGGGTATTCCGTTTTGTTTTGACGGATTGCAGAGTTTGAAGATCAAGGAGACCGACCGTTTGGCGGCGCTACGGACGGAGTTAGGCCGATTCGGCTACCGGCTGACGGAGCGTGACGGCCGGAGATTGGAATGGAACGGCGAGCGGTGCGACGCAGAATCATCGCCCACAGTAAAGACCTACGAAGACCACCGGATGGCGATGGCTTTTGCTCCGTTGGCGATGGTGCGGCCGGAAGGCGTCCGAATCGCGGACGCGGGAGTGGTTTCAAAAAGCTATCCGCATTTTTGGAGTGATCTTGAATGCGCCGGTTTTCAGTGCGTAGAGGATCGGAAAACAGGGAGTGAACGTTGATATGTGGTATATCGTATGCAGTTTGTTCGCGCTGGGTTTTGTCGCCGCCGGCGCCGGCTTGTGGGAAAGCCGGAAACAGCGACGAACGTCCGGTGATGATGAGACCGCCTCTTCGGCAGAAACGCCGACCGATTGTTGCGGATTGCACGACGTATGCGAACGCGACCGTTTGCGAGCGTCCGTAGGGAAAAAGATTGAATATTATGACGACGAGGAATTAGATGCGTATCGCGGAATGGCATCCGGCACGTATCCGGAGGATGTCGTGGAGACATTCCGGGACGTGCTTTATACCTTGCGGGAAGAGGAGGTAGCCGGGTGGATGCGGAGTTTGCAACTGCGCGGTATTCATTTGCCGGATGACTTGAAAGACGAAGCTTTTATGTTGAGAACTTGAAATGCACTTGTTGGCATCCTGAATTTTCCATGGAGAATCGTGGATTTTCCATGGGGAATTTGCCGTTTTCAGACCTTTCTTTCAAATGATACAACTGCTTTCCGTATTTTTCCCTATCTTTGCCGCAGTTTTTGAACAGGGGTGCCTTACTTGACAGGCTGAGATCATACCCTTACAACCTGATCCGGATAATGCCGGCGTAGGAAGATGTAAGATCGCTGTATCTTTGAGAATCCCCTTTTTTATTAATTATTTAAATGTATAGTAAGATGAAGAAGGAATTTTTAGCCGCAGGCGTTCTCCTTGCCGGAGGAATGTGTGGCGGCAACGCGCCGGTATCGGCGCAAGAGGTCGATTCGACCCGCGTGTATCAATTAAATGAAGTCGTAGTCTCGGCCGTGCAGGCGCACAGGGAGACGCCGGTGGCCTACCGGAACGTGTCGGCCGGGGAGTTGCAGGCGAACAATACGGGGCAATCCATGCCGTATCTCTTCGCCGGGATGCCCTCGGTGACGCTTACGTCCGATGGCGGGAATGGCGTGGGATATGCTGCGTTCCGTATCCGCGGGACGGATGCCAACCGGATTAATTTCACCGTAGACGGCGTGCCGCTGAATGAGGCGGAAAGTCACGGCGTGTTTTGGGTCAACATGCCCGACTTTGCCTCGTCCGTCGGGCAGGTGCAGATTCAGCGCGGAGCGGGGACGTCGACCAATGGCGCCGCCGCGTTTGGCGCTACCGTGTTGATGCAAACCCAACGACCGTCGCTGACGCCGTATGCCGAAGTCGTCTCGGCCGCCGGCTCGTATGGCACGTGGACAAACACCGTCAAGGGCGGAACGGGTTTGGTGGGCGAGCATTTTGTGTTCGACGCACGCTACTCCAACGTCCAAACCGATGGCTATGTCGACCGCGCCCGTGTGGATATGGGGTCTTATTATGGCTCGGTCGCGTACTACAATCGGGCGACGATGCTCAAATTCCAAACCTTCGGCAGTGCGGAAGTCAGCTATCAGGCATGGAACGGCGTGGATGCGGAGATGCTGAAAACCAACCGGCGATACAATAATTGCGGGGAGTATGAGGAAGACGGCACGGTGAAATTCTATCCGAACCAGACGGACAATTACCGGCAGCATCATTACCATCTCCTGGCTACGCAACGGATCAACAGCCGCATCGACCTGAATCTGACGCTGCATTATACCGACGGAAAGGGATATTACGAGGACTACAAGGCCGGCGCCCGCTATTCGGCCTACAAGTTGCCCGATTACGTAGACCCTGCCGATGGCGCGGTGGTGAAGAAGACCGACCTGGTGCGCCGCAAATGGATGCGCAATGATTTTTACGGCGGACTGTTCCGCATGAATTACACGCTCGAACGCCTGCAGGCCACCTTCGGCGCGTCGGCCAACAACTACATCGGCGACCACTTCGGGCGCGTCCTGTGGGTAAAGGCCGCAAACCGTCTGCCCGACCCTGATTACGAATACTACCGCAACCGCGGCCGGAAGCTGGACTATAATGCCTATCTCAAGGCCTCGTATCGCTTCCTGTCCGCCTTTCACGCCTATGCAGACGTGCAGTACCGGGGGATTGATTATCGCATCAACGGCAGCGACGACAAGGCGGGTGATCACCTGAGCGTCGACCGGACGTTTGCCTTCTTCAATCCGAAGGCCGGACTGACTTATGCCCGGAACGGACACCAGGCCTACGCCTCCTTTGCCGTGGCGCACCGCGAGCCGAACCGCGACAATTTCACCGAAAACGGCCCCTCGGCACAGCCTGCCTTCGAGAGCCTGTACGACTGGGAAGCCGGCTATAACTACACTTCCGGCCGCTTCCAAGCCGGCGTCAACCTGTATTATATGGACTACGACAATCAATTAATCCTGAATGGCAAGATCAGCGAAATCGGCGAGGCGCTGACCTCGAACATCAAGGACAGCTATCGTACCGGCCTCGAACTGACGACCGGCGTCCGGATTCTCTCCTGCCTGCGGTGGGACGGGAACATCACGCTGAGCCGTAACCGGATTCGTCAATTCACGGAGTATGTGGATACCTACGACGCCGACTGGAACGAGTTGCCGCAGACGGCGATCGACCTGGGGACAACAGCTATCGCCTTCTCGCCGGATGTGATTGCTAACAGCCGTTTCGATTTCAGCCTGAAAGGATTTTCGGCCTCCTTCGCTTCATCATACGTCAGCCGCCAGTATTTGGACAACACCTCTTCGTCGGCGCGAAGCCTTGATCCTTATCTGGTGCATAATCTGCGTGTGGGATATGCCTTTCATCCGCGTTTCGTCAGGGAGATCGCTTTCGACGTAAACGTTAACAACCTCTTTAATCAGAGCTACGAAACAAACGGATGGGTGTGGAGTTATCTCCTCGGCGGCGAACGGATGCAGGACACGGGCTACTTTGCCCAGGCGGGCACAAACATGATGGCGCGGGTAACGCTGAAATTCTGAAAACAGGCATATCGGATATGATACCTGAAGATAAAACGATAAGGTATCGTATCCGGTATATTAATTTATAATAGCTTTATGATTACAATCGAAATCATCGGCGCCGTTATCGGCCTGCTCTATCTGTGGCTGGAATACAAGGCGAACATCTGGCTTTGGCCGGTGGGCGTCGTGATGCCGCTCCTATACATATATATATTTTATGCCGGAAAGTTCTACGCCGACATGGGAGTCAACGTCTATTATTTGTTTGCCTGCCTCTACGGATGGATTCGCTGGCGCAAAGACGGACAGGAAAGCGGTGGCGACGTGATGCGGATCACCCGTTTTCCGCTCCGCCGCACCGGTCGGCTGCTGACGGCCGGCGCCGGTTTGTTCGGCGGCATTGCCCTGCTGCTGCGGTTTTATACGGACAGCCCGGCGCCGTATGGCGACGCGCTGACTACGGCGCTGAGTATGCTCGCCATGTGGATGCTGGCACACAAATATGCGGAACAATGGGTGTTATGGTTCTTCGTGAACGGCATCTCCACCGCCCTGTATCTGTGGAAAGACCTGTATCCGACCGGCGCATTGTTTGCCGTCTACACCGTCGTTTCCGTTTTCGGATACCGCAAATGGCTCCTGGAAGCCCAGTCCAATCGCCGCAAGCCCCCACTTTCTACCCCCTCCTCCCTCACATCTCCCAATTCTCAATTCTCAATTCTCAATTCTCAATTCTCTTGGGATGCCGTGGTGTTGGCGAACGGGGAGTTTCCGTCGCACCCCGTTCCCCTGGCCATGCTGGAACGCTATCGCGAGCGGATTATCTGCTGCGACGGAGCGGCCGATGCGTTGTTGCAGGCCGGATTCTATCCTGCGGCGGTGGTCGGCGACGGCGATTCGCTATCGCCCGGCGGCCGCGCGAAACTGGCCGAACGCTTGGTTTGCATTTCCGAACAGGATACGAATGATTTGACGAAAACCGTCCGCTACTGCCTGTCGCGCGGCTACAAACGCCTGCTGATTCTGGGCGCCACGGGCAAACGCGAGGATCATACGCTGGGAAATATCGGCCTGCTGACCGATTACATGGACGATGCCGAGGTGGAGATGTGGACTAATCACGGCACGTTGACACCGGCGCGTGGAAACGTCGTCTTTGAATCCTATGCCGGACAACCGGTGTCGGTCTTTTGCCTGAATAACGCGCCGCTGACGCTCGACGGCCTGAAATGGCCGGTCACGAACCGCGTCATTACCTCCTGGTGGCAAGCCAGCCTGAACGAAGCCCTGTCCGACCGCTTCCGCGTACAAACCGCCGGCAAGGTCGTCGTCTTCCGACAATACGAGAGAAATTAAGAGTTAAGAGTTAAGAGTTAAGAGTTATGAGATGATTGCCGATATGCTTCGTCGTGTTGGGATGGATGCCTTTTCTCAACACAGCTGTCGTCATTGCGCCAAGTCTATCGGTTGTGTAGACGATTGCGGGCTTGACCCGCAATCGCCCATACAACTGACGGACTTGGGCATCGGCGACTGTGTCGTGCCTACCAATGACGGGTGGGGCTGGTCAGGGAATGTTGGTGTGTCGGGAAAAGACCGGAGGTCTTCATATGAATAACCCCCAATGAAGCGCAGCGATTGGGGGTAGCGAAGATAGTACTCTCACTTACAACCCGTAAGGGTTGAATAAAAAAGAACAGAATTATTCAACCTTTCAGGTTGTAGTATGTATGGATGATCGCTTATCCCCCAATCGCTACGCTTCATTGGGGGTTATTCACATTAAGACCTCCGGTCTTTTCCCACACCAATATTCCCTGACTAGCCCACCCGTCATTGGTAGAATGAAGCAGTCGCCGATGCACTGAAGTCCTTAGTAGCCCATAACGATCACATAATTATTCCCTTATTGTTGTCCGAAGGGACGGGATATGACAATGTATTCATTCATCACTCTCAATTTTCAATTTCATAGGTTCATGGCAATGCGTAAACAGAAAAAAAATTGTAACTTTGTCCGGAGAATTAAAAATAGATTATGCTGTTCACTAAAACTTAATTATATTATTCTATGCAAAGACGAAATTTTATGAGATTGGCAGGCGCATTGGCCGCCACTCCAGTATTAGCCGCTACCTCTATGGGGGCGACATCCGCGACGGGCAGTTCGGCATTGGCCGCACCGAAAGGAAAAGAAATTTACGAATGGCGTATCTATACCCTTACCGGCGACGGTAAGGCGTTGGATACTTTTTTCGAGAAAACCCTGATGCCGGCCTATCACCGGAAAGGTGTGACCACCGGCGCTTTCAAACTCTACCGTCTCAAAGAGGGCGAAAAAGAACAGCGCCATATCCTGTTCATCTATCCTGATATTGCCACTTATCATAAGGTGAAAAAAGAAATCTGGGAAGACGCGGTTTTCAAGCAAGCCGCTCAATCTTTCTATGATGCAACGGCGCCGGCGCCGGTCTATTCAAATTTTGAAACCTATCTCAGCGAGGCTTTCAACAAGATACCGGTACACCGTAAACCCGGCAATGAACGGACTTTGTTTGAGATCCGCATCTATCAAAGTCCGAATGAAGAAGCCAATCAACGAAAAGTCAAAATGTTCAATATAGATGAAATCGCCATTTTCGATAAAACCGGAGTTCATTCGGTACTGTACGGTGAGATTTTGGCCGGGCCTCGTATGCCGGCGCTGATGTATCTCACATGGTATAAAGACGAAGACACCCGTAGCGAAGCATGGAAACAGTTCGTCAGTCATCCGGACTGGAAGCGGATTTCCGCTCTTCCGGAATATGCCCATACGGCCACCAATAATCAGAGCATCTTTCTTTCCCCTTTGCCGTATTCGCAATTATAAATCGCATAAAAAATGTGATATGAATAAAAAGGCTTATTGTACTTTGGTGCAATAGGCCTTTTTTAAATGTATCAACCTCCTTTACCACTCAATCGGCGTTTGTCCGGAGACGATCAAATAATCATTGGTTTGGCTGAAATGCTTGTTTCCGAAAAATCCCCGGTAAGCCGAGAGCGGCGACGGATGCGCCGATTTCAACACCAAATTACGGGAATCATTGATCATTCCGCCTTTTCGCTGGGCATAGGAACCCCACAACAAGTATACAATGTGTTCGCGTTCCGTATTCAACCGCTGAATGACGGCGTCGGTAAATGTTTCCCAACCTTTGTTCTGATGCGAACCGGCCATATGCGCCCTCACAGTCAGCGTGGCATTGAGCAGCAGAACGCCCTGTCCTGCCCAGCGGGTCAAGTTGCCGCTTGAGGGAACAGGCTTCCCTAAATCCGATTTGATTTCCTGAAAAATATTCACTAAAGAAGGCGGAAAGGGCGTACCGTCCGGTACGGAAAAACATAAACCATGCGCCTGTCCGGGTTCGTGATAAGGGTCTTGTCCCAACAAGACGACTTTCACTTTGTCGAAAGGGCAATGATCAAACGCATTAAAAATCAGATTTCCGCGGGGATATATGGTTGCCCTTTTATATTCTTCCCGCACAAAATCCGTTAATTGGTTGAAGTACGTTTTTTCAAATTCATCCGCCAGACGTTCTTTCCAGCTCGATTCTATTTTTACATCCATGATCCATATGTATTTTAACCGAAGCAAATGTACAGGATAATTCTGATTTCCGACACAAGTAAGACCTCAAATTTTCATAAAAAATTAACGCCCCCTATGGAATCACGGATTTTTTTATACCTTTGTACCGTTTTTCTGGCCTGGTAGCTTAGTGAATAGAGCGTCAGATTCCGGTTCTGAAGGTCGTGGGTTTGACTCCCACCCGGGTCACATACATATAATACAGTTTGTTTTATGGCTACAACAGCGGATTTTAGAAATGGGATGTGCCTGAATATTGACGGCGCGTATTTTTTTATTGTTGAATTTCTTCACGTAAAGCCCGGAAAAGGGCCGGCATTTGTACGTACGAAACTGAAAAATGTCACCACAGGCCGTGTCATCGACAAGACGTGGAACTCCGGCGTCAAAGTGGAAGAAGTACGCATTGAGCGCCGCCCGTATCAATTTCTCTATAAAGATGATATGGGTTACAACTTTATGCACCCGGAAACATTTGAACAAATCTCGTTGCAGGGCGAAAGCATCAACGGCGTTCAATTCCTGAAAGACGGCGATTTGGTAGAGGCTATGGTACATGCCGAAAGTGAAACCATTCTGACATGCGAACTGCCTGCGCACGTAATACTTGAGATCACTTATACCGAGCCGGGTATCAGGGGTGATACGGCCACAAATACACTGAAAGCGGCCACGCTCGAAACGGGCGCCGAAGTGCGTGTTCCCCTGTTTATCAATGTCGGCGAAAGGATTGAAGTCGATACGCGCGACGGCTCTTACGTCGGACGCGCAAAATAAGCCGGAAATGGATTCGGCCGGAAGACTTCGCATCAAGGAGTGGGCCGTTGAAGACCGTCCGCGCGAAAAAATGCTGCTGAAAGGAATCGCTTCGCTTAGCGACGCGGAACTTATCGCCATTTTGATCAGTTCGGGTAACAGTAATGAAACGGCCGTGCAACTGTCACAGCGTATTCTTAATTCCATATCCAATAATTTAAACGCATTAGGAAAGTTATCCGTCAAGGAATTAATGGCCTTTCATGGTATCGGCGAAGCCAAGGCCGTCACGATTGCCGCAGCAATGGAGTTGGGACGCCGCAGAGGCGATGCCGAACCGCTCTCTAGGGAAAGTATCCGTAGCAGCAATCAGGTATACCGGCTGTTTCATCCCTTGTTGTGCGATCTTCCGCATGAAGAGTTTTGGATTGCGCTGACTAACCGGTCGGCGAAAGTGATCGAAAAAGTCAAAATCAGCCAGGGAGGGGTCACCGATGTGAGCACAGACATACGTCTGATCCTGAAAGCGGCGATTAATACACTCTGTGCCGGTATTTTTCTTTGCCATAACCATCCGTCGGGAAACGTACAGCCCAGTCGGCAAGACGACAACTTCACCTTCCGTGTGCAGGAAGTGGCACAACTGCTGAATATTCAGCTACTCGACCATATCATTCTGAGTGATCATGCGTATTACAGTTATGCCGATGAAGGAAAGTTATCTATTCATGATTTTAATGTCTGAATTTCAACAATGGAAAATGAATTTCTACAAACGGAAGAAGCGATAGTGTCGGTACTGAAAACCGTCTATGATCCGGAGATACCCGTCAATGTATACGACCTTGGCCTCATCTACGGGGTGCGTGTGGATGAGGAAAAAAATGTGCAAATAGATATGACGCTCACGGCTCCCAACTGTCCGGCGGCCGATTTTATCGTTGACGATATACGGATGAAAACAGAAAGCGTGGTGGGTGTGAAGAGCATTCAAGTCAATCTGGTTTTTGAACCGGAATGGCACCGGGATATGATGAGTGAAGAAGCGAAACTGGAACTGGGTTTGCTATAAAAAGATCAAAAACCGATGAATACTTCCGCCCAAAATATTTATTTCGCTGCCGATGCACATCTGGGAAACCGCTATGCAGAGAATCCGTTGGAAGCAGAGAAAAAATTAGTGCACTGGCTGGACTCTATCAAGGAGGATGCGCTTGCCGTCTATTTCCTGGGAGATATGTTTGATTATTGGTACGAATATAAATACGTTGTGCCGCGCGGACACGTCCGTTTTCTGGGTAAAATAGCCGAGCTTTCCGACCGGGGCATTGAAATACATATGTTTATCGGCAATCATGACATCTGGATGTTTGATTACCTACCGCAGGAAACCGGCGCCATTATTCATCAAGGCCCGCTGACGGTCGACTTGCTGGGAAAACGTTTCTTTCTGGCGCATGGCGACGAAGTCGGGAAGCACGCCCTGTCATTTCGTTTCTTACAGGCCATGTTCCGCAACAAAGTCTGCCAGTTTTTATATGCCGGTATCCATCCGCGTTGGACGTTCGGATTCGCCAAGCGCTGGTCGCTCAATAGCCGGAAAAACGGGCTGGAGCGACGGGAAAAACAGGACGAAACGCGGGAATACCTTGTTGATTTCGCGCAAGAATACTTGTTGACGCATCCCGATATCCGGTTTTTTATTTTCGGACATCGCCATGTTTTGCTGGATACGATGCTCAATCAAACGTCACGCCTGTTGATTGCCGGCGACTGGATGTACTATTTCTCCTATATCCGCTGGGATGGAAATCAACTAACGATTCAAAGATTCAACGATTCAATGATTCAATAACCGTTTTGCTTCAATATCTTTTGTGTATCAGAGGCAATCAAGTATTCTTCGTCGGTGGGGACAACCATAACGGTCACTTTACTGTCCGGCGTACTGATCACTTTTTCTTCGCCGCGTATGCGGTCGTTTGTCGCTTCGTCCAAATGAATGCCCATGTATTCCATCTCATGGCAAACGCCGGTGCGTAACGAGCATTGATTTTCTCCTACGCCGCCGGTGAAAACCAAAACATCTACTCCGCCCATGACTGCCGCATACGAACCGATGTATTTTTTGATGCGATAGATATACATATTCATGGCCAAAACGGCACGGGGATTATTTTCCCGGAACGCTTTTTCCAGTTCCCGCATATCCGACGAAACGCCCGAAACACCCAGTACACCGCTTCGTTTATTGATTAAATCGGATAAGCCGTTCGTATCCAATTCTTCCTTATTCATGAGATACAACAATACGCCGGCATCTATATCCCCGCAGCGCGTACCCATCAACAGCCCTTCGACCGGCGTCAATCCCATCGACGTATCAATGGATTTTCCGTTTTTTATTGCCGTGACCGAACCGCCATTACCGACATGCGCCGTAATAATGCGCTGTTTTTCATAGGGAATCCCTAATATTTCACAGGCGCGACCGGATACATAGCGATGGCTTGTGCCGTGAAAACCGTAACGGCGTACGCCATATTTCGTATACGTTTCGTAAGGCAATCCGTACATGTAGGCATAATCAGGCATCGTCTGATGGAAAGCCGTGTCAAAAACGGCTACCTGAGGCGTTCCGGGCAGGATTTTCTGAATGGAGTAGATCCCTTCGAGGTTGGCCGGATTGTGCAACGGAGCCAGTTCCGAACATTCAATGACCTTGGTAATCACTTCGTCATCTATCAATATGCTATTCGCAAATTGTTCGCCGCCATGCACTACGCGATGTCCTACGGCGTCGATTTCGCCGTATTCCCTGATGCAGCCATAGGTCGAATCCGTCAATACGCTTAATATAAATGCAATTCCTTCTTCGTGGCCGGAAATCTCTTTTTCGAGCACGATTTTTTCGCCCTCCGGGGTCGTCAATTTAAGCAACGTCCCCGACAAACCGATTCTCTCAATACCACCCTGCGCCATCACATCTCCTGACGCCATGTCGAAAAGTTTGTATTTTATTGAACTGCTACCACAGTTTAAGATTAATGTTTTCACTGATTTAAATGAATTTAGCGTTACAGATTCAACATTTCAAACCTGCAACATGAATGTTAATTATTTTTTTATCCTATTGCTTGGTTACAAGTTATCGCCACCATTTTATAAATATCGTCTACCGAACAACCGCGCGACAGGTCGTTTACCGGCGCCGCCATTCCTTGAAGAATCGGGCCGACGGCTTCTATACCTCCCAAACGCTGCACTAATTTATACCCGATGTTACCCACTTCGAGCGTTGGAAAAACCAGCACATTCGCTTTGCCGGCCACGGCGCTTCCCGGCGCTTTTTTCTGCGCCACGCTTTCGACTAACGCAGCATCGGCCTGCAACTCCCCGTCAACGGCAAAGTCGGGATTCGTCGCTTTTATCAAGCGTGTTGCTTCCGCTACTTTGTCTACCATTTCATGTTTTGCACTGCCTTTGGTCGAAAAACTCAGCATGGCCACACGCGGTTCTATTCCTGCCAGCACACGCGCCGTGTGAGCGGTTGAAATAGCTATCTGCGCCAGTTCGGAGGCTGTCGGATTAGGTAATACGGCGCAATCGGCAAAGAGAAGGATTCCGTTGTCGCCATACGTATCGTCGTTGAGAAACATAAGGAACACTCCCGAAACACAGGTGATACCGGGTCTCATCTTAATGATTTGTAATGCCGGGCGAAGCACGTCGCCCGTCAAGTTGTACGCGCCGGCAATCTCTCCATCCGCGTCGCCGGCCTTAATCATCAGGCAGGCCAAATACAGGGGATCTTCTACCAGCAGGTTGGCTTTTTCAGGCGTCATGCCTTTGGATTGGCGCAACTGAAACAACAAATCGGCATACGCCTGTTTTTTTTCGTGATTCTTCGGGTCGATAATCGTAGCCTTATCCATGTTTTTCAATCCGAAGCCGGCGGCCAGCCGGTGAATCTCATCCGGAGAACCTGTTAATGTAATGTACGCTACGCCATCGGCAAGCAACCGGTCTGCTGCTTTCAATGTTCTTTCTTCTGTTCCCTCGGGTAGAACAATACGCTGCTTGTTGGCTTTTGCCCGTGCAACGATCGTCTGTATTAAGTCCGTCATAGTTGTTATGAATTTATTATTATTGGATAGTCTTTTTCTAATCCGCCACAAAAATATTAAATTGCCACGCAGAGATTGCAAAACAAATGAATTATTTTCATCCGGACTTGTCAATTTCAAGTTATTTAACGGAAAGTTGCCGTATCCCGGTCTCCCGACAGGATTTGTTGCAAGGCTTCGGCAGATAACGGTTGGCTGATTTTTCCACTGTGTGCTACCGAAATCGTACCCCGCTCTTCGGATACGATGATCACGATCGCATCCGTTTCTTTCGACATGCCTAATCCGGAACGGTGACGCAATCCCATTTCCTTGGGTATGTCCGCGCTCTGCGCTACCGGCAGAATACAGGCGGCCGCCTTGATCCGGTTATGGACAATAATCATGGCGCCGTCGTGCAAAGGACTGTTTTTGAAAAAGACATTCTCTATCAAACGGGCATTCACTTCCGACGAGAACATCTCGCCCGTATGAATATAGGACGACAAATCCAACTCTTTTTGTATCACAATCAGAGCGCCGGTTTTATTCCGCGCCATATTCATGCAGGCCAGTACGACAGGCGCAATGTATTTGCCGGCCGAATCGTCTTCTTTCCGGGAAAAAAAACGGACGAAAAATTTCCATCCCCGGTTCGATCCCAATGCTACTAAAAAACGGCGGATGTCGTCCTGAAACAATATGACGATGACGATGAATCCCACGCTGATAAATTTATCCAGAATGGCGCCCATCAAACGCATTTCCAGCACTTGCGATACCAATACCCACACCACGATGACGGATACGACCCCGCCGAAGATCACAAGCGTCCCCGAACTTTTCATCAATTTATAGATCTGATAGATGAAATAGGCGACGAACAGTATATCTATGGCGTCCTTCATTCCAAACGAGACTAACATAACTTTTCCGGTTTCAGTTTATTTGTTATTTTTATTGCTTCCACGGCCGCCTTCACGTCGTGTACCCGTAAAATATCCGCGCCGTTCAGCAAGGCGTACGTATTCAGGACGGTCGTTCCATTCAGGCTTTCGTCGACGGTCGTGTCCAAATATTCGTAAATCATCCGCTTCCTGGATACGCCCACCAACAGCGGTAGTTCAAGCATCGCAAATTCGGGCAAACTGCGCATCAGTTCATAGTTTTGCGCCAGCGTCTTGCCGAATCCGAATCCGGGGTCAAGAATCAGGTCATTCACTCCCAGCAAGTGCAACGTGCGTAGTTTTTCCGCAAAATACAACATGATTTCTTCCATCAGGTCTGTGTAATCCACCTGCTGCCGCATGGTTTGGGGCGTGCCCCGCATGTGCATCAGGATATAGGGCGTTTGCAGTTGCGCGACGGTCTCAAACATCTGCGGATCCAGTGTGCCGCCGGAAATATCGTTCACAATAGCCACGTCATACTCTTCCACTGCACGGCGGGCAATCTCCGAACGAAAGGTGTCTACCGACACAATCACATCCGGATAATGTCTTTTCAACAGTTCCAAAGCCGGCGCCAGCCGCTGCATTTCTTCTCCGGCGGAAACATCCGCCGCGCCCGGACGGGACGAATAGCCGCCGACATCAATGATGCTGCCGCCTTCGTCCAAAATACCGGTGATCCGTTCATGAATCGCCTGCTCGCTCCGAAAGCGGCTCCCTTCGTAAAAAGAATCCGGCGTCACATTTAAAATGCCCATCACGAGCGGCTCGTGCAGCAGCATCAACCGGCCTTTTATATTTAGTGATTTTATATTCATGTATCCCAACAATGAAACATTTTTCCGCAAATGTACGGAATTATCCTCAAATTTCCCGTAATGTCTTATCTTTGTATGCCCGCAGGAAACCGGGCAAATGATGGAATGATAATTAAAACAGATTGTGATGAACAGGAAAAGAATATATCAATGGATCGGATTATGCCTGCTGGCGGGAATGGGCTTGCAGGCGCAGACCGTTTACCGGACGGCGATTTATACGAATCAAATAAAGAGCCTTCTGGTGAAGGCGGAAGGCGAACTGATTTCGGCGCCCCACATCGAACTGAATGGCCTTCGGGCGCTTGAAGTCACGTTCGACGCGCTCAACCATATCCAGGGGCGGTATGCTTATTCGCTCATCCATTGCGACGCAGACTGGAAAAAATCCATGCTTTCGCCGATCGAATACATGGATGGTTTCCAGGGAATGTCGATCGACGACGCGGCTCAGGCCATCAATACGACGACGCATTATACGAATTACCGTTTATTGCTGCCCAATGACAACATCCGCTTCAAAGTGTCGGGCAATTACGCACTCCTGGTATACGAAGAGGACAGACCGGATAAAATCGTTTTCTCCGCGCGATTTGCAGTATATGAACCGCTGGTCGGCATAGAGGCGAAGGTGAGCGGCAATACGGATCTGACGTTTCACAAGATGCACCAGCAGGTCGGTTTTCAGCTTCTGACCAAAAACGTGTCGATTCCTTACCCGCAGACGGACTTAAAAATCCATGTGTATCAAAACAATCGTCCGGACAACGTGGCGACGCATCTTCAGCCGTCGTCCATCTCCGGCAACCGGCTGACGTATGAACATATTCCCGAATTGATTTTCGAGGCAGGCAATGAATACCGCCGCATCGAATTTCTCACGCATCGCTATAACGGGATGAACATCGACCATATCCGGTATTTCAATCCTTACTATCATGCGGATGTGACGATTGACCGGAGCCGCACCCAGCAGCCTTATCTGTATGACCAGGATCAGAACGGACGTTTTTTTGTCCGTTGCAGCGGCTGTCAGGAACCCGATACCGAAGCGGATTATTATATCGTGCACTTCACCTATGCTTCGGACGAGATGCGCAACGGCAATCTATACCTGCTTGGAGACCTTTTCCAGAACCTGTTGGACGAGAACAGTCTGATGGAGTATAACACGGAAAACGGACAGTATGAAAAAGCAGTCTTGCTGAAACAGGGTTATTATAATTACCAGTACGTGTTCAGGCCGGAGGGCGAAACGCAGGGGCAACTGTCCGGAACGGAAGGCAGTTTTTACCAGACGGAAAACGAATATGCGATCCTCGTTTATTACCGTCCGATGGGGGCGCGCTACGACCGTCTGATCGGGATAGCGACCGTCCGTAATGCACAGGAGGTTTTGTGAAATCATTAATCGCTTGTATTGAATCTTGGCTGCATTTGCTGTGAATTAATAATTAAAGTTTTCTTATCCAAAACTCAGGTTATTATTCAGGCTGCTTTTTTTCGGACGTAAAGACAGTCGTTATTTTTAAAATGATTTATCTTTGTATCGAAAACAACATGAATGTATGTGTGGACAAATAGACATAAGCCGTACAAGCGTAACCGGAACGAACAACACGAACGATAATCGCTTTCGGGAAATTTTGCGAAGGACAAAATAAACCGGAAAAATGCTTTCAAAAAATTTTGAAGACTCAAAAACGATCGGAAAATACCTTTCAAAAAATTTTGAAGGGTCGAAATCGTCCGGAAAACACCTTTCAAAAAATTTTGAAAGGTCAAAAACGACCGAAAAAATGCTTTCAAAAAATTTTGAAGGGTCAAAAGCGATCGGAAAATACCTTTCAAAAAATTTTGAAAGGTCGAAATCGTCCGGAAAAATGCTTTCAAAAAATTTTGAAAGG
>JAITPV010000233.1 GCA_031289275.1 Tannerella sp.
ATAAAATAAATAACACATTTTTTGTGGATGTTTCCATCCGTTCTACAACGAAACCCACTTGGATTTCAAATTAATTCCGTACTTTTGCCGACCTCCTTTCTTTTAGCATCTAAGTACAAATAGAGGGAAGGTCCGGGTGGAGAGTGAACTTTAGCGAGAGCCTCTCCGCCCTTTTCCATTAAGTTAATGATCCGCCACTTCCCCCACCACTGCTAATTGTAATGGGGCATTCTCCATATTGCCGTACACCGTTATTGTTTTTCTGAAACTTCCCGGTGTCTCCGGCTTCACTTCCACCTTGACTTCGGTCGTTGCGCCGGGCGCTACCGGCTGCCGGCTCCATGTCGGAACCGTGCAACCGCACGAAGTCTTGATGTCCATAATCACGAGCGACCTGTCGCCCGTATTCCTCAGTACAAAGGTACATGCGTAAGTCTCGCCCGTCCGCATTGCGCCAAGGTCTTGTCCCGGTGTTTCCACGAGGACGGTTGTCTGTACTGTTTCCTGTTCCGGCGGGGGTTCTCCGCCGATCTGTCGTTTGAACAGTTCCCACACTTTCGGATTCAATGCCGGATTGCCGATCAGTATAACTTTGTTTTCACTGTTCAGCAAAAAACATTGATATTCCATTTTGGAAGGAAAGCGGTTCAGTCGTTCCAATTGGTTTTCGCGGTCAAAGAATACCGGATATCGGAAGCCGTCCCGTTTGAACAGATACGCCAGTTCCCTTTCATTCTTCGGCTGAAAGAAAAACAGAAAGTCCACCTTTCCGGGAAACAGGGAGTCGGCTTCGGCCAGCATCTTTTGCCAGTCCATCAACCGCAGCTTGCAACTCGTGCAGCCGATGGAATCGAAATACGCCAATATCTTATACGTCGTCGGACGGGAAGGTGAAATACAATCCGAGTCCTTATCCGCGGCGACGCAGGGAATCCCTTCCGGAAACCGGATTTCTTTCCCCGTCCACTCCGTTACGATCTTCCGGACAGATTCTGTTTGCCGATCACCTTTGCAGGCGGTCAACATACATCCCAACAACACTCCGATGCTACACATTATATATATATGGCGCATTTTCCGATGTCCTTTCTTTTACTTGAATGAATAAACTAAAACTCGCTCCCGTAGCCGATTATTTTAGTTTCTACTTTGGCCCCATTACAGTCAATAGTACCACTCCCATAACAAATGGTAAGACTACTTTCTCCGCTGGCCAGCGCTTCTATATTCTCCAATGCCAGATCACTTACCGGCAACGCTGCCTGGGGATTCTTATAAAAAGAGAAATAAGACACTCCGCACAGGCAGGCAAAAATCAGTGTCGCTTTCACTACATTCACAATTTGTGTCATAACTAATCGTTTTTAAAAATTATAGCGACAAAAGTAGTCTCTCCATATTTGTTTTCCAAATTATTTTGGTGAGAAATCGGTGAGAATGTAGTGAGAAAGTGATGAGAAATCAATGAGAAAGTGATGAGAATTTAAAATGCAAATTATTTTGGTGAGAAGTGATGAGAATTTGATTGAAATTGTATATTTTTGCCCTCAGAATAAAAATACATGATGATATGAAGCAAATGAGCAAATTTAATATCTTATTTTTGACAGGATTCATAATCCTTTCTATCGCGTTTTACCATACCTATGACCAAACCCGTCAAACCCTCCGGACGAAATTTTCCGGGGCTTTTGATAAAGCCGTCACGTCAGAAATGGATCGAAGAGCCAATGAAATTGAACTGTATGTTTCCATCAGTCATAATGATCCATCCTCTTCTTCCGATAAAGGTCATTACACACATGAGACGGAAGAAGGAAAGACCGTCTATGGAAAGACCGACCGGCAGAAAGCCCTTTCCGACCAGGAAAAAATAAATGATGCGAAGCAGACAGGTCTTCTGAAGCAAAATCCTGTTCACGTATCCTTATTAGACAGTCTGTTTCGCACGGAACTGGAAAAAGCGGGAATCGTTGCCCCCACGGAGGTTTCGTATACCAATAACCTTACCCATATAACCCTGAGCAGCGCCCCCGTGGACAGCCATTCCGGAATTTCCTTCTTTGCAACTGCGTATCCTACCGAAAAACGAACGTTGGGCATTTCTGAGGAAATCACGTTGCAGGGATTTGTAAAAATCACGCCGATGACGGTTTTCCGGTGTGCTCCTCCGACTTTTATCCTGCTTTTGGGAGGAGGAATCGTCGGTATGCTGGTTTATGTCCTGATCTTCCGGAAAAGAAAAACCTCCGTACTCCCCGAAGCAACGGAATCGGTCGAAGATGTCCCGGCAGTGTCTGCCACGCCTTTTCAACTGGATGCCATTGAACAGACGCTTATTTATCAGGGTAGCCGTGTGCCGCTGACGAGCGATATGTTCCGGATACTTAACTATCTGTGGAGTTGTGAAAACCATCATGCTTTTTATAAAGACCTCTCTCTCTTCCTGTACGGAGATAAGGTGGATATGGGAACGGGGAAAAAACGCATCGTGCAGGCCGTAAAAACCTTGCGCTGCCGAATAAAAAATATCCCTGTGATCATCGAAAACGTGGCACAGAAGGGATACCGGATCAGATGCGAAAACCTCGTCCCGCAGGATTTGTAAAAGGCGGTGAATAAAGGAATTGAGAATTGAGAGTTGAGAATTGAGAATTATGAATACAATAATCAAATCAAACACGGCGGCACAATATTGCCCGCAGATGACGCAGATTCAAACGCAGATAAACGCAGATTAAAAAGAATATACAAGCGCATCCCAACACGCCGGAACACGGAGTGTTCAATACGAATAACCCCCAATGAAGCGCAGCGATTGGGGGATAAGCGATCATCCATACATACTACAACCTGAATGGTTGAATAATTCTGCTCTTTTTTATACAACCCTTACGGGTTGTAAGTAAGAGTACTATCTTCGCTACCCCCAATCGCTGCGCTTCATTGGGGGTTATTCATATTGAACACTCCGTGTTCTGCCGACAATCGTCATTTCTACTTGTTTGAATTTTTTTATAGGGTCTCGCAGTGACGGCAGCTGTATAGGACGGCGGAATCCGTCGCACCTCGTCATTGTGAACGCAATGAAGCAATCGCCTATACAACTGATAGACTTGGCGCCCGACCCGGAGGGTCGCATGTTTATAGCAACTGCCATGACCGAAGGGGTGCGACTCCGAAGGAGTCGAACGTATGTCATGATGGATTGGGCTATAAACATGTGAATCCTTCGGATTCCCTCCGTTACCGCGAAGAACAACCGCGTTATTGCGCACGCAGTGCGGCGGAATCCGTCCCAGCCTCGTCATTGCGAACGCAGTGAAGCAATCGCCTATACAACGAAAGGAATGGAGAATTATGAATACATTAATTATATCGTATACGGAAACACGACGGCCATGTACAGACGTGGCGCGCCGCGTCTCTACAACGGCAGGCACGGCGGCTTTGATTCATATGATTAAAAGAAATTGAGAATTGAGAATGATGATTACTATAATCATATTCAAATCACAGTTCAGACAAAGCAGTGACGGCAGCAGTATTGAGAAACGGCATCAAACCCGACACTATCTCTGTGGGGAGGTAGAGACGATGCGTCGATAGTGACAAACGAGCAGTTTACCGTTATCGTCGTGCAGGTGCATACCGTTGCCTTCGCAATAGCGAAAGAGATGGCAGTCGGCGCAGGCATCCTTCTTTGCCCAGTCGCGGTTGCGGAACGGCACGAAGCGATTGTTCCACACGTCCATGAAACGGTCTTGATAGATATTCCCCTGATGGAAGTTGGCGCGGATGCTGGGACAGGCCGAAATCGAACCGTCGGCCAGCACGGACGCCACATGAACGCCGGCACGGCACTGATAGAAATGATCGCGCACTTCCATTTCGTAATTACCGAGAAAGCCCTCGCAGCCGTAGTTCAGGTGGATGCGACCTTCCCGGCGCGTGGCGCGTATAAAGTCGAGCGTCGACGTAAACTCGTCGTCCGAAAGCTGCAGTTCGGGAAGTTCGGCGGCGCGTCCCACGGGGAAAATGGTAAAGATGCGCCAGCGCTTCACGCCCGTTTCAATCAGGAACTCCTTGAAAGCCGGCAGTTCGCCCAGGTTCTTGCGGTTGACGCAAGTGACCACGTCCCAGATGATCTCCTTTTCGCCGGTCAGCATCCGGACGGCGTTCAGGGCGTTGGCATAACTTTTCGGATGGCGTCGCAGCCAGTTGTGCGCCTCCTCAAAGCCGTCGAGGCTGATCGTGATGGAATGCAGACCTGCCGCCAGCAGCGAATCCAGCCGTTTGCGAGTGAGCGCCATCCCGTTGGACACCATGCCCCAGGGGAATCCGCGGCGGTACAGCTCCCGTCCGCACGCCTCGATGTCGTTCCTGACCAGCGCTTCGCCGCCGGTGAAGATGATCATCGTGCGATTCGGATGAACGTGTGGCGTGATCTGGTCGATCACATGCAGGAAATCGGCCACCGGCATGTCCGGCCGGTCGGCGATGGCGCGGCAGTCGCTTCCGCAGTGGCGACAGGCGATGTTACAGCGCAGCGTGCACTCCCAGAACAGCGTGTCCAGTTCGTGCAGGCCGACGTTGTTCTTCCGCATCCGGCGGAAAAGTTCCAGTCCGATGCGCTTGCGGAGCGAGAGGTGTTTATTCATCCGCCTTCTGTTCGGTCAATTCCACTTTGATGGTCACCGTATATTCACCCTGATACCAGTCTGTCTCTTTGCCGCTGCGTTTGGCGCCCTCGAAATTGACCATCAGCGTATCCTGCGCAAAAGAGCCGTTCGCCTCGCCGTCGACGTCCGTCACATAAACGGGTACGGGATTCACTTCTCCGGGAAACATCCCTTCCGTGATTTGGAACGCGCCGCCGGCATCGGTCATAGCGATGGATTTTTCTCCATACGAAGTCATGGGAGGACCATACATCAGCGCGTTAACCGGCTCTCTGTAACCGACGCGGATTCCTTCTACCGGCTTTCCGGTGACCTTGTTGACTACGGTTCCCTTTACGGTATAATCGGCGAAGGGCGTACCGTATTCCACAGTATAGTCCTTGCACGCGCCGAATCCCAGTACGGCCAGCAGCCCGGCTAATGCCCAATTAGCTCCTTTGATAAACGGACGATATAACTTTTTCATGAAAGACGACATTTGTTATTGTACATTCTATTATAGGATGCAAAGTTAGTCCATTCCGCTACATGAGCATCACAAAAATCAATTTTTTTTCTTTTGCCGCCATCCAATGTATCGCCGAAGAAAAATTTCATGCGGCTTATTTTACTACATGACAAAAAAAGTTGCTTTGTTATAAACAATTGAAAACCAACGAAAAAAGGTGATGATTTATTTGGAAAAGACCTTGAAATTTTGTATCTTTATAGCTGAATTCCAAACAATTATAATGGAAACAAAAAATCTCAAGGTCAAGTACAAAAGTACTCAATTAATTTCTATTCTCAGTAAAAATTTTGCGGGGGAAATGA
>JAITPV010000234.1 GCA_031289275.1 Tannerella sp.
GGAACGGATTATCGCGGACGTTTCTCTTACAGGCAGGGGGCAACGGAAATGCGCAGTTCGTCGGCAGTGGAATACAGCCAGATACTGTTTCTGATAAACCGTTATGCCAACATACTGGGATTAAAAGGATGGGCGGCAAGCTATCTGTCGAAAATCGCCGGAATGGGCGACGAAATACTTGCGCATTTGGTGGTCTGTGATGAATTTGGAGGCGCAAAACTCATCCGGATGTGCGCCGAGGCAGACACCAACGGAAGGGAGTATGTTTATTTTAACAACAACCTCTGGGCAGTTCGCGGATTAAAGGCATTGGCAGGTATTCTGGAAAAATTCGGCGAAAGGGATAAGGCAAAATTCTACGCAAAACAGGCAGATGAATTGTTGAAAGAAATTCGCAAAACATTGGCTGCCTATACGGTCGAAAACCAATACGGAAGCATCGTACCTTTCCGGTTGGGATATACGGCAACGCCGCTAACGCTCAGCACTTGTGACCGGTTGCTCGAATCCTTGTCGCAAGAGGAAAAGGAAGCCTACAAACAGATAACATGGGTTCGGGACACAAACACACGGGAACAGGATTTGACGGAAAACACGTATGCCAATTACCGCTATTACCTCGAAATGCTATCAAGCATGTTGTTGGACGAAAAACAAACATCGTCTTTAGTACGGATGCGGGAAGCGTTGGGTGGCGAACTGTTGGGTATGACAAGGCTGTGGAGCCGGATTGACGACTGGCCGGTAGTGAATTATGCCCGTTTTCTGCTGGAGAACGGTTACACCGATAAATACCTGTTATTATTGTATGCGCACACGCTTCATCACGGTATTCCGGACAAGATGTTATGGTTTGAGCAGGTGAGACCGAATGGTTCGGTTGGTTCGGCGGATTGTGTACCCTCTTTGCTGACTGCACCCATCATGCTGACGTGGATGTTCGCTTATGAATCCGTAGAGCCTCAGCAGTTGCAGTTACTGCGCACCATACCCAAAACATGGTTTTCAGAAAGTTTTTCCGCGCACGGAATAGGCTATTCAAACGGACGGTTGGATTTGGACGTAACCGTTGACGCTTCTTCGGTAACGCTGAGCGGACAATCGGAAGACAATGCGTTCGGGTTGCCGGTAGTACTATATACCCGTTTCAAGGACAAGCTAAAAAAGGAAGACATCCTGAAAGGTAATAATGTCATAGATAAAGTATTTGATGACCGTATTATTTTAAAACCGGGAATCAGTCGTTTTTCAGTAACCATAAACATTCGTGCAAAAAGTGGCTGACCACGAAACTTTTGAATCAAACATTTATTCCTTAAAACGTTTTATGTGAAAAATAATTCGTACCTTTGTAAATAAAAAGTAAAAATTACATGATGAATATTAAAAAACTTTCTTTATTTTTATGAAGCAAAGAATATTTGTCGGAAGTATATTTTTAATAAACGATTTATCAATCAATAAAATATTATATATATGAGAAAGAACATTTTATTACTGACATTTTCCCTTTTATTCTGTGGAACGATTTTCGGAAAACAACCCACGCGGGTTTTGGTGATGACCGAAGGACATGCATTTGACAGAGAGAACTTTTTTGCGATGCTGGAATCCTTTCCCGGCATCACTTTCACGGAGGTAAAACATCCGGATGCGCTTTTCATGCTTCAGCCGGAGCATCGGAAATCGTACGACGTGATTTTGCTTTACGACATGCCTCAAACGATACGGGAAGAGGAAAAGAAAAATTTCATCGACTGTTTGAACGAAGGCAAGGGATTGGTCGCCCTTCACCATACGACCGGTTCTTATCCCGAATGGCCGGAGTTTCAGGAGATCATCGGCGGACGCTATACATTTAAGCCTTGGACGGATGCCGGTGGAACCGTTCATCCGGCCTCCGATTTTAAAGACGATGTGCCGTTCAGGGTGCATGTCGCCGATAGAAAACATCCGGTAAACAAAGGTATTGAAGATTTCGATGTCGTTGACGAAACATATCTCAACGTGGCGGTGAATCCCGATGTTCACGTCTTGCTTACAACGGACGAACCGACGAGTACGCCTTCGCTTGCATGGACAAAAAAATACGGAAAATCCAAAGTCGTGACCTTTTTAATGGGGCACGACGACCATGCCTATTCAACTCCGAATTTCCGGAAATTCTTAAACCAAGCCATTCAATGGGTCAAATAAAATAAGCATGAACCGATTTTTCAAATTATTCCTTTTATGTATATGCCTGCCTCTCGTAGTTAACGGAGCTGTACATGCGAAATCAAAGCCTGTGCGCATATTAATTTTATCGGGCAACAATAACCATGACTGGAAGGCAACGACGCCTTTTATACAAAGCGTATTCGCCGGAAACAGCCAATTCGCGGCTGACGTGACGGAGAGACCGGACACCCTTAACGCCCGCATGTTGAAATCCTATCATGTGATTGTGAGCAACTGGAATGCCTTTCCGGATCAAACCGGATTGTGGACGGACGAAGCCAAACAGGCCGTACTTGATTTCATGAAAAAAGGCGGCGGATTCGTATGTATCCATGCGGCAAGCGCCACTCATCAGGATTGGCGCGAGTATTTGCAAATCACCGGCGGCAGATGGGGCGATAAAACCCACCACGGAGCCATGCACACGTTCAACGTCCATATTTGCAACCCCAACCACCCGGTTGTCAAAGGAATGGCGGATTTCGATATTCGGGATGAATTATGGGTGGACATGGAATGTGACCCGAATGTGGAAGTCCTCTGCACGGCAAAAGCAGAAGAATACAGGGACTTACCGGATAAAACCGAGCCGGTAGCCTTAGTCACCCGCTACGGAAAAGGGCGGGGATTTTACCTTGTTTTAGGACACGATACGGACGTGATGAAAAACGAGGCATGGCAAACGCTTCTGCTGCGCGGTACGGCATGGGCGAAAGGAGTTAAAAGTTAAGAGTTAAGAATTAAGAGTTAGGAATTGATTATATAAATAAACAACAAATTATGGCAATAAAAGTAGGATGTTTCGCTTTGGTAAACCCTTTCTGCACTTTACCCAAGCAGTTGGAACAAATAGAAAAATGGGGCTTTGCGTATGCAGATTTAACAGACAGTACCGACGGTGCCTGTCTTGGCGCCGAATACGGATTTACGGCCGTCGCAAGTTTGGATGCAAATCCGTTTGATTTGAAACGTTTGTTTGAAAGCCACGGGCTGATAATGACAAGCGTATGTGCACATGCCAATCTGTTAGACCCGGCGGCGCCTTTTCGCTACGGCACTTCCCAGTTGATGAAAGCCGTGAAGCTGGCAGCAGCCATCGGCGTAAAGCATGTAATTACGGCAGAAGGTGAACCGCAAACGCCTTTCGGAAAAAAGCTGAGCCGTGCGGAGGCGATTTTCACTATCACGGAAAAACTGTACGAGCCGCTTCGTCTGGCGGAAGATACGGGCGTAAAAATCCTGTTGGAACCTCACGGGCATATCACCGATTCGTTAGATGATATGGATACACTGCTCAACCGTTGCAATTCCGATGCCTTAGGCGTTAATCTGGATACGGGCAACTTGTGGCTCGGAGGCGGCGATTCGGTGGCTTTTATCAAACGTTTCGGCAGCCTGATCGGGCATGTCCACTGGAAAGACCTGTCGGCAGACCTGATTCCCCAACGCGGCAAAATATTCGGTTGCGGAATGTCGGTGACAGCTTTAGGACAAGGTGTTTGTAATGTAAAAGAGGCGTATGAAGCCCTGCAAGCTATCGGCTTCGACGGATATTCCACTCTCGAAATAGCAGGCGAAGAAGCCGTTTTGGAAAGTTACCGTTTCCTCAAATCATTGGGCGCCGAATAATCAATATGTCGAATATTAATAATTAAATACAGTCATGAAAAGAAGAAATTTTATCTCAACAGCCGTACTGGGTTCGGCATCGCTTGCCGGAGGAGTTTCAATCCTGAACAGTTGTTCGCCCGGCGGGTCATCATCGCAACAAAGCGTGAAATTAGTGAGTGGCGAGGAATTAAACCTTCCTCCGTTATTGGATAAGGCGCCCGAGGGCAAAGCCTTGCGGTTCGGTTTGATCGGTTGCGGAGGCAGAGGCGGCGGCGCAGCCGTGAATCTGCTCGGCGCAGGAGACGGTTTGTCCATTGTCGCCATTGCCGACTGTTTGCCCGACCGGTTGGAAAGTTGCCGGAAAATGCTTAACGAAAAAGGACAGAACATCGCTCCGGAAAAGGCTTATCTCGGATTCGACGCTTATCAAAAAGTGTTGGCAAGCGATATTGACGCGGTGATTATTGCGATTCCGTCCCGTTTCCATCCTGCGATGTTTGACGCGGCCGTAGAAGCCGGCAAGCATGTGTTTATCGAAAAACCCTGCGCCGTTGATCCGGCAGGTGTGCGCAAGTTTCTGGTAACGGCAAAACACGCCGAACAAAAGAAACTTTCGGTCGTATGCGGCACGCAACGCCGTCATGGAAAAGAGTATTGCGCTACATACCAACAAGTGGCGTCGGGGTTGATTGGCGAAATACTGGGTGGCAGTTGTTACTGGATGACAGCCCGCACATGGTTTGTCAGACGCAAACCCGAATGGACGGATACCGAATATATCCTGCGGAACTGGCTGAACTATCCGTTTATGGGTGGCGACGTGATTGTTGATCACCATATCCACAACCTGGATGTGGTATCGTGGTTTTTGGGAAATAAAGCGCCTGTAAAAGCGTGCGGCTTCGGCGCAAAAGTACATCCTTCGGCAGGCAACAAATACGACATTTTCTCTGTCCATTATGAATTTGACAACGGCGCAGTCATCGCCTCCGGTACGCGCCATATCGACGGATGTTCGGATAACATCGGTGAATATCTGATAGGTCAGAAAGGCAAAACCAACTGTCAGGACAAAATATGGGATTTGCAGGGCAACCTGATTTGGGAGTATCCGTATGAAAAGAACGAAAAGGGCGAAAATATACCCGTAAAGGATCATTACGTTCAGGAACATATTGATTGGGTGACGTCCATCCGTACCGGCAAGCCTTTGAATGAGGCGAATAACATGGCACGTTCCACGCTGATGGCAATCATGGGACGAAATTCGGCATATACGGGAAAAACCATCACCTGGGATGAAATCATGGCAAGCGATGATGTGTTGGGGCCGGATATCAACGCGATGGGTAAAGTGGATTATTCGGACGTACATCCTCTTCCGGGCGCGGCAAGTCAGGCGCACGAAGC
>JAITPV010000017.1 GCA_031289275.1 Tannerella sp.
TATGCCGTCGGAAAGTACGACGTTTACGACGAGCCGTTTTACACGCAGGACTGGCGACTTCGCGCAGGCAAACCGATCAGTCAGGAATGGGGATATATCGCTGAACGTCTGTTTATCGACGACGCCGAGGCCGCCAACTCGCCAAGGCAGGAAATAACTACTGCCAATTATGGCGGTGGCGATATCAAATATGCCGACGTCAATGGCGACGGAAGAATTACCGACGCCGACATGACGCCAATCGGATTGGCCACTACGCCCGAAATTATCTATGGCTTTGGCTTTTCGACAGGATACAAAGGCTTCGACTTGTCGGTGTTTTTCCAAGGGCTGACTAACGAATCGTTCTGGATGGAATCGGCATATACCTCGCCGTTTGTCGATGAAACGCAGTTGTTGCAAGCTTATGCCGACAGTTACTGGAGCGAAGCCAACCGCGACGTTTACGCTACCTGGCCCAGACTGAGCATCAACAGGAACGACAACAATACGGGCGTGCGGAATACCTGGTTTATGCGCGACGGTACTTTCCTGCGCCTCAAACAGGCCGAATTGGGTTATACCATTCCCGGACGGTGGCAGGAAAAAATCCATGTGAAAAACATGAGGATTTACCTTAGCGGAAGCAATCTCTTGCTTTGGAGCAAGTTCAAACTCTGGGACGTGGAAATGGGAGGCAACGGACTGGGATATCCCATCCAGCGCGTCTTTAATGTGGGAATAAATTTTACGTTTAATTAATAAAAAGAAAGTAATATGAATAACAGTAAACTGTTTATAAAAATAATTCGCGCCCTGGCGTTTTCGTGCCTGCTCTGTCTTGGCGCCTGCAATTACCTCGACGTGGTACCCGAAGGAACAGGCAAACTGGAAAATGTGTTCACTTCGCGTGAAACTGCGCTCCGGTATATGTACTCCAATTATTCGTTCCTGCAAACGATGGATCCTTTGCAGGCAATGGAAGTAACCGGATGCGGCGAACTCTGGGTCCCCAGCGAGCCGCAGTATCCGGTCATGAATTCGGATGGTATCCGGATCGCCGAGGGGCGGCAGTCGCCGTTTGTCAACCTCTGGAATCGCTGGTACCATATCTATGCGGCAATCAGCAATTGCAATACGATGATCGGCGGGCTGCAAACCTACAGGATGCCCGATCTTCCCGACTGGGAAAGAGACCAGTGGATCGCCGAAAACAAGGTGTTGAAGGCTTGGTTTCATTTTTACCTGTTGCGCCAGTACGGACCTATTCCCATTATCAGGGAAAACCTTCCCATTTCCACCGGCATGGAAGATGTGCAGGTACCCCGCGAGCCGGCGGACGCGGCGTTCGATTACATCGTGCAGCTGCTCGACGAGGCGACGCCCTATCTGAACAGCGTGGCGTCCAGTACGCAGGATTACGGGCGCATCAATAAGACGGTTGCCTTGGCAATCAAGGCGCAGGTGTTGATCACCGCCGCAAGTCCGCTCTTCAACTGCAACGAAGAACAGGCTACGCTAAAAAATAAGGACGGTCTCCAACTTTTCGCTCAGGACAAAAGTCAGGAAAATGCCAAATGGCAGCGTGCCGTGCAAGCCTGCGACGAGGCGTTGACGCTCTGCGTGGACGAATTAGGCATGAAGCTCTACGAATATCCGGGTCATCAAAACTACAATCTGTCGCCGGTGATGATGCAGCAAATGACTTTGCGACAGGCGTTCTGCGAACGATGGAGCAGCGAAGTGATCTGGGCTTACACGAAAGACTGGGTACACGACCTGCAAATCAGGACGGCGCGAAGCATCGGTACGTATGGCTGGTCGCAGAACTATGGTATCTTTGGGGTTCCGCTGAGCATGGTGGAACAGTTTTATTCCGCCAACGGCGTGCCGGTCAAGGAAGACAAGACCTGGGAATACGACAAGCGTTACGACCTTCGTGCAGGCACGACCGCCGAAAATCGCTACATCCGCGAAGGGCAAACCACCGCACGGATGAATTTCGACCGCGAACCGCGCTTTTATGCCTGGATGGCGTTCGACAGAGGCGTATATTACGGTCACGGCTTTGAAGACGACAGCAATCCCAACAACCTGCTGTACGTCCGAAGCCGTTACAATGAGGCGCAGGGCAGCGGCGCGTTCAGCATCAATAATTCAAGCGGACCCTGTACGGGCTACTATCCCAAGAAATACGTGCATTACAAAACGCAGGGAACCGCCGACCAGCAGATGGGGGTTGAGGTGTACATCTGGCCTCTGATGCGGTTGCCCGAACTGTTGCTGTACTACGCCGAAGCGCTCAACGAAGCGGAAGATTCGCCCGCCGCCCGCGACAAGGCAATGGAGTACGTCGATATGATTCGCGAACGGGCAGGTTTGGAAAAAATCGCCGACGCATGGAAAGCGTATTCCTCCAACTCTACGAAATACCAATCGCAGATCGGACTGAGGCAGATTATCCAGCAGGAACGCACGATAGAGCTTGCTTTCGAGGGTAAACGCTATTGGGATTTGCGACGGTGGAAAACTGCCACCGAAGTCCTGAATGCGCCTGTTCAGGGTTGGAATATGGCGCAACGCGATGTGGAATCTTATTACAGGCCGTTTACTATCTTCGAACAGTCGTTCGGCTTGAAAGATTATTTCTCACCAATTCCCGACGGCGAATTGCAACGGAATACGAAACTCGTGCAAAACCTGGGGTGGACTTAAGAATTAGGAATTAATTATAATAATTAAAATAAAATAGTTAGTTATGAAATATAGAATTTACAGGATTTTAACTTCGGCGGTCATGGTTATCATGACAATATTATTCTTTGCCTGCGCCGAAGAGGAAAGAATAACCTACTACGATACCGACGCTACGGCGCCGGTATCGCTCGACCCGAACTCTGTTTCGGTGAAAAACCTTGCGGGTAAATCGGTCATCAAATATCAAGCTCCCAACGACGCCAATCTGCTATACGTAAAAGCGGTATATAAATCGGCGCCCGGCGTAACGCGCGAAGCCAGAGCCTCGCTTTTTGTAGATACGCTGTTGCTGGATGGCTTCAACGCCGCGGGCGATCATACCGTGAAACTCTTTTGCGTGGGGAAAAACGAGAAGACGTCCGAAGCCATTGAGGTAACGGTGTCGCCGTCCACGCCGCCCGTTATCGAAGCGTTCCCTTCGCTGGAAGTCAATGCGGTGTTCGGAGGCGTGCGGGGAAACTACCAGAACCTGCACGAAAGCGAGCTGAAAGTATATCTGCTTGCCGACACGGCAAATACCGGCAGATACGAGCTGCTGCGGGCGTTCGTGTCGAACAGCCGCGACGCGCGCTTCCTGTATCTCGGTTTGCAAGCGAAAGAAGCCCGGTTTGCGGCTTATCTGCAAGACCGGTGGGGCAACAGATCCGATACGCTCTTCCAGACGCTCACCCCTGATTTCGAGGTGGAAATAGACAAGGATACCTGGTCGTACTACAGCCCCTATCTGGATTCCGACTGCCATGTATGGTTGGAAATGGGCGGGAATCTTTACCACCCGAGTCGAATGTGGGATAACGAAAACCCTGCGAACTGGAATGCAGGTACTATAGGGGACGCCGTTTTCCCTTTTACCACCACCATTAAATTGGGGAAAACAGTACGGTTGAGCCACATCACCATCTATGCCGCGCGGATGTGGGGCGGAGGATATACCGGTTACACGCCGAAACTTTTCGAGGTCTATGGCTCCAACGTCAATACTCCGGGAGATGCCCTGACGGGCGGCGACTGGACGTTGCTGGGCGATTTTGTGTCGGAAATACCTTCCGGCAACGCAGAGCCTACGCAAACCGACAAGGATCAGGGAATGTTTGACGGCGAAGTGTTCTTTTTTGAACCCTCCGAAAGAATCCCCGACCCATACCTGCCGACCCAATTTATCCGCTTCCGCTTCCTGGGGACATGGAATGGCATGGGGATCGGCGACAAAAACGCGGTTTTCATCGGCGAACTGGATGTTTGGGGACAAGAATATAATAATTGAAAATGAATTTAAAAAAGTTAAAACATGAAATATAACAGTATAAATCTTGGATGCCTGCTGATATTGGCGATGACCTTTTTCGCCTGTAAAGAGCAGGACGAAATGTACCGCCAATATGTTACCGAAGGCGGTAAAGTCTATCCCTGCAAAGCAGAGAACGCAATAGCAAACCCCGGAATGGGGCGCGTGGATATCAGCTGGCCGAACACCACCCGCACGGTAACGGCTGCCTGCATCTATTGGAATAACAGTCAGGATTCGGTATGGATAAACATATCCGCCCAAACGGATACCGTCCGCCAAAGCATTGAATTGCCGGAAGGAATTTATTCGTTTATAATAAAGACGTTCGACAAAAACGGGAATGTATCCGTGCCGGTAGAAGTAATCGGGCGGTCGATTGGCGACAAGTACCTCAGCGGTTTCTTGAATCGGCTGACTGCCAATTATAAGACCAAAGGAGGCGCACAGCTCAGCATAGATTGGGAAAAAGCCGATGCGTCGAATGGTGCGCTGTATTGCGATGTGGTTTATACGGCAACGGACAACAGCGAAAAGACCCTCCGCGTCCTCGCTTTCGAGATGATCACCGAAATCACCGACCACAAGCCGGGGACAGCCCTCAAGTACAACACGACGTACCAACCCGACCCCCAAGACCCGCTGATAGTGACCACGCCTTACAAGGACGTCACCGGGATATATATGTTGCTCGACAACAAGGGGGGCGAAAAAGTGATCGCCTATTCTTCGCAATGGAATGCCGACCCCGGACAACGGGCGAGCAATGCCTACGACGGAGTAACCGACCATAACCGCTGGCACAGCGCCGGCGGCGGATATCCGCACTATATCACGATTGACATGGGCGCTGAAACGACGGTGGCACGCTTTGGAATATGGCCATCGAACCAGGACAATCACTTTGAAGACCGTATGCCAAGCCGGATTGAATGGCATGTAGCTACGGGCGACATAGCGCCGGGAAACAAGGATCAGTCGCTATTCAATACGACTGGTCGTGGCGCCAGGCAGCATTCAGGCAAATCCTGCGGCATGAAGTTCACCGTCGATAGGGAGTTCGCTTCGGTAATGGTAGAAAGTCCCACTTGGAGCACTGCTAACGCCAGCCTGAGCCTCTCTATTTACGAGTGGAACACGAACTACGCCACCACCATATCCAGCACGCCGGTTGCCACCAAACGGTTTGAAAACTACCCGGACAATAGCCTTCTGACCGTATCGGGCGACGCCAAAATTCCGGCAGGCACGTACCTCTGGTTAGCCCACGACGGAGCGAATACTACCGGCGTATGGGTAGGCGATGCGGTTGCCAACACCGAGGCTTTTTGGGATGGACAGGCTGAAAGCAAATCGTATGAATCATACGTGTCGTACAACAGTTGGACGAAGCTCGGCGAATTTGGTTTTATCCGCTATCCCGCCCTATCTTATGTCTATGACGTACAGTTATACGACGTTGCCCCTGTCAATGCGCGTTATGTCAAGCTGGTAGGATTGGACGATCCGGGAGGCAGCGGCATCATGTGCCTCGCCGAGATTGACGTTTACTCTAAATTAGGAGATTAATGCATGAAGAAATGGTATCTGATTTGTTTATTCTCGCTGTCGATCGTCGCGGTAAACGCTCAGCAGAAATATGACGTGGCAGCGTTTATATGGCCTGCGTATTATCCCGACGAACGGGCGAAAATATTCTGGCCTGACGGAATAGGAGAGTGGCAGACCGTCAAATCGAACAAGCCGAAGTTCGCAGGGCATCAGCAACCGCGATACCCGCTCTGGGGTTATGTCAACGAAGCCGATCCTTACGTGATGGAGATGGAAATTGCCGCGGCAACGCGCCACGGCGTCAACGTGTTTATCTACGACTGGTACTGGTTCGACGGAATGCCGTATCTCGAAGGCTGCCTGAACGACGGTTTTCTGAAAGCCGCCAATAACCGCGACATGAAATTCTACCTGATGTGGGCAAACCACGACGTAGAGCCTGCGTGGAGCAAACACTTGGCGGGATATAATCACAGCCTTGTCTGGAAAGGCGGCGTAAACCGCGAAGAGTTCGAGAAACTCTGCAAGCGGGTTATCGAAATGTATTTCAGTCAGCCAAACTATTACATGGTAGCCGGTAAGCCGAGTTTCATGATTTACGATTTGAACCTGTTGATACAGGGACTTGGCGGGTTGGAAAAAACCAAAGAAGCGTTGGAATGGTTTCGGGCTGAGGTGAAAAAGGCCGGATTTAAGGGATTAGACCTGCAACTCACCCTGCGCGCCGACATGCAAGGGAATGTCAGCGCTGTGCCAAGCGACAGGGAAGCAACGCAATTGAGCGCCATAAAAGATTTGAAGTTCGACGGAGCCACGCATTACCAGTACTGTCATTTTATGGGTATGGACGGCGACTATATGGGGAAAGTTGCCATAGCCGAACAGACTCGCGACGCGCTGGAAAAGGAATTGCCCTGTCCGTACTATCCGCATGTGTCGGTTGGATGGGACACAAATCCGCGATATGAGATGCTGATGCCGGGTATTGTCGAAAACAATACGCCGGAGAATTTCGAAAAGGCTTTGCGGAACGCGAAGGCTTACGTGGACGCTCATCCCAAACAAGCCCCGCTGATTGTCGTCAACAGTTGGAACGAGTGGACGGAAACCAGCTATCTGGAGCCTTGCACGATGTTCGGTTACGGCTATCTGGAAGCGGTGAAAAGGGTATTTTATTCAAAATAAATGATTATTTACAGATTAAAAGAAAAGAAACATGAAAATAAATATGTTAAGATTAACAGGAATCTTGTTTTCGGCGGTCATTTTAATCGCCGCCTGTGGAGGAAATGACGTTAATGATGAGATAACCGGTCAGGAAACGGTTGTCATGACGGATATCACCGTCGCGCCCGCCTCAGTCGATATCAGAATGGGCGATACCCTGCGGCTGACGGTTACGCCGTCGCCGACAGGCGCAACCGGGCAGCCATTCGAGTGGATCTCGAACAATCCGGATGTGGCAGAGGTTTCGGCAAACGGTCTGATTACAGCCATAACGCAGGGAAACGCCGTTGTTACGGTAAGGTCGGGCAGCATCAGTAAAAAGATTGCTGTTACGGTTGACGGAATTGCCAGAATGAAAATCAGCGGGATCGCCTACGATGTTACGACACTGGATACGGAAGAATTGTCGGAAGGCGTGAAATGGTACAAGTTGAGCCTGCCGGAATTTGAAAACGGCGTTAAGGATGCTACGGCCGTTGCCGGAAAAGGACTTGTCATCAATGTCGTTATAGCCGACTTGTCGAATCCCGACAATAAATTAGAGGTTGTTTCGGCATTGCCTGTCAACCTGACGGAAACTCCTTCGTCGGTGTATAACCGCAAGACGACGGAACTGAACGCTTCGGGACGCAAGCCTGTTGTAGTCGTCAATGGCGACCAGTGGCGCATGAACTGGGCTGTGGCAACCGGCGATCCTTACGGATATGACCGCTCGCGCCCGAATGGCGTCGAGGTATGCAACGGCATGGTAGGGGAATCGCCATTAGTCGAAACCGCAGGGTTTTATATTAAGGACAACGGCAGCATGGGCTTTGCTTCCTTTGCCATCGCCGGAACGGTTGACGCAGGGAGTGCAACATGTTCGTTTTCCGTAGTCAACGGATATGCCGTGCAAGGCGAACTGGCGCTGTTCAACAATTCCGCCCATTGCTGGCCAACCGATTCGGCATTTGCCTGGTCGCCCTACGTCAGCACGTATGTTTCGCTTTCGTATCCACAAGGCGGATGGCGGGTGAACGAGCGCATGGAATTTTCGGTAACAAACATCGAGAATAATATATCCACAACCATCCCCTCGAATATCAACCAGTATGCTAATGCCGGAGGCAAAAGTTTTAACGGCGAGGGCGCGATATTAGTCGGCAATGGAGCGTCGGGAACATTCCTCTCGACCCTGAGCGTGGGCGACAAAATCGGAGTTACGACAGATGTGAAGATAAACGGAACGAAAACGACCGACAAACACCTGAATGCTATCGGCTGTCTGGGATCGGCCATGCTTCAGAACGGAACGCCGAACGAAAATACTACGAAAGATGCGCAACCCCGTACCTCTGCAGGAAACTCGAAAGACGGAAAAACAGCAATCATCGCAGTAATCGACGGACGGCAAACAAATTATTCGACAGGAGTAACTCTGCCGCAGGTGGGACATATCATGAAAGCCTTGGGAGCTTACACGGCGGTAAACCTCGACGGCGGCGGCTCTTCGGTTATGGTAGTGAAGGGCGAAATAAAGAACAGACCTTCCGATGGAGCAGAACGAGCCGTAGCAAACGAACTGATGATAACGGTGAAAAAGTAATTTATAAGTAATAAATAAATATAATTAAAATTAATATGTTAATAAGATCATTTTTTAGTTCAAGACTGTATATTGCAATATGTATGGTATGCGCATTGGTCGTATCGTCTTGCGAAGACAAGGAAAAAGACCTGCCGGAAGAGCCGGAATTTAAGATTGTCATCGACGGAAGAAGTCCGTCCAGTTATCCGTTTACTGCCGACGCCGCCGAAATGACGATTGCCGTGCAATCGAACGGCTCGTGGACTGTAACAGTGGCCGACGACGCCAAGCAATGGCTGCATGTTTCGCCCGCCGCCGGTGAAAACGACGGTTCGTTTACGCTCAATGTTGATGCGAACACAACCACCACAGCCCGTTCGGGCAGCATCGCCTTTAAGGTTGGCGACGAGGCGATGAGTAGCCTTTTTGTTACGCAGGCGGCTTTCGGCCCAAGCATCACGGTAACTCCGGAAATTGCAGAGCCATTTACGTCGGCGGGAGGCGATATCGTCTTCACCATTGCCGCCAATGCCGATTGGCAATATAGCCTTGGCGACGCCGATTGGTTGCAGGAAAAGGAAAAGAGCGCCACAAGCCTTACCCTTACGGCTATCGCCAATACCGGCGTTGCACGTACGGCAACCGTTGCGTTCTCCATGACCGGATACCCTGACATGAATCAGGATGTAATCATTTCGCAAGCCGTTGCTCAAAGCGTCATCCTCGATGAAGAGGATTTCGGCGCAAACGCCACGCTTACCGGCGTTTTCAATATTAACGCTTCCGAACTCGAAGCGACAATAGAAGGAA
>JAITPV010000231.1 GCA_031289275.1 Tannerella sp.
GTTTTGAGAGTGCAAAGGTACTAAAATTGGTGGAAAATACCAAACTCTTTTAAACTTATTTTATTGACGATCAAAATGTTAAATGGATTTTAAGGAGAGACTAATTATTGCCGTCCGAAGAAAGTTTCTATACCATGCACAATATAAAAAACCACCGTGTACCGAACGGTACCACGGTGGTGTAAGAGGTTTAAAAAGAAAGTAGGAAAGAAAATAGCTTTATTTTCCTCCTATTCAATTAAAACTAAATCAAGTTATTCCACATTCAACGAGACACGCTTAAACGTCGTCGCCGTAAGCGCTTTGTCTTGTTTTTGCAAGTATTGTTGAATCGTAAGTTTCGAGTCTTTCACAAACTCCTGTTGCAATAAAGTGCTCTCTTTATAGAACTTCTGCAATGCGCCTTCCGCAATACGGTCAATCAGGTTTTCCGGTTTTCCGGCCTGACGCGCTTTGTCGCGTGCAATCTCCAATTCGGTATTAATCACGTTCTGCGGCACTTCTTCCTGTGTCACAGAGACCGGATTCATTGCGGCTACCTGCATGGCTACATCACGCGCTACCTGATATTCAATTGCCTGGTTGAAGGCAACGATGGTTGCCAGTTTATTGCCCGGATGGATATAGGAAATCGTGGATGCTCCCGTTACATATTCATAGAAGCCCAATTCCATTTTTTCTCCCGTCACACCGATCCGGTCTGTAATATGCTCTTCGATTGCGCGGTCGTCACTCAACGGCGTTGCCAGCAATTCGGCTAACGCAGCCGGTTTTTTATCTATTGCCGCTGCCAGAATACTCTTTGTCAACGCAATAAACTCTTCATTCTTTGCTACGAAATCGGTTTCACACTTTAATGCGACGATAGCCGCGAAATCTCCTTTGTCAGCGGCCAACACGCATCCTTCGGACGCTTCGCGATCCGAACGTTTTGCGGCCACGGCCTGACCTTTTTTACGAATGATTTCCATCGCTTTGTCGAAATCGTTACCGGCTTCTTCCAAAGCATTTTTACAATCCATCATTCCTGCTCCACTCATTTTACGCAAGTGAGCTATATCAGCCATTGTAACTGCCATATTTATTCTTTTTTTATTGTTTAACTTTCTGAAATCGTTCAAATGCCTCCCCCTTATTTTGAATGGGGGAGGCCATTTGAGTGTAATTATTCTTCTACCAAGCCTTTTGCTACCTTTGAAATTACGGCGGCATTGATCGCTTCTTCATCTTCCTTATGAAGATGGGGACGCTCTTTTTTGGCGGAAGATTTCGTTCTGCGTTCTCTTCTGGGTGCGGCTTCTTCGCTTTCTTCCTCTGTATCACCTTTCTCTTTTGTCATGGCCTTGCCTTCCTGAATGCCTTCATTCATGGCTTCGGCCAAGACCCCCAAAATCAATTCAACCGATTTGGTCGCATCATCATTGGCCGGAATCACAAAGTCGATATTTGTCGGGTCGGAATTGGTGTCAACCATTGCAAACACCGGGATTCCCAGACGGTTGGCTTCACGTACGGCAATATGCTCCTTCATCACGTCGATCACGAACAAAGCGGCAGGCAAACGGTTCATATCGGCGATAGAACCCAATGTCTTTTCCAGCTTCGCACGTTGACGTGTAATCTGAAGTTTTTCCCTTTTGGAGAGATTATCAAATGTGCCGTCTTTGCTCATCTTGTCGATGGTCGACATTTTCTTCACGGCCTTGCGGATCGTCGGAAAATTTGTCAACATACCTCCCGGCCAACGCTCGATCACGTATGGCATATTTACGGAAGTAGCCTTATCGGCAACGATTTGTTTCGCTTGTTTTTTAGTAGCTACGAAAAGCACCTTCCGCCCGGATCTTGCCAGGTTTTTCAGGGCTTCCGCCGCTTCATCTACTTTAGCAACTGTTTTATGCAAATCAATGATATGAATACCATTGCGCTCCATAAAGATATAAGGAGCCATGGCAGGATTCCATTTTCTCTTTAAGTGTCCGAAATGGACGCCTGCTTCTAATAACTGTTCAAAATTAACTCTTGACATTTTCTTGTTTTTTAATCGTTTACATTCTGTTTAAATTCAACCGTCCGGTAGTTTCCCTATACTTCTGTAGACAGAAAAATCCGGACAATTTAGATACTAAACGCCTTTTACTTGTAAGAAACTCACAAATAATATTAACGTTTGCTGAACTGGAATCTCTTGCGCGCTTTGGGCCGTCCGGGTTTCTTGCGTTCCACGGCGCGGGGGTCGCGCGTAATGAATCCTTCGGCTTTCAATACCGGTTTGGATTCCGGATTGATCTTGATCAGCGCACGGGTAATCGCCAAACGGGCTGCTTCTGACTGTCCCTTGAATCCGCCGCCAAAAAGATTTACCTTTATGTCGTATTGTTCAGCCACATTCAATTTTGAAAGAGGCTGTTTAACAACAAACTGTAGGATCGGGGAGGGAAAGTATTCCGACAACTCACGGCGGTTCACCGTAATTTTACCACTTCCTTCACTGACGTATACACGGGCTACCGCGGCCTTACGTCTTCCTATTGCATTTATTACTTCCATATCATTATTTAAGTGAGTTTATATCTATCGATTTGGGTGTTTGAGCCTCATGCTTGTGCTCACCGCCCGCATATACATATAAATTGTTGAGCAACTTGTCACCCAAACGATTTTTAGGCAACATGCCTTTAACTACTTTCCGGAACAAACGGTCTTCACCTTTGGCCTTCAGAATGGCCGGGGTATATTCACGCTGTCCGCCGGGATATCCGGTATATCTCAAATAAATACGGTCGTTCCACTTATTTCCGGTCAGAACGACTTTGTCTGCATTGATAATAATCACATTATCACCACAATCAACATGTGGAGTGAAATTTGGCTTGTACTTGCCGCGCAAAAGTTTGGCGACTTTCGAGCAAATACGTCCCAATGACTGGTCGGTTGCATCAACCAATACCCACTCTTTGTTTACAGTTGCTTTGTTTGCAGAAAGGGTCTTATAACTTAAAGTATCCACTGCTATAACTTTTTTTTTAATTAGTACTAAAACGTTCTTGCATCATCATTTACCCGGACACATGAGTGAAACAATGGGCTAAGAACTAACAATTTAAAACATTTTGATAATAATCGGCTTGCAAAGGTACAATCTTTTCTTTGAAAAAAAAACATTTCGCGCTATTTTTTCTTTTATCGTTGCTTTATTTTTCCTGCGGAGGCAAAGTGCATTGAAAACACTTTCCCTGTCAAGGTTTCATGCCCAGATGATAGAAAATAAACGAATACATATCTGCCGCCTCATCTAATATTTTGCCGACAGGCTTTCCCGCTCCGTGACCGGCTTTCGTTTCAATACGAATCAGTTTGGGAGCATCGCCTGTATCCGAAGCCTGCAAAGTGGCTGCATATTTAAAAGAATGTGCCGGTACAACCCGATCATCGTGGTCTGCCGTAGTGATTAATATGGCCGGATAGGGCGTCCCGTCATTTTTGATATTGTGCAAAGGAGAATAAGCATATAGATACTTAAACATCTCTTCGTTATCAGCGCTTGTCCCATAGTCGCTCGCCCAATTCCAGCCTATGGTAAATGTATGATAACGAAGCATATCCATCACTCCAACCTGAGGTATAGCTACCTTGAACAAGTCGGGTCGCCGGTTTACGACCGCCCCGACAAGCAATCCGCCGTTTGAGCCGCCATTCACCGCTATTTTGTTTTTAGCGGTATATTTCTCCGTAATCAGGTACTCCGCAGCGGATATAAAATCATCAAACACGTTTTGTTTGTTTAATTTAGTGCCGGCTTTGTGCCATTCTTCTCCATATTCGCCACCGCCGCGCAGATTTACTTGCGCGTAAATGCCTCCGTTTTCGAGAAAGAGTAAGCGATTGGTAGAAAATCCGGGATTAAGACTGATATTGAATCCTCCGTATCCGTAGAGGAAAACAGGATTGTTCCCGTTCTTTGACAAACCTTTCTTATATGTGAGAAACATCGGAATTTTCGTACTGTCCTTGCTGGGGAAGAAAACTTGTTCCGTCATATAATCCTCGGGGTGAAAAGCTACTTTAGGCGACAGATACAACTGTGATTCGTTTTTGTCTATGTCGTACTTGAAAATGGTAGCCGGATAAGTGAACGATGTAAAAGTGTAAAAAACTTCCTTGTCGTCTTTATTCCCGTTAAATCCTACCGAACCCAAAGCCGGAAAACTTATCTCATGGAGTTTTTCTCCCTCAAGCGTGAAGACATAAGCATGATGCGCGGCATCTTTTGTATACGTCAGGATCAAACGTCCGTCTATTAACTGGGCGTTACTCAATACGGATTCGGTTTCCGGAATCAATTCTTTCCATTCGCTTAGCCGGGGAGAAGAAATATCGGCGGTCATGATACGGTATTTCGGCGCCTGATAGTTGGTGAAAAAATAAATCTTATCCTCAACCACTTCGATCGGATAATAAGTATACTCCATATCTGTCGTCAATGCAAGAACCTGAGATACGGGATTTTTCAAATCTTTGAGAAACAGGTTATTTCCATTACCTGCACCTGACTCGACAATAAACTGGAAACGTTCGTCTTCGTCTACTTCGCAGGTGTAGAAACGTTTAGGCTCTGCCGCATTTTGAAAAGACAACCTGTCTTCCGATTGCGGGTTGCCCAGTGTATGGTAATAAATTTTATGATTTTCATTTACGTTCGAATATTCTTTTCCGGCGCTTGGCGCATCGTAGGCGCTATAATAGAAACCCTCGCCGTTCCAGGCCGCACCGCTGAACTTTGCCCACTGAATATGGTCGGGCAAGTGTTGACGGGTAAGCAAATCCATCACATAAATTTCGCTCCAGTCCGAACCGCTTCTCGAAATGGTGTAAGCCAGATAGTTTCCATTATTTGAAAAATGAATGCCGGTAAGCGCTACTGTTCCGTCATCCGACAATGTGTTCGGATCCAGCAAAACAATTGGTTCGCCATCCAGGGAGGATTCCTTTACATATAACACGCTCTGGTTTTGCAAACCATCGTTTTTTGAAAAATAATATTTCCCCTTCTTTTTATACGGAGAACCTATTCTTTCATAATTCATCAGGTCTGTCAGACGTTGTTTCACTTGATCGCGAAACGGTATCTTTGAAAGATAATCCGCCGTGATTTCATTTTCCGCGTCCACCCATGCCGCCGTTGCCTGCGAAGTATCGTTTTCGAGCCAACGATAAGGGTCGGAGACTTCCGTACCAAAATAATTATTTGTCACGTCTTCTTGCACTGTATCGGGATATTCAATTTTAGTTGCAGAATTGCAAGCGCTTAATAATATCATGCCGAACAGGAAAATATTATTTACCGTTGTCATTCCTTCCCTGATTATTTCGAAATGGAATAAACTTCTTCGTAAGGTTGAATCAATACCCACCCCGTGCCTTCGAACTTTAACTGAATACTTTCGCCGCTTCCGCGTCCGATAAAGGTTTTCAGCGAAACGTCGGTTTTTATGGCGGGCGTAAGACTGCCCGACCAGGCTACGGTAGCATTGGGGTCAGTCTGAATGGGTTCGCCCGGTTTTACCTGAAGCGTTAACGGGTGACCGTGCGTTGTGATGGCTACGTGACCGATACCGCTCAGAATCACCTGAAACAATCCGCCGCCAACTATTCCCGCAACCGATTTCATCATCTTGATATCCGACTTAACCGTTTGCTCGTAAGCAAGTACGTCGTTGCCATTCACCGAAATCGTTTCATTTTCCAGATAGATAATCTGTACTCTTTTCTCGGAATCGGCCGCGTAAATACGTCCTGTTCCCGTTGCTTTCATGTAGGAAGCGCCCTCACCCGAAATCGCTTTCTTCAGCAAGTTACTGATACCCTGGCTCAGAATACCCTCTCGCTCAAATTTAACATTGCCGGTATAGGCCACCATGGCGCCGGCTTTCATCATAATCGTCTGATTTGCCAGATTCAACTCAAGTATGCAGGGTTTTTCGAGTTCAAAAATCCCATGTTTCGAGTCATCCTGCGCGGTTTCTTGCAGGAAAGTATTTAAAGAAAATGTTTGCATAAGGTCTGAATTAAAAATTAATGATTAAAGAAAATTGTATATGCGGACAAAGGTAGTAAAAAAATCAATTCGAGCCTTTTACTTTTAAAAAAAATCTATCCGGATACACAAACGGAACAATCCTGTTGAAGGATTACTCTGTGATACCTCACCTTTTTCAATATTCATCCCAACTTTTAATCTGGATATCATCCATGCTAAGCATGCAAAAGGCTTTGATGAAGGCGCTGGCCAGACGGGCGTTGGTAATCAACGGAACATTCAGGTCAATCGCCGCACGCCGGATTTTGTATCCGTTATCCAATTCTCCGGCGGTAAGGTCGCGCGGGATATTGACCACCATGTCGATCTTATGTTCATGAAGCAGCTTCAGCGCCTGTGGTTGACGCTGATCGCTCGGCCAGTAGACATGTGTACATTCGATGCCGCTTTCCTTGAGAAACCGGAACGTTCCACCCGTAGCATAGAGTTTGTACCCTTTTTCCTGTAACAAACGTACCGCGTCAAGCATCATCACTTTCTGTTTGGGTGCGCCGGTAGACAAGAGGATGTGCTTCTCCGGAATGCGGTAACCGACGGAAAGCATGCTTTTGAGAATCGCTTCGGAAGTGTCGTCCGCAATGCAACCTACCTCTCCGGTCGAAGCCATGTCGACGCCCAGTACGGGATCGGCCTTCTGTAGACGGTTGAAGGAAAACTGGGAGGCTTTAATTCCGACATAGTCCAGATCAAATTCATTTTTACCCGGCTTCTCTACGGGAAGTCCCAGCATAATACGGGTTGCGAGGTCAATAAAATTAATCTTCAATACCTTGCTCACAAACGGAAAACTCCGTGACGCACGCAGGTTACATTCAATCACTTTGATTTCGTTTCCTTTGGCCAAGTATTGAATATTGAACGGCCCGGAGATATTCAGTTCTTTGGCAATCTGCCGGCTGATGCGTTTGATGCGACGGACGGTCTCAACATACAGGTTTTGCGCCGGAAACTGGATGGTAGCATCGCCGCTGTGTACACCGGCAAACTCAATGTGTTCGCTGATGGCATACATGATAATTTCTCCATTGCCGGCCACGGCGTCAATTTCCACTTCTTTAGCTTCTTCGATGAATTGACTGACAACGACGGGATGTTTCTTGCTGACATTGGCCGCCAGTTTCAGGAAACGGACTAATTCTTCCTGATTGGAACAGACGTTCATCGCCGCACCGCTCAGCACGTAACTGGGACGCACCAATACCGGGAAACCGACTTCCCGAACAAACGCATTGACGTCGTCCGGACTGCTGAGTTCCTTCCACCGGGGCTGATCCACGCCGATACGGTCGAGCATGGCGGAGAATTTATGGCGGTCTTCCGCATTATCAATGCTTTTGGCGTTGGTTCCCAAAATCGGAATATGACATTCATCCAGACGGACGGCCAGGTTATTCGGAATCTGCCCGCCGGTGGAGATTATGACGCCATGCGGATTTTCGAGTTCGAGAATGTCCATGACACGCTCGAAGGTCAATTCGTCAAAATAGAGACGGTCACACATATCATAATCCGTCGAAACCGTTTCGGGGTTGTAGTTAATCATCACCGAACGGTAGCCTTCTTTGCGGATGGTATTCAACGCCTGCACCCCGCACCAGTCAAATTCGACGGACGATCCGATACGGTAGGCTCCGGAGCCTAATACCACAATGGAACGGTGGTCGCCCAAATAATGGACGTCACTGTCCGTCCCACTGTACGTCAGATAGAGATAATTGGTTTGCGCCGGATATTCGGCAGCCAGCGTGTCGATTTGTTTTACGACAGGTACAATGCCCAAACTTTTGCGGTATTGCCGCACCCACTCCAGATGCCGGTCGTTCATTTCATCTTTCCACAGGGCGCGGGCAATCTGGAAATCCGAAAATCCCTGAATTTTGGCTTGCCGCAATAAGGCAGGGCTTAACGTCGTTGTTGCGGCCTGCTCGTCCACGGGCGGCAAGGCTTCCAGGACTTCCGCCGTGCGAAGAATATTCATCAGTTTATGCAGAAACCATTTGTCTATCTTCGTCAGTTCGTGAATCTGATCAATGGTGTATCCTGCACGAAAGGCTTTGCTGATGATGAAAATACGGCGGTCGGTCGGTTCGTTCAGCGCTCGGGCAATATCCGTGATGACGATTTCCTTGTTTTCAACAAATCCGTGCATGCCTTGTCCGATCATGCGAAGTCCTTTCTGAAGGGCTTCTTCAAAGGTGCGTCCGATGGCCATTACTTCGCCGACGGATTTCATGCTGCTTCCCAATTCACGCGCCACGCCCTGGAATTTGCCCAAATCCCATCGCGGAATTTTACATACCACATAATCCAGCGCCGGCTCGAAAAAGGCGGGAGTGGTTTTGGTGACGGAATTTTTCAGATCGAACAAGCCGTAACCCAACCCCAGTTTGGCCGCCACGAATGCCAGCGGATAGCCGGTGGCTTTGGAGGCCAGCGCCGACGAACGGCTCAAGCGTGCATTGACCTCGATCACCCGGTAGTCTTCGCTCACAGGGTCAAGGGCGTATTGCACGTTACATTCCCCGACAATGCCGATATGGCGAATGATGCGTATGGCTAATTCGCGCAGTTTGTGATATTCGGCGTTGGTCAGCGTTTGCGACGGCGCGATTACGATGCTTTCGCCGGTATGGATACCCAGCGGATCGAAGTTTTCCATATTACACACGGTGATGCAATTATCGAAACGGTCGCGAACCACTTCATATTCTATTTCTTTCCATCCTTTCAAACTTTTTTCGACCAGCACTTGCGGGGAGAAGGAGAAGGCTTTTTCGATCAGCACATTCAATTCCTCTTCGTTATCGCAAAATCCGGAACCTAACCCGCCCAGCGCATAGGCGGCGCGGATAATTACCGGATAACCCAGTTCTTGGGCTGCCCGGCGGGCGTCTTCGGGCGTTTCGACGGCTTCGCTTTGAATCGTTTTTATCTGAATTTCATCTAATTTTTTGACAAATAATTCACGGTCTTCCGTATCAATGATGGCCTGTACCGGCGTACCCAATACCCGGACGTTATATTTTTCCAACACATGGTTCCGATAGAGCGTCACGCCGCAATTAAGCGCTGTTTGCCCGCCAAAAGCCAGCAGAATACCATCCGGACGTTCTTTCCGAATCACTTTTTCTACAAAAAACGGCGTGACGGGAAGGAAATAAACCCTGTCGGCTACTCCTTCGGAAGTTTGGACGGTAGCTATATTCGGGTTGATAAGTACCGTTTGAATGCCCTCTTCCCGAATGGCTTTCAGCGCCTGTGAACCGGAATAGTCAAACTCGCCGGCTTCGCCGATTTTCAGCGCTCCGGAGCCTAATACTAATACTTTTTTTATGTCTTTTTCCATCTTACAAGTGTAATAAATTAGTGGATTTCCGCAGCAAATCTGTCAAAAATAAACTCCGTATCCGTCGGCCCGCTACATGCCTCCGGGTGGAATTGGGAGGAGAAAAACGGTTTGCTTTTATGACGGACGCCTTCGTTGGTGCCATCGTTCATATTGAGAAACAAAGGTTCCCAATCCGAACCCAAGGTGTCGTTATCAACGGCATAACCATGATTTTGAGAAGTGATGAAACATTGATTGCTGCCTGCCATGCGGACAGGCTGGTTATGGCTCCGGTGACCGTATTTCAATTTGTAAATGGAAGCGCCTCCGGCTTTCGCCAACAGTTGATTCCCCATACAGATGCCGCAGATGGGCTTGTCTCCGTTCAATGCTTTGCGGATGTGCTGCACGGCGGCGTCACAGGTGTCAGGATCGCCGGGGCCGTTGCTGATGAACAATCCGTCATAATCCAGGGCATTGAAATCATAGTCCCAGGGAACACGTATCACCGTAAATTGGCGTTTCAGCAGGCAACGGATAATATTGTGTTTCACGCCACAATCCAGGAGCGCTACCCGTTTCCGTCCGGCTTCTTCGCCGTAGGTTATGACTTCTTTGCAGGATACGCGGGCTACCTGATTAATGGCGTTCGGGTCGTAAAAGTCGATTTCGTCGGGATTATCCAGGACGATCTTGCCTTTCATACTGCCTTTTTCGCGTAATAATTTGGTGATGGCGCGTGTATCTACGCCGTACAGTCCGGGGATTTGTTCGTCATGCAACCAATCCGACAGGGAACCGGCGGCATTCCAGTGGCTGTAATCGTGACTGTAATCGCCAATGATGATGGCATCGGCATGGATTTTTTCGCTTTCCATGCAGGTCGAGATTCCATTGGACTGAAAGGTGCGGGAAGGTACGCCGTAATTGCCGATAAGCGGGAACGTTAGTACCATTAATTGTCCTGCATACGAAGGATCGGTGAGGCTTTCGGGATAACCGGTCATGGCCGTATTGAACACGACTTCTCCGGCAATGGGTTTTTCGTATCCGAAACAAAATCCCCGGAATACACTCCCGTCGTCTAAAATCAAGGTGGCTGTTCGTTCGTTTTGCATATGTATTTATTATAAATTCAATCACTTGTCGGTATCTTTCATATATTCTTTTTCCATATATTGAATAAACGCATTATTCACCATCCGGATGCCTCCGGGGGTGGGATAATCACCTGAAAAATACCAGTCGCCCGGATGCCCCGGGCAAGCGGCATGCAACCCCTGCAAATCCTGATAGACCAGTTCAACCTTAGCCTGTATGTTGGGGCCGGTTAACAGTTCTATCATCTTTGTGGAAATATCTTCGTCGGTAAACGGTGCATAAATCTTTTTCACACAGTTCACCTGCGTGATTCCCTGTTGCCTTTGCTGCTCCCGGGCTTCCCGGTATGTGTCCATAATGACATGTTCCATATTACGGTCTTTCAGCAATTCGATGGCGGCTTTGAAAGCGATAAATTCGTCCATGCTGGACATGTCAATGCCGTAATAGTCCGGATAGCGTACTTGGGGGGATGAGGATACGATCACGATCTTCTTCGGATGCAGGCGATCCAGAATATTGATAATACTTTGTTTCAGTGTCGTGCCACGTACGATGCTGTCGTCAATCACCACCAGGTTATCCCGGTAAGGTTCAATACTGCCGTAAGTAATATCATAGACATGCGCCGCCAGATCGTTGCGGCTGTTTCCTTCGGCAATAAACGTCCTGAGTTTTATATCTTTTAATGTGACTTTCTCACTGCGTACCTGTTGGGAAAGGATTTCGTTCAATTCGTCTTCCGTAAGTCGCCCGTCTTCCTTTTGCAGGATACGTTGCGTTTTGGTTTGGTTCAGGTAATTGTTTAATCCTTCCAGCATACCGTAGTAGGCTACTTCGGCGGTATTGGGAATGAAGGAGAAGACGGTATGTGCGAAGTCGTAATCAATGGATTTCAAAATGGGTTCTACCAGATTCATCCCCAGTTTTTTGCGTTCCTTATAGATGTCCATGTCACTGCCACGCGAGAAGTAAATGCGCTCAAAAGAACATGCGCCGAGTTTTCGCGCTTCCAGAATCTGTGCCGTGCGAACGCCTCCTTTCCGGCTGATAAACAACGCTTCTCCCCGCTGAAGTTCCTTGATGTCCTTTGCCTGTACGTTCATCACGGTTTGAATGACGGGACGTTCGGAAGCCGTCACCACGATTTCATCATCTATATAATAGAAAGCCGTGCGGATGCCCCACGGGTCGCGTATCGTGAACGACTCGCCGCTACCGGTAATCCCACAGATGATATACCCTCCGTCCCAGGAGGAGGCGGCTTTTTCGACCACATTCGTCAAGTCGATATTGGCTTCGATGGCATGGGTAATATCCAGACTGTTCAATCCTTCCGCTTCATATTTCCGGTACAGGTGTTCGGCTTCCCTGTCCAGGCGGTGTCCCAGCTGTTCCAGCACGATGTAGGTATCGGCATACCGGCGGGGATGCTGTCCTGTGGCTGTAATTTCCCGAAAGATTTCGTCCACATTCGTCATATTGAAATTGCCGCAGAGCGCCAGATTCCGCGCTTTCCAGTTATTACGCCTCAAAAAGGGATGGATGTAGGAAAGTCCGGATTTGCCGGTCGTACTGTAGCGCAGGTGCCCCATGTATAATTCGCCGGCAAAGGGCAGGTGAGATTCGGCAAATAGAGGATCATTCAGTTGTTTAGAGGGGATATTTTTATAATGCCGATATACTTCGTCGAAAATTCCGGTAATGGCATCCGTGCCGACAGCTCGTTCGCGAAACATGTATTCTTCGCCGGGGTTAGCTTCCAGTTTGACACAAGCTATTCCGGCGCCTTCCTGACCGCGATTATGCTGTTTCTCCATTAATAAATAGAGCTTGTTGAGTGCGTACATCCACGAGCCGTATTTCCGGTGATAATACTCTAACGGCTTGAGCAATCTAATCATGGCTATGCCACACTCATGTTTTATTTCTTCCATCCGTTTGATGTTCTAAAATGCGATACAAAAGTAGAAACAAATGAGAATATGTTCTTCTTAATTATAAATAAAAATTTCTTTGCCGTATAAAGCCTTTCCGGTAATCTTAGGAACATCCCTAAGAACGTTAGGGACATCCCTAAGAACGTTGGGGACGTCCCTAAGAACAGTAAGGGCGTCTCTAAAAACCTTAGAGACGCCCCTTACCGATCTTGGAAATAGTTCGGGGATTTTAGTTGAACAGCCGTCTTATCTCTCCGATCCACAATACGATGGAGGTGCTACCGATAATAATCGCCCAATCTTTCGGGTGCAGCATGGTGACATTGAACATTTCGCCTCCAATGGTAACAATAATCCATTGTCCGACGATAATGACGAAGGCAATGGAGAGGAAACCCTTGCATTGCCCGAGTGCGGCGAAAGCGGATTTGCCGGTCATAAAGGCTTTGGCGTTGAACATGTTCCAGAATTGCAGCATGACAAAGATGGTGAAAAATAAGGAAAGTTCGTAGGCGGACAATCCGTTGCCGGCGCTGAAATCGAAGTACCGTTGTGCGAAATCCGTCAGGCCGAATGCGCTCAAGGAGGTAATGTCGGCGTGCTTGAAGTATTGCAGGAGGCCAAAGAGCAGGAGGACAAAAGCGAGGCCTGCTCCGAGGATGCTTTTTGTCATTGCGCGGTTGATGATGTGGTCGGTTGTTTTGCGGGGTTTATCGTTCATCACTTTGTCGTTGGGGGGGAGGGATGCCAATGCGAGGGCGGCAAAGGTGTCCATGATCAGGTTGACCCACAGCATTTGCGTAACGGTCAGCGGTGATTCCGTACCGAGAAAAGCGCCTGTCAGGACGATCAGACAGGCTGCGACGTTGATGGTCATCTGGAAGAGGATGAAACGTTGTATGTTCTGATAGAGCGACCGCCCCCACATGACGGCGCGGGATATGCTGTTGAAGGAGTTGTCCAGAATCGTAATGTCGCTGGCTTCTTTGGCAACGGATGTGCCGTCGCCCATGGAGAGGCCGACTTGTGCGACATTCAGGGCGGGCGCGTCGTTGGTGCCGTCGCCGGTAACGGCTACGACCTGCTCTTTTTGCTGGAGGAGTTGTACGAGCCGCTGTTTGTCCATCGGACGGGCGCGGGAAAGGATTTTCAAATCGAGGATTCGATTCATCAGGTCGCTGTCGCTCATGGCGGCAAATTCCGCTCCGGTGAGGTGGTGGTATTCGGGTTCGTCCGGCTGCCAGAGTCCGATTTGACGTCCGATTTCTTTGGCTGTTCCCGGCGTATCGCCGGTAACGATCTTGACGCCGATGCCGGCGGTCAGGCATGTCTTTACGGCTTCGGGCACTTCGGCTCTGACCGGGTCGGAAATGGCTGCAATCCCCAGAAAGGTAAGGTTTGCATCGTGTAATTTGCCTTTGTGGATGTATTCTTTGTCGTCTTCAATGATTTGATACGCGAAGGCCAGTGTGCGCATGGCTTGATTCTGATAATTCAAGAGTTGCGCCAGGATTTCTTCTTTGGCAACGGGCACGACGGAGGACAGTCCGAGTATGATTTCGGGCGCACCTTTTACGTAGAGTATTTTCCGGTTGAGCAGGGGCGATCGGACAATGGTGGCCATGTATTTGCGCTCGGTGGAAAAGGTGAGTTGTTCTACGATGTCAGCTTCTTCGCGTAAAGAGAGGTAGTTGATGTTTTGTTCGTGCAACCAGAGCAGTAAAGCGCCTTCGGTAGGATTGCCCAGGGCTTTGATTCTGGCCGGGTCCGAATAGTCAAGGTAGGCGGTTGAATTGACGGAAATGCCTTCTTTGATCAGGAGGCTTGTTTCATTATCGGCTAACGTTTGATCTTGTAACCGATAGAAATCGGTTTGATAAATTTTCATCTGATTTTGGGTCAGCGTACCTGTTTTATCCGTGCAGATAATGGTTGCGGCGCCCATTGTTTCGCAAGCGTGCATCTTGCGGACCAGGTTGTTGGTCGAAAGCATCCGTTTCATGCTTAAAGCCAAACTGAGCGTGACACTCATCGGCAAGCCTTCCGGCACGGCCACGACGATGAGGGTGACGGCAATCATGACCGTATTCAACAGATAACTGCCGAAGGTGATCCAGTCGAAGGCTTCCAATCCGCTGAAATAGACGAACAGACGGCCGGCGATAATCAGACCGGCGATGGCATAACTGGCTTTGGTAATTAAATTCGCCAGCTTGTCTAATTGTTTATTGAGCGGCGTTTCGATGCTGTTATCAATTTGCGAACCTTTGTATACTTTGCCGTATTCGGTAGCGTCGCCCACGGTTTGCACTTCCATCACCCCGTGCCCGTCGGCGACGGTAGTACCTTTCAAGGCGTGATTGGACGGATAGGTAGCATCCTTGTCGAAATCTTCGGGGTGAATGGTTTTCTTGATCACCGGCTCTCCGGTGAGTGTGGATTCGTTGATCTGCAAGGATACGGTTTCCAGCAACACGCCATCGGCCGGTATTTCTTCGCCGGTATCCAAAATCACAATATCGCCGGTAACGACTTCTTTTTTGGAAATCTGACAGATATTCCCACTGCGAATGACTTTGACCAGCGTGTCGTCGTTGGCTTTGTTGAGTACTTCAAACTTTTTGTTGGCGCTCAGTTCAAAGAGGAAGCCGACGACGGTTGCCAGCAAGACGGCAATCAGGATGCCGGCAGGTTCGAAAAAGACGCTTACCGTTCCGTGTCCCGAAAAAAATTCATAACACGAAACGCCTATTGACAACACCAGCGCTACGAGCAAAATGAGGATAATCGGGTCGGTGAACTTCTCGAAAAATGCTTTCCAAAGCGATTCTTTCGCGGGCTGAGTTAGCGTGTTTTCTCCATGCTGTTTGCGGCTTTCGAGGACTTGAGCGTCGGTTAAGCCGGTGTAGTGACGATGTAGTTGTTCCGGTTGCATATAATTCTTTATTTAACGGTTGACTTATTTGATAAATTGCAAAGTTTCGAGGCGCGTTTCACCTGTTGAAGTGATGTCAAGCGTCAGTTCGGCTTTTCCTTTCGGCACGTTTTTCAGGACGATTTCGTTTTTACCCTTGCTTTCGCCGATGATTTTGTTGCCGGCCCTGACTTTGACGGAGGTGATATTTTCCAAGCCGACGCCTTGCAAAACAAGTCGTTTCTCTTTGCCGGTGAACAGGATATACCGGAAACCGATTGCCGCATTACCGTTTACCAGCGTATAGCCGTATTTGCCCTCGTCGGTGAATGTGTAATTTTTGCCGAAAACGGCGGTATTGAACCAAATCGGTAAAGCCGTATTCAATCCTTCCGCAACGCCGCTGCTTGTCGGCACGACGGGGATGATTAAGCCGTTCTTGTCGAAACCGATTTTTTCGACGCATAGCGAACGTTTGTTCCAGACGCCGTTCATCGCGCGGTGGTAGAAGACGTACCATTCGCCGTCGAGCTGTTCGATAGAGCCTTGTATATTTCCGTTTCCGTCGAGGTCTTCGACCGTCACAATCGTTCCGCGGTACGTATATTCGCCGAAGATTTCCTTGCTTGTGGCATAAGACAAACGTTTGGGCGTATGATTATTGTCGGTGATAGCGCCGCAGTTTTCGGCATAGACGAAATAATAGGTATCGCCGCGTTTGCGTAGCGACGGAGCTTCGTAAAAATCTTTTATGTAAGGACTAAGATTTTTCCGGCTACTTTCGTCAATCACATTGTCGCCGGCAAGACGCGCAATCACCGGATAATTCTCATGAACAGGCTGTAGCGTAGGGGCGTACAGAATGTAGCGGGAATCGTCGTCGTCCACAAAAACCTCTGCGGAGATGCCGTCAATTTTTTCTCCGGACTTGTCACCCGTTATCCATCTGAAATTTTTGAACGGCCCCATCGGGCTATCGCTATCCAATACAAACGTATAATTTGCCGCTTGAGAATCCCATTCATAAAAACCGTACAGGAAATAGTTACCTTTATAATAATGTCCGTCGGAATCCCAAATAATCCTTCCGGGATAGGGAACGTCCCTGTCATACGACGAAAAACTGTAGCCCCGACTTTCCCAATGCTTCAGGTCGGCGGTCGTCAGCGAGGCATAATAAGGCGAACAAAAACGGTTGCTTGCATCCAGCGAGCCATAGACATACAATTTTCCGTCGAAGTTATGTACTTCGCTGTCGGGAATATACATCTCCCACGAGTACGGTAGCACCGGATTCTGAATCTGCCAGCCAACCGTAACCTGAGCGAACTTGGAAGCAATGCCATTGCGCACGGCATGAATCACGCAATCGCCGTTGCCGACGGCTTTTAGCTGCTTCCCATTTATCACAGCTACTTTTTCGTCGGACGAGATATAAGCGACGCCATTTTCTTCGGGCAACGCGCGGACTTCGTTTTCATTCATCATGTAATACGATTGATTTTGCGTCAGTCGTTTGATGAAATTGATTTCGTCATTCAAGAACGGCGTACCGTCTTTCCGGAGAAGGTCATGAAACCAAACTTCCGGCTCTTCGACATCCGGTTCCGGCTTTCCCCATCCGAAGTTGGTATTGGTTTTTCCGGCAACCAATCCCCAGTTGATGGCGCCGATATTTTCCCGTTTCAGCATCGGCATGATTTTCTGAACAGTACCTTGAGGACGTCTCATATATTCGGTGCAGATCATCGGGCGTCCATATTGTTTTAACTTTAACGTATCAATAAATTTCTGATGTTCCTCCAACGAATTATAGTTGTGATAGGTAACAACATCCGAGTTATCCAAAATAAATTTGTTTATCTCGGTCAGCTCTAAAGCCCAAACGGCGGTAGAAAGCGGTTGAGACGGATTGACCGTCCGCGCCCAGGTAAATGCCTTCCGCAACAGTGGCAGGCTCTTGTTGCCATGACCTTCGTTTCCCGGCTCGTTATACAAATCCCACAAAACAATGCGCTTATCTTTCGCAAATGTTTCGAGCACGTCTTTGGCATACGTTTCGAGCGTCGTTATCAATGTCGTGTCCCGATACAGCAAATCGCCGGGGTCTTGCAGCCATCCCGAATTGTGGACGCCCGGTTTAGGCTCCGGTTGTTTTCCGGCCGCATAGGTAGCATTCCAACAATCGTCGAAAATAACGAAAATAGTGGAAATATGATGTTTGTCGGCAATATCCAGGTATTGTTTCATCCGGCTTTTGAATCCGGCTTTGTCATTTTCCCAGGCTACATGATGCAGATAGACGCGCATGCAGTTCATGCCCATATCTTCGGCCCAGCCTAATTCCCGGTCGATGGTGGTAGGGTCGAACGTGTCCGCCTGCCACATTTCCAACTGGTTGACGGCTGTACTTGGGATAAAATCACAACCTCGCAGCCAGCCCCATTGTTTATACCATTCGTTGGCTTGTTCTTTCGTCCAAATTTCACGCGGTTGCGTTTCGTTCTCCGTGACCAACCATTCGGCAATCTCTGTTGCAGCCAGTGTGTGACCTGCCACATTCGGATGATTTACCTGGCTCATATAGCTTGCAAGCGCATCTCCACGCCGGATACGCTCCTGAAAAATCATGTAAAAATCAGCCAACCCGACAGCATATTTCTCAGCCAGTTTTCGGATTTGAGCGGCATGTAGCGCCAGAGGTGAACGGTCATCCAAAAGATCAACACTTTGGTCGGGAGTCGGGGTACATAGAATGACTTTAATGCCTTTTGATAAAGCTGTTTCAATCATGTATTCCCATGACTGAAGCGCCCGTTCCAATCCAATACCTCTGTCGTTGAGCGCATAATCAATAAGCAAAACATCCGGATGATGGGTAAGCGCCTCGTCAACAAACCGCTTTGCCCCCTGTTCCGAATTTTCTCCACCGATTGCCGTTACAATCGTATTTACCACTGCATACGGATAACGGTTTTTCAACAGGTTTAATACCAACTGAGGATAAGCTTCCAATGTGCGTACGTCCGGCGTCTTGAAATATCCCGACGGGACGCTGTGCCCGTGGAAAACCAGATTGATCGTCCGGTTTGCAGGCCACTGGGTAGAAAGTTCTGTCCGTAACTCAGCCAGATAAGCGTCTTTGGCAGGAACCTGCGCCATAGCATGAGATACAAACAAAACACAAACTAAAAAACGGATACCTTTCATCTTAATCATGTTATTTTTTATTTCGTATTTCAAACGTATGCGTTCCCGCTTTCACTTCGGCGGGTCTTTTATCCGGTAAAAACACCGTTGCCGATGAGTTTGGCGGGATGGTTACGGTTAACGCTACGTTATTGCCTTTTCGTTCCCATCTGCTTTTGATTGTACCGTAAGGCGATTCGACGGATGCTTCCGCCCAATCACATTCTTTGACGATCTGCGGCCGGATGATGAACGACTTGTAACCCGGCTTCCCGGGGTCGGGTCGGATACCGCATAATCCCTTGACAAACCAGCCGGCAATGCCTGTATAGCACGTGTGAATCCGGCTCTGAACATCAATCTCCCAGTATTCGGGCCAGGTCGTTTCGCCTTGCGTTACAAAATAGCCGTAACCCGGCTGCTCCGTGCGGTTGAGAATCATGGCCGTTATATCGGCAAATTCGGAATGTTGCGAAAGAAACGGAATCAGCGCAGGCAAACCCGAACTTCCCATATCGAAATACTGACGCTTCCGCATATCGTCTTTCAGCTTTGCCGCAACGGACGGACGCAACTTTTCCGGCACAATTCCCGTCGAAAGGGCAAACGCCTGCTGCACCTGTGTTCCGTTTGAATACATGCCTGTTTCGGAATTGTAAAACTTTTTATGAATGTCCGTTTTCAGCGTCGCTAACCGTTTTCCGTACAGTTTTGCCTCTTCGGGATGATTCAGAATTTGGGCAATCCGGACAAACGCTTCCAGATTCATTGCATAGACGCAGTTATTGAAATACCGGGCTTCGGGACTGTCTCCTGTTTCCTTGCGTCCGCCGGGAGCCGCCCAATCACCGAGAAACCACCATTTCCCCTTATACGGAACGACAAGTCCTTCCTCACTGTTTTCGTGCAGAAAATCAAGCCAACGCTTTGCCGATGGATAAATCAATTCGATAACCGGCCGATCCGCATAGTTAACGTAATGTTCCCAAGCCACATTGAGACCGGCGCTGCTCCACATCGGGCCGCCGTAATGCCCTCCAAATTGCGGAGCCGTATGATTCACCCATCCGTTGGGTTCCTGTACGTCAATCCAATCCTGCACGTTCTTCAGGTAGAACGAACGCATGTCATAATTTGGAAAACCTATTCCCCACGAACAGGCTGTTGCCTCTTCGCCGTATCCCATCCGTTCGCGATGCGGACAGTCCATCGTAAAACCTTCCGGCGTGTTGGCGCGGAACGTCCATAAATCCGTTTCATAAATCCGGTTGTATAATTCGTTGGAACAAGCAAAATATCCGGTGCGTTTCAAATCGGTGGCCAAAACAAGACCGGTGACGTCGTCGATTTCCGGTTTCTCTTTCAAGCCCCGGACAGTGACAAACCGTCCGGCAGTATAATTGAATTTATTGCAAAAAGTTTCCTTCTCGTTACCGGCAGCGATGTAAATACTCCTTTGGTCGAAATCGCAGACGGATTCTTCGTCATCGGCAGTTTCAAAAATGACCGCATCGCTTTCCGCAAGACCGGTCATATCCATTTTTACCCAGCCGGTAAAGTTTTTCGCAAACTCGATTTTGTACGCAACGGCGCTTGTAACTCCTGCCTCTTGGTCAAGTTCCGTTATTTTCACCGGCTTTAATGTTTCAATAATCCGTGTCGGTTCGATAATGGCGTGCGGAATGAGTTTGGTGTCAAATGCTATCGTTTTCGGCGTTTCCCATTTGGAATCGTCGAATTTGACCGTATTCCAATCGGGCTGATCATTCCGGGCGTCAATGCGTTCGCCGCCGTTTTTAACATTATCGCGTTCGCGGCGGGTGTTTTCGTAATGACTGACCGCACACCGCCATGTTTCATCGGAATCGATTGTAACGGTTTTACCCTCTGCCGCTTCTATAACGGAGTGAACACGCAGAACGAACGGCACTTTCATTGTTTCGTGTGCCGCCCATCCGGAAGCCGCCCAAACAGCAATGACATTCTCGCCGGTTTTCAGGAATTTCGTCACATCGTAAGTAACATAAAGCGTCCGGTCTTTGAAGCGGGTTAATGCGGGCGCCAGCACACGGTCGTCCGCTTTCTGTCCGTTGATGTACAGTTCGTGATACCCGACCGAGGCAATGTGAACCCGGGCGGATTTTACGTCGGCGGCATTAAATGTCTTGCGAAACCAAACGGCTTTTTCTTCGGGTGCGGTCGGATGCTTTATCCAATGCGAGCCGGTAAAGTCAACGGCGGTATCCGCCGTTGTCGCGTGTTTACTTTCGGTTTGCTGTCCGAAACAGACGGCGCTCCATACGAACGACAACAGTACAAAGAAAACGGCGCCGAATGTCGATACGTTCGGATGTTGTTTCTTATTCATTTGTTGAAAATATTCATTTCCCATTTCCCTGCTTCATTTTTCACAAATTTGTTTGTGTCTTCCTTTGTGCTACCGTCACCATAAGTAACTTTTACCGTCACTTGTGCGGACTTTCCGTCTTCAGCAACTGTTTCTTTCACAATTTCAAACGAACGGATGCCCTCTTTTTCTTCTATACTCTCTTGGGCTTTTGCGGCAAATGCTTTGACGGATTCTTTGATTTGTTCCGCATCTGCTTTTTCATTCTTGTCGGTCGCATTTTCGAACATTATTTCGATTGCTTTTTCGTAATTTCCTTTTTGCAACTGACCGTACATAGCTTTTACAATACCGGAAGGCGTGCCTTGTTTGCTACCGCAACTCGTCATAACAAACAAAAAGGCTACCATCGACAAACTTACTAAACTTACTAACTTCTTCATAACATCTTCATTTTAAAATTTATATATCAAATTAAATTCATTATTACCGTATAAATCCGACGGGAAAATATAAACGCCCGAAAAAAGCGGGAAATTGTTCAACTCGCTTCGTTTTCCGTTCGTAATATCTTTGCCTGCCAGTTGATAAACATACCATACCAATTCCGTACAATACAGTTGTGTCGTATCTTCCAGGACATAGTCATGGTCGAACAATACTCCTTTTTCCAACAAACGTTTGGCATGACTTGCAGCCTCTGCCGCATAATTCCGCGCCTCTTTTATCCTGTACACAGCGCCATGTTCCGCACGGTCGGCAGCAAAAAAAGTTTCCGGAGATTCTATTTTTATCCGGTCTTCTTTTTCTCCTTTTTCCCGTTCTCCGGAGGTGACATGAATGATTCGGTATCCCGAATCCAGCCTGACTACAATCCCCGAATGGCTATATATACCCGCCGTATCTGCCGAAAGTACGGCTTGCGATTTTACGCCGATGCCGCGCCTGAAAACCAAATCGCCTTCTTCCAACGCTATCCGGCTAAAATCTACGGCTGTTTGGCGATAAGAACAAGCGGCAAACAAAAATAAGCACATCCCAAACATCAAACATACAGGAGATTTCACCCGCATAACTCTTACTTTATTTATTGAGCCTTATTTTTTTCGTTTGAAGCAGGATTCCAGTTCACAATACCGGCAGGCATATTGCCGGGGTTCGACGTCTTTGCCTATCCCTATGATGCCGCTGATAGATTTAATCGGCGACATCAAACAAACGTCCGACAAGGCGACGCCGCAGGGTTGATTGCCCAACAGACCGAATATTTTCCGCTGTTCCGTCAAATGCCAGTTACAATATCCGGGGCTAAACCGGTTCGTATGCAACATTTCCAACAATTCCTTCTCCAGCATCCTTTCGATATAGTCGCCCGCCTTTTCCACAATAGCCGTACCCATAACGTCCAATATGTAATTTTCGAGCATATCGCCTTTTGTTTTACTTTCCTGCATGATTTGTTCAAATTCGTTACCGGCAGTAGCCACAAAAACGGCAAACGAGGACGATTTGTCCAACAGGCGGGTAATGACAGGCCCGGTCTCGAACTGTTGGTTTTGAATATGTACGGACGTTCCGTTGATTTCGCCTTCGGAAACAAAATAGAGATACCGGGGACGCACTTCCTTTGCGAGCCGTGCCAGCAAACAAGTAATAATCTCCAACACGGAAGCGTCCGGAAGCGTGTCCCTGTATCCGATTTCCCTGAGTATTTCCTCCTGCGATAATCCGATCTCGGAATAATCAATCAAACAATCGTCCATGCGCGGTCACGAAGCAATTAATTGTTTCGCCATTGAAACGGCGGCATTGGCATTACTGCTGTATCCGTCGGCGCCGATCTCCCTGGCAAAAGTAGAACTGATAGGCGCTCCGCCAACCATTATTTTCACCTGATTCCTTACTCCGGTTTCATCCAGCAGACGAATCACCTCTTTCATATAATTCATGGTAGTGGTGAGCAGGGCGGACAAACACAGGATATCGGCTTTATGTTCCGTCGTTGACTGAACAAATTTTTCGGCAGAAATATCCACTCCGAGGTTAATCACTTCAAAACCGCTGCCTTCGAGCATGGACGCTACCAGGTTTTTACCAATATCGTGCAAATCGCCTTTCACGGTTCCGATAATGATTTTGCCCGCACGGGGAATATTGTTGCCCACCAGGAGCGGCTTCAGAAGCTCCAAAGCTCCTTTCATGGCGCGAGCGGACATTAGCAACTCGGGAACAAACGCTTTTCCGTTTTCAAAACGTTGCCCGATTTCATCCATTGCCTTCGACATATAATCGTCGATAATTGATTTCGCATCGATTTTTTGCTCGATGGCCTTTTTTGTCATTTCGACAGACAGGGAAAGATTTCCCTTTAAAATAGCTTCATACAGTTGATCCATATTTTCCATTTTACTACATATTTATAATTAGTTATTGATATATTATTTCCGAAGACCGTTCAGGGTTTCAATCATGGCCACCACGTTTTCCAGGGGCGCGTTGGCCTGGATGTTATGAATGGAGTTGAAGACAAAACCTCCGTTTTTTCCGAATATCTCACACTGTTGCAACACATGCTCCCTCACTTCGGCAGGAGTGGCGGAGGGCAGTATTTTTTGGGTATCTATTCCGCCGCCCCAGAAGGTCAGAGCATCGCCAAATTCATTTTTCAACCGTTGCGAATCCATATCTTTCGCATTAATCTGCACCGGATTCAGTATATCGAATCCCGCTTCGATAAACAGGGGGATCACCGGAATAATGGAACCGCAACAATGTTTGAATATTTTCCATGACGTGTTTTGATGAATCCAGTCGTTCATCCGTTTATAGTACGGCAACCAAAGTTCGCGGAAAGTTTCGTTGGAACAGAACTGCGAAGTCTGCGTGCCGAAGTCGGTTCCGCAGGTAAACACCACATCTACTTTATTTCCTACTTTCTCCCATAACAATTTATAGTTTTCGACGGCAATATCCGTCTGTTTTTCAAAGATCCGATGGATATAATCCGGACGAAGGATGGTTGACATGTACCATTCGGCAACGGCTCTGACGCCTTTGGGCTGTTTCAGTCCCATTCCGGGGACAAAAGCGATGTCGCCCAGGGCGGTGCCGCCAAATCCGGCGACGACGGCTTTTCCGGTGGCGGCGGCTTTCACGGCTTCCCGTTCAAAATGCAACAGGTCTTCGTCTTTCAAGTAGCCAAATTCCTCCAGATTATCCTCTACCGACAAGTTTTCGTCGTCCACAACGCCCCCTCTTTCGACGGCGTTCACAAAGAAACAACCTTCCGGCATAATGGCGCTTGGCGGATAGTGACGGTCTCCTTGGGGATAGATATGTATGTCGCCGTTTTTATCCGGCGTCAGGTCAATATCTTCCGCGATCAGAACGGTCTGTCCCCAGGGCGTGATTTGTTCGTGCAGACGGGTTTCGTCGATCCCAAACATATTCTCCCGACCCCAAACGCCGGTGACGTCGATACCCAGGATGTCGCCCAGAGCGTCGTCCACTTCACCCAGCATTTGAAAAGGTTCGATAATACGAACCGGTTTTTCTTCCAAGCCGTAGTACCGGCGTAAATCGCCCACGATCCGGCAATGAATACCGGTAACGGACGTTGCCCCGAAGTCAACGGCTATCCGTTCGCCCTGTGTATGGTTCAGCGATTGCAATACAATTTCTTTGGATGCTTTCATATTACATTTCTATAATTCCCGATTGAGTTTGATTTTCTGCATCACGAATCCATAGTGGCTTCCCACCGGATTAGGTAAAATATTTTCGCCGTTCCAGTTGGTTGCATAATTGCCTGAGTACAAAAGCCACATGGTTTGACCGTCTTTGCTAATGAATTTCGACGGAATATTTACGAAATAAGCCTGTTCGCCGAAACTTTTCATATAGGTGATTAATTTCCAGTCGCCGGTCAATGAATCGGATTCCAGCAGATACGTATTCATTTTGGCACAAGTATTTCCACCGTCGGTGACGCACATCAGGTATTTTTTCAACCCCGGATTGTATGTTACCGTCACGCAACCCATATTGTTGTTCCATTCGAGTAGCGGTTTGATTTGCGAGAAATCATTTGTCCACACGGCATTTCCGTTGACATCTTTGCCGGCATAAAATTCCCATTTCGAGGCATCGTTCATATTTTCTTCCGAAGGGGTAACCCGCAAAATATAAATATTATCACCCGTTATCCAACTTGAATCCCAGAAACGGGGATTGGGGTCATCCGGCTCGCTGCCGTGAGCAACCATGTACGCTTTTCCGTCGGGCGAATACTGCATGTTTTTACCGAAATCTACAAAGTGAGGCGAACCGATTCTCACATGATAACCGTTCAAGCCTGTTTCCGAAAAAATGGGTTTTTCAGGCGTATGCGGGCAAGCAGTCCAGTTGAGACCTTTGTCTTTTGAAATTCTGAAACCTGCAAAAGGGCCTAACCAGGGCCAGTTATAGACCGTATCGCCAAACTTGGCTTTTCCGTCGGGAGCAAGACAGTAAGTCCCGTAATACCAAACGCCGTTGTACATCAGGCTGCCGCACGGATAGCGTCCTTGATAAGGCTTGGGCGAAGCCGCTTCGACGCCCAGACTGTAAACCACCAGATTCAACGGATCGTCGCCTTCAATCACGCCCTGTCCGGTAACAGCTCCATCGCCGCCGCTCCAACTACGTTCGTAACGACCGTCCAAACGCCAGCAAACGCCGTCGGTGTAGGGCGAATAGAGCAAATCATCCTCGCCCCAGGTCGGATACCACGTGTCGGCAAAGTGAAAACCGCTCTTAATACCCAAAAATTCTATTTTATTCAGCGCTTTTGACTGCAAAAACGGGCAATCCGCCGGCTTTTCGGACGGCCACACAAAGGCATCATACCTCTCTACTACCGGCGGCAAGGGAGTAACTTCCACCCCACGCGCCTGTTTTGTCTTGGCATCCCTCACCACTTTCACCTGTGCGAAAAGCGGATAGGCCAGCACCATCATCATCAAAAAAACAGCTGTTTTTTTCATCCGATATACTGTTTATTTGCAATTAATTATATTCGGCCACACTTTTATACGGCAATTCCCGTCGTTTAAGGCTTCGAAAGGCCCGGGCAGGGGCTGTTCGGAACGCGGCGCATTCAGATAATCGGTATTGAAAACGATCGGTTGACCGTCGGGTTGTTCGTAATTTTGTTTGGCGAATTTCGCTTTCCCCAGCCGTTCCGTAGTAACCGTTTCCGTTTGCAAACCGGTTAATTTTTTCCAGGTAAAAGACAGATATACTTCATTTCCCTTGTCTTCGAGGCTTACGTTGGGATCGAAATCGGGCGCATCCACCCGGTGCGCATCGCCCGCAAAAGGCAACGCGCGGTTGTAATACACATTTCCGTCGACAAAACACGGATAACCGACTTCGTTATAGACCGTCAGGCCGTACACTTTCTGCTCGTCCGGCGCAATCGGCGCAAACAGATTGTTGAAAAAACGGTCGTCGCCGTTCAGAATGATGGACAGACCGGCCACATCCGTCTGATGAGGCAAATGATACGGCGTATAGCGGCCTGTTTCCTTGTTGATGCGGATCGTTCCGGCAAACAGATTCTGCACAAACGCGCCCCCCTGCGACATGTCCCACACATTGGACGGCGAACCGAGGATATTGTTATCCACCAGATAAGGCCCGTGGTCGACTTCAAAAAAGAGGTCTTCCTGATCGTTATTGTAGAGCAGATTCCGGGAAATACGCGCCCCCTGCGCCATCCAATCCATCCAGATACCCCGACCGACTTGGTGGATACGGTTATTTTTGATTTGCGTATCTATCGCCGCATGAAATTTAATGCCGGCAATCTCGGCGCCGGAGAACTGGCGTTTCGTCCAGATATGATGAATATGATTATTTTCTATCCTGCTGAACGCCGCGCCCATACTGCCACAGATCCCCGTCTGTTCACAAGCGAAAATTTCGTTGTTACGAACAATATGCGACCCGATTTGCTCCTTGCTCCATCCGTTTTGCAGCGTCCGGAAAGTCACTTCTATATAATGTAGGGAACCGTCTATGCTCCGATCGTTCAACCAGACGTTATGACCCGTGCCCCGTTCCTTCCCCAGCGTGATGCCGGAGCATTTGGAATTGCTGATTACGTTGTTTTCGATAATCCACCCCTTATTCCAGTGCGTAGCTATCATCCCGATCTGTTCGGCAGTCGGCGCGCCCCATTGCGTAGCGGCCTGACTGATATGAAAACCCTGGAGAGTGAGGTAATTTACGCCCGGTTTTTCGGGATAGAAACACGTCCTCCGCACACTGATCTCAACCAGTTCCTTATTCGGGTTATAATTGTGAAAATTAGCCCATATCGTCACCTCTCCGTTTTCGCTTTCGCAATACCAGGTATAAGTAGCGCCCTCCTTATCCGACGCATCGGGATTTTCGGCGGGATGAAGCACTTTCTCAAGCGTTTCCTTTTCGTACAGCGACTTGTTATTCAGAAAAACCTCCCCCGTATGATGAATCCGTCCGTGATCGCCGAACCAGTCGCCGTAGATCAGATCCGTGTAAGGATTGTAATCGCCGAAAAATGCGACCGGAAGCGTAACTTTCCACACCCCGTTATCTTGTTTTTGCCACGAGGAGATCGGTTCGGAGCCTTTGATTTCGACCCGTTCGCCGGGCGCGGCGCGATAGACAATGCGCGCATCCTCGCCGTCGCCGCCACGCGGAGGATTCACCCATTCGCGATACGTTCCGGCGTGCACCGTGATCACATCACCGGCATAAGCCGTCTGCGCAGCCTGTTGAATCGTTTTAAAAGGCGCCGTTTCCGCGCCGCTGTTCAAATCATTTCCTTTTACGGAAACATGATATTCCTTTCCGTACACACATGTACCGATTATAAAAAAACAAACTAAAATCCGAATCCTTTTCATTTGCATATACTTATTATTTATTTAATCAATGATCTATTTTTCTTTTACGAATCGGACACAAAGATATATAATGTTTGATGAAAACCGAATATTCCGGCAAAAACTTTTCTTTAAATCTTTGAATTATGGAATTTTCAAATCTTTGAATCAAGGAATAATGACAGATTGGATTTCGTTCCAGTCGCCTTTTACGCCCCGGTTGTTTTCCAAGCGTGCGGCGAAGTAGAAATGCCTGCCGCGCTGATTACCCTCGAAGGCAAGGTGCAACGGCGAGGTCGTCGAAAAGTAATTCATCGGCAGTTGCGACCAGTTAACGGGCGCCTCTGCGAAGAGGCCGCCGCACAGTTCGTAACCCTGTATACCATAAGGCTTGGCATGACCCGTTTCGCCGGCAATACGAAAATAAAAATCGACCACGCCGGGCGAAGGTGTCTTCGCAATGACTTCAAGTATCGCCGTCGGATCGGGCACAGGTTCCCGGTGATTATCAGGGCGTTTGGGAAAGCCCATTGCTACGAGATCGGCGTCGGTCACTAACGGATTATTTCTCAACACACCGGTATAAAGTTGCCGGTATACGGGAATAAAATCCTTTTCGGCCTTATCCAGCGTCGTAATTTTCATCGGCGTACGCAAAGCGGGGTCAAGCCAGCCCACAAAAGCGTTCGAGAAAGCCAGATGTTTCGAATTAAACTCACCGGTAATCCAGTTATTGATATTTCCGTTCAGTCCCATACGGACTTTATTCTCCTCATTATTCATATAAGAAGAAGTTTGATTGGCCTGATTGTACAGAGCCTGATGGTTATGCTTCAACCAGTCACTTTTTGCTGACATACTGTTTTATATATTAAAGATTGTGAAATAATTTACTGTATTATTCAATTTATGTACGACCCCGACATAAAAATTTACGACCCCTGCGCAAAAATTTACAACCCTAACGAGAATATTTACAACCCTAACAGGAATATTTACGACCCCAACGCAAAAATTTACGACCCCAACAGGAATATTTACGACCCCAGCCCAAAAATTTACGACCCCAACGCGATTATTTACGACCCCAAGACCATTATTGACGACCCCAATGTTAAAATTGACGACCCCAACGTAATTATTTACGACCCCAGCCCAAAAATTTACGACCCCAACGCCATTATTTACGACCCCAAAGCCGTATGGGTCGTAAATATTCCCGTATGGGTCGTAAATATTTTCATTCGGGAAGTAAATATTCTCGTATGGGTCGTAAATATTCCTTTCGGGGAGGTACTTATTTCCGTATTTACGGACATTTATTATTAATTGGTTGCTCATTTCGCGTATGATATTTTAAATCGGCACAAAAATAAACAAAAAGGATTATACATTAAACACCCCATTTGATATATTATAGATAAATAACTACTTATTATGAGTTATTATAAAATAGAGATCGTAAATAAATCAATGACCATGACAACTGCACGATCCCGTACAGACGTTGCGCGCAACGTCTCTACAATGGCAGGCATGGTGGCGACCGCATTCCGTCTGAACTGTGATTTTAAAATGATTAATTTGATTCATATGATTCTTCTTAATCATGAAAATCATTTCAATCATATTAAAATCACAGTTCAGACAAATGATAGATTCAAACCCAACACAACGCAGCCTCTCGACAGTCATCTCATAACTCATAATTCTTAACTCTTAACTCTTAATTTCAAAGTGATTATTTTGATTCATATGATTCTTCTTAATCATGAAAATCATTTAAATCATATTGAAATCACAGTTCAGACAAATGAGAAAGGGATTGAGAATGAGGAAAACAAGGATTATATCAGACACGGAGAATCGGTAGTATGGTGGCTTTGTAGAGACGGAGCATGCTCCGTCTGTAAAGAAATCAGGAATCAAAAATGTAATCCTCATTCTCAATTCTTGCCTGTTAATGTCTTGATAAAATCGACTTCTTCCTGCGAAAAGGGCGTACCGTCTTTACGGAAGATATCATGAAACCACACCGGAGGTTCAGCCACACCGGGCAACGCTTCGCCCCATTGGAAGATGGTATTGGTTTTTCCCGCTACCAGTCCCCAATTAATGGCGCCTATATTGTCGGCTTTCAGCAGGGGCATGATATGCTGAAACGTGCTGTTGAAGCTACGCGCCAT
>JAITPV010000143.1 GCA_031289275.1 Tannerella sp.
TTCGATTTTCCTCTCCGATCGGACGGCGTCGGTCAATTCGTTCGCCGACATACCGGCTTTCAGTCCGTAGCGGCTACCGGCGCCGGCGTCGATGCCTGCCCGTTGCCGAATTTCTCCGATTAAAGCATATACATCGTCCGCTTTATTTAAAGCGGCGGCACATTCGGCCATATTCAGGAGTACTTCGGCATAACGGATTTCAATCCAGTCCGTACCGCAATTACTGATATGCGATTCCAGCAACGACAGGGCAGGATCTACCGCCTTGCGGCAATACATGTACGCTGTATTGGGACCACCTTCCCACGTCCATTGGATGTGACCGGACTCACCGTAGAGTTCCCACACGCTACCGTTCCAGACGACAGACGCGGCTAAGCGCGGGTCGCGATTTTCCCAAAAACGGGCGTCGTTGTAAGCGTAAACGCTCTCCGGATCGCCGACCGCTTTCCCGTCTTTCATGGGGAAAGAGGAAACCAGTTCCCAGGAAGGTCTGTTAGCGTCATTGTCGCCCAACGAAGCGGGCGGACGGGTGGGCGCCGACCATCCTTGGGGCAAGTTGGCGGAATGGCGTTTTACAAAAACAGCTTCTTTGTTCATCTCATTGTCTTTGTACCAAAGCGTTTCAAAATTATCGAACAAACCGTAGCCGGCCGCCGACAGCGCCTCGCGAGCGGTCTTGTTGGCATCGTAAGCGGCTTGCCAACGTACCTGATCGTTGTTGGGATTAAACTGCGGGCTGGCCTGATAAAGCAATACACGGCCTTTCAACGCCACCGCCGCAGCTTTCGATATGCGACCGGCATCGCTGCCTTCCCATTTCATGGGGAAGGATTCGATGGCAATGGCATCGTCCAGGTCTTTCACGATTAAAGTGAAACATTCGGAAGCTTTATTACGGGAAACATACAAGTCATCCGTCGTCGTTTGCGTATTCATAATCATCGGAACGCCTCCATATTGGCGTACAAGATCGAAATACAGCCATGCACGGATAACCAAAGCCTGCCCTTTTAACCGGCCGACAGTGACAGGGTCAAGGGAACCGGATTCCACATTTTCGATCAAGGTGTTGCAGTTGCGAATCTGCTCGTAAGGCCATGTACTGATGCCGTTGATGTCCAATTCCCCGTGGGGATAGGTGCGCCGTTCGTTACTGACGGCTTCGTCGCAATCCTGAGAGATGCGACTGTCCCATCCGGGCACATTATCCCGGTGCAATTTGTCCAGAAAAGCGGTGGCATATACCGCATTCTCCCAAACCGCCTGGTCGGAGACGGCGTTCAGATTGTCTTTGTCCAGTACATCCGAACAAGCGATGAATGTTCCGAAGAAAAAGACTGTCACAATATATTTTACTATCTTATTCATATCTGTATAATTTAATAAATTAGAAACTCAGATTAATTCCCAGCGAATAACTCTTGGTCGGCGGATAACGGCGTATGTTTTCCGCATTGGGAGTCGGCGAAGTATTCGTGTCGCCCAATTCGGGGTCGAAATGCTTCACGTGATCTTCCAGCAAAAAGAGGTTCGTGCCGTTGAAGAATATCTTGGCTTGTCCGATGCCGGCTTTCGCCAACATCGATTTCGGCAAGGTGTACGACAAGTTGACATTCTTCAAGCGCAGGAACGATCCGTCGTACACCCAGAAGGATGATTCGGGATAAATGTACCATGTACCCGGTTCGACGCGAGGATATTGGGCGTCGGTATTTTCCGGCGTCCAGTGGTCGGTCCAGAATCCGTAGGGTTTTGTCACCCTCGTGGTTCCCCGTGTCAGTCGCAACCTGTCCATAATTTGATTATTGGCCACCCCTTGGAAGAACAAATCCAAATTCCAGTTTTTCCAGGTAGCGCCAATGAAAAATCCGTAGCTAACAGGGGCTGTCATATGATTGATAATAAAATCGTTGTCGGCGCCGGTAATTTTTCCGTCCGGCTGGTCGGGATTGTCAGTGCCCGGTTCTCCACGCAAATCTTTATAATTCAACATACCCAACTTCGGAGTTTCTCCATTAATGGTATAACCGGCGGGCAGAGCGTCCAGATCGGCTTGCGTGCGGATAATATCGGTGAAGATAAAGCCCATGCTGCGATCGGTGCTGTAGCCTATTTCCGATTGGTAAGCCCGGATATTTTCCGCCTGGTCTTTCGTGACCACTTTGTTGACGCCATAACCCAGATTGCCGCCCACGCGGTAGGTGATATTGTCAATTTGATCGGTATAAGCCAACTCGATTTCATATCCTTTGGAATCGACTACCCCGTAGTTTTCGGCAGGCATATTACCGCCGAAAGTATCGGGCAGCGTGGAGACGCGCGAGCCTAATATATCATACGTATGTTTGAACCATCCGTTCAAAGACGCCGTCAAGCGGTTTTGTAAGAAGCCGGCATCCAGACCGAAGTTGTAGTTCATCGACTTTTCCCATGTGATGTAAGGGTTAGCGATAACGCCCGGCTTCAACCCGTTGGCCGAAGAGGCGTATTCTGCGCCCTTGTCAAAGGTGTATTCCTGCATCCACTGCCATCCGCCCACGGCATCGTTTCCCATGAGACCGGCCGAAGCACGCAGTTTCAGGTAATTGATAAAGCGGACGTTTTCCTTAAAGAAATTTTCTTCGGAGATACGCCAGGCGGCCGTTGCCGACGGAAAGAAACCCCACCGTTCGGAAGGCGCGAACCGTACCGAGCCGTCGTAGCGCGCCGAGAGTTCCAACAGGTATTTGTCGGCGTATCCGTAGTTAAGACGTCCGGCATAAGACTGCCGACCGTTTTCCGTACCGCTTCCCTGTACCGAAAAGTCGGCCGGCGATTGACTGCCGGCGTTCAACTGGTCGAGGGTATAGGTCTGGAAAAACTTTGTTTGGGCGCGAAACCAGTCGGCAGTGCCTTCCGATTGTTCGTATAGCAGGACAGCGCCAACCTCGTGGTCGCCAAAACGGTTGTTGTAGTTGATAAACGCATTGAACTGGTAGCTGTTGTCGCGGTCGTAACGTTCGTTCAAGAGATCGTTGACATTGGATGCCCAGTAGCTTTCGCCCGTCAGTTCGGGATAGACGATATTGTTGTGAGTTCCCCCTGTCCTCGGTTCGTAAATCTTGTAAGGCACGTCAAATTCCTTGGTAAAAGCCTGTCGTCCGTAATTGTCGTAAAGGACTTTCAGATTCAATCCCTTGACGAAAGGAACATTGTAGGAAAGCGCAATGTTGGCCTCCGTGTTGCTGTATCTCCTCCTGATATATCCGGTTTCAGGCGATATTACTTCCATCGGGTGCTGGTTGAGATAGCCGCTTTTTCCGATAGGCTTTCCATCCACATAAGCCGGGAAGAAGCTGGAGGAATAAACAAGCATCAGATTCCACAAGTCCATCAGCGTATCATTGCCGCCGTCGTTTCTCCAATACGGCTTCAGGTCGTCCCGGTTATCGGAAGTCAAACCCATCGTAACCATCAGGTCTTTCGTGATATTGGCTTCTATATTTGCGCGAAGCGCATATTTCCGGTAATTCATGTTGTCGAAAGCGCCTGTTTCATTATAATAATTCCCGCCGACATAATAGCGCACATAATTGTTACCTCCTGAAACATTCACCGAGTGTTGGGTCAAAATCGGATCCCGGTGAGCTTCGTCATACCAGTTGTAATTATGCGTTTTGTAATATTCCAGTTCGTCGTCGGCATACCAGGTAGAAGCGTTCTCGTCCTGACCGCTTGTCCGCAATGCGTCGTTGATAAACAGGGCTTGATCGTAGGCATTCATATAAGTAGCCATTTGCGTGATTCCCGTTGTACCGACCGAACCGGTGTAGGAAATTACGGGTTTTCCTTCCTTTCCTTTCTTGGTCGTGACCAGCACTACGCCGTTCGCTGCACGTGATCCGTAAATAGCCGCCGAAGCGTCTTTCAGGATGGAGAGGTTTTCCACATCGTTGGCATCCAGTCCGTCGAAGGCAAACTTGTCGCGTACCACACCGTCGATAACATAAAGCGGGTCGGTATTGTTCCAACTACCCTTGGCGCGGATTGAAATCGAAGAAGTGTTGCCCGGCCGTCCGCCGTCGCTGCCGGAAATACTGACTCCGGCCAATCGCCCGCTCAAGGCATTCGACAGGTTACTGCTGGGGACACCCTGAATGTCTGCCGAATTGATGGTAGCTACCGATCCGGTCAGGTTCACTTTCTTCTGCGTACCGTAACCGACAACCACGACTTCATCCAACAGCTTACTGTCTTCCTTCAGGGTGATATTCAGATGGGTCTGATTGCCGATCGCCACTTCCTGCGTAACGTATCCGATAAAGGAAACGACCAGCGTGGCCTTGGGCGGAACGTTCAGGTGGAATTTACCGTCCACGTCCGTCACTGTCCCGTTGACGATCCCTTTCTCCATGATATTAGCGCCGGCAACCGGTTCGCCGCGCTCGTCCACCACCGTCCCGGTAACGGCGATCGTCTGTTGAAGAACAGCCGCAAGGGTCTTGTCCTTCTCCAAATTTTCCCTTTTGGACAAGATGACGTGATCGTTGACCATCGCATACACGATGTCCGCGTCCAGCGTCTTGTCCAGTACATCCGACACCGGAGCGTCCTTTGCATGAACGCTTACCCGTTTGCTTGCATTAATGTTTTTCTTGTTGTAGAAAAACAGGTAGTCGGTTTGGCGCTCCATTTCATCCAGCACATCCGATAATATCGCGTTATCTGCATGAATTGTCACTATGGCTTTCTGGGAGTAGACCTCGGCCGCTCCTGTGTGCAGAAAGACAAACATTAATAGAATCGTAGAAATCTTCATAATTAACATTGTTTTCAAAATACTTTTTGGTGGTATTATATACCGTTGTTTATAATATTGCATAAATTCTTTGTTTTAGTTATACTTTTGATTTTTATTACTTGAATAATTATACTTTACGTGGCATGGTTTTGTGCATTGAAAAAGTTTCGGGTTCCCGGTTTAAGCGTTCAAAAGGGTTCCGACATTGACCCTTGAACCTCTTCACGGGTCTCAAAATGTAGCTCTACTATCTCCGAAAGCAGTTCTACTTTTCCCAAATGCTGTTCTACTATTTCCGAAAGCAGTTCTACTTTTATCGAAAGCAGTTCTACTTTTTTCATGTCCGTTTTCCATGCGGCGTTATAATAAAGGCTTGACTTGCGGGAAAACAACGTTACTGTTTTCCGGCGTTCACCTTTGGGGGAAATAAGGCATCTTCTTTACTTTTTCATAGGCTTCCTGTATTATAATGAGTGAATAATTCGGTTAATTGTCTATCTTTTCCTGATACGTTTGTTGATTATGAGTTCATTCAAATCTTTATTATACGTATAGGTAAAGGGCATATCGCTTTTTACTACGTTCATGATGTCGGTAATGCTTTCGTGCTGGCGGAATTTCCCGGTACAGCGGTAATTCATCACCGCCGAATCCAGAATAGTAATCCGTGTCATGTAGTAATGTCCCAGCCGTTTGGTCATTTCCGCAAAAGTAATGTCGTTGAAACAGTAGATACCATCTTTCCAGGAGACATATTCGCCGGTATTGACCTTCTCGATCCGCATCTTCCGGGCGTCTTCGTCATAATAGAGCCGGTTGCCCGGCCGGAGCCGGTATGTCTGTCCGGCGATGCGCGTAGGGGCTATCTCTACGGAACCGTCGAGCAAGATGGTTTCAAAGGCATTGCTGTTACTGTAAGCATACACGTCGAAGGTCGTGCCCAGCGCCGTCACTTCCCGGTTCGCGGTCTGTACCCGGAAAGGCTGCCGGTTATTGTGCGCCACCTCAAACAATCCTTCGCCGTCCAGCATGACGCAGCGTGCATCGTCCTTGTCGAACACGGCCGGATACGTGAACCGGGTCTGCGCGTTCAGCCATACCTGCGAACCGTCGGACAGGGTCAGCTTCGCCCGCTGTCCGGGAGGGACTTCGATCATGTGATACACCGGTTCCGGTTTGCGCTGTGCACGGGTATGAATGTACCAGCCCAGTCCGAAGGCCACGGCAAAGATGGCTGCGATGCGGCACAGTTCGCGTATCCGCATCATCGGCCTCGACGGCTTGGCGGCCTCCAGTTTCCGGTAGTATTCGGCCAGTATCTGACTGAAACTAATCGACGGCGCTTCGGCGGCGCGGTTAAGCAGATACATGTCCCACACCTTGCGCAAGGCAAGGTATTCTTTCCGGTTGGCGTCAGATGCGTCAATCCAGTCCAACAGGGTCTTTTCCTCTTGCGGGGAAAGGGTGCCTATAAAATAGCCGATGAATATTTCCTGTTCCATTCTTTTTTCAATATCTCTCCCGGTTAAAAAACCGATCGTATACTAATAGAACAAATGAAAGGTGAAAAACCCCAGTGTGATTTCCCTGTTTTTTTCAATTTCCTGCAAAAAGCAGCAAAAACATCAGATAATCTTTCAATGCCCGCCGTAGTTTTTTCAGGCCATTGGTGATATGGTATTCCACTCCCTTGGAGGTGATGCCCAGCCTGTCGGCAATTTCCTGATTACTCATTTCCTCGAAGCGGCTCAGGGTGACGGCCAGCCGGCACTGTTCGGGCAGGGCGTCGATGGTTTCGCGGATGATGCGCTCTACTTCGGCGCCATACATTTCATCCGGATCGCAGACTTTCAGAGAGGCCAGGCGAAGGTCGAAGTCGCGGGCCAGTTGCGTCGCGTAGGCTTGTTCGGCCTCTTCCTGTCGTTTCAGGCGGTTGATATAATTGAGGGTATTGTTCCTGACCACGACAAGCAGCCAGGCTGCCAGATTGCTGTCGGGCAACAGCGTGCTGTGACGTTCCCACAACAGCAGGAAAGCGTCCTGAACGATGTTTTCGGCCATGGCAAAATCCTTCAGATAAGAGCAGGCAAAACTGCACAAACGGGTATATTGAAGTTTGAAAAGTTCATCGAACGCCTTCCGGTCTCCTTTGATAATTCTGTCGTTAAAATCCTTGTCGGTAGCCATGTATTATCAGTTGTTTAAAAACAGAGGCAAAGATAAAAATTATTAATCATATGGCAACTTGAAATTCAAAGAATCCATAATAAAAATTGAGAGTGGAGCGTTGAGCCTGATGGATTGGCGCGGTCTATGAATAATTTGCCTTCTCGCAAAAATAATGCAACATTGTGGATTTGAAGATAGTGTTATTCGACAAAAGTTTTTCTAAAAACTAATTCGTTGACAATATTCTGTCTTTCGGACGTTTCTTTTCGGGTAAATAATTCCGGGCAGAAACAATTTCTTCGCCGGTTTCGAGTTCCAATGCCTTTCGGGCATCTCCGGCAATTTTGCCTCCCTGTTTGGCTGCTTTTTTGTTTTGTATAAAGCCTTCGGGCTGTTGCGTCCGCACGATGGCGGTGGTTGATGCTTCGCCGAGCATCGAAAAGATCAGTTCCAAATCGTTCATGTGATCACGCAGGTTTTGGTTTTTCAAGCCTTTGACCTGCTTGTATTCCGAAGGCGTCAGACCGAATGTGGCCTTTGATATTTCGGCAGTCAGTATGGCGTATTCCTGTTGCTCTTTCACACCGTGATTCTTCCATTCATCCGTCAATTCTTCCCGGATAGCAATGCTCCTCATTCGTTTTTCAATCCAATCGTCGGGATAGCCTTTCAACTTGTACAATTCTCTTGCCCGTTGTGTGGCTAATTCGGGATTTTCGATTTCATCCAACCGGTCACTGCCTACTTGTGCCAGCCAGCGTTTGAAAGGTTCTGCCTTGGGCGATGGAATGGATTGGATAATACGCAGTAATCCCTTGGTATCGGCACATCCCATCTTTTGCTTCCCTCCGGCAGTGTCCACCCAAAGGGTAGGTACAAATTGTACCCACCCTTCGGCAAGGGCTTCATCTCTCTGTCTTATTCGTTTGATATATTGTTTGGGATCTTTGCTGTCAGTCAATATAGCAACGACATCTTCTATAACAAAATACCATTTCTCTTCGGTTTCGTTCCAAACCGTTCTTACTTGTTTGCTCTCAAAAAGTTTAATATTACTCATAGTTGATTTTTTTTATTTCACAAAAGTACAAATTCTATTCCACTTTATTCTGATGTTACGTTGAATCTTTATTACTTTTGTGCGCAATAAAAACAACAAAGCACATGTCACGAATTTTTTTAATCGGCTATATGGGAGCAGGAAAGACAACCCTGGGGAAAATGCTTTCCGGGCAAATGGGATTATCATTCATTGATTTGGATCATTTTATCGAAGAACGTTATTACAAAACCATCCGGCAGATTTTTGAAGAAAACGGAGAGGAGCGCTTTCGCGAAATAGAAAAAAAAGCGCTGCACGAAGTCGCTGAATTTGAAAACGCCATCATTTCCACCGGAGGCGGAACGCCCTGTTTCCACGAAAACATGACGTTCATGAATACGTCCGGAACCACCGTTTATCTGAAAGTGCCCGTTGACGAGTTGGCGCGGCGCATGGAAGCATACCAAGACACACGTCCGGTGCTGAAAGGTCGCACGGGAGAGGCATTAAAACAATTCATAGAAGCATCCCTGTCCGGGCGCAGCCGGTATTACGAGCAGGCTGAAATCATTTTTGACGCCGGGCACACGGACACGCAAACCGATCCGACCGCCCTTGTCATGCAACTAAAAAAAAGATTATCCTCGTAAAAAAAGAAGAATATCGTCTCTCTTTCGAGAAAAATAAATACATTTGTACCACTAAATAACTTGATTAAAATGGCAGAAAAAACAAAAGTAACAACCTTAGATCAGGTAGTGATCCGTTTTTCAGGAGATAGCGGTGACGGTATGCAATTAACAGGAACCATTTTCTCAAACCTTTCCGCCATCTTCGGAAATGACATCTCTACCTTTCCGGATTATCCCGCTGAAGTACGCGCCCCACAAGGGTCGCTCAGCGGCATTTCCGGATTCCAGGTACATCTGGGATCAAAGAAAATTTATACGCCGGGCGATAAAGCCGACGTATTAGTCGCAATGAATCCGGCCGCGCTGAAAGTAAATGCAACGCGGCTTAAGCCCAATGCGATCATCATCATTGATACGGACTCTTTTCAGGCAAAAGACCTCGAAAAAGCCCAATTCACAACCGATGATCCGTTTAAGGAAGCAGGCTTGGACAACCGACAAATCGTGGCAGCGCCCATCTCGACGATGGTACGCGACGGATTGGTGGACTTTGGACTGGACAACAAGTCGGCCTTGCGTTGCAAGAACATGTTTACGCTCGGATTAGTATGCTGGCTGTTCGACCGGCCGTTGGAAAACGCCATGCACATGCTGCAAAATAAATTTGCAAAGAAACCGGCCATTGCACAGGCCAACATCAAGGCATTGACCGACGGATACAATTACGGCAACAACATCCAGGCCTCCGTTTCCACCTACCGTATTGAAAGCACCCGGATTCCGCCGGGCTATTATACGGAAATCAACGGAAATACCGCTACGGCATACGGATTGATTGCCGCCGCCGAAAAAGCCGGATTGAAACTGTTCCTCGGCAGCTATCCGATTACGCCGGCCACGGATATCCTGCAAGAACTGGCCAAACGGAAAGACTTGGGCGTTATCACCGTACAGGCCGAAGACGAAATCGCCGGCATCTGTACCGCCATCGGCGCCGCTTTTGCCGGCTGCCTGGCCGCCACATCCACGTCCGGCCCCGGATTGGCGCTGAAAAGCGAAGCCATCGGGTTGGCCGTCATTGCCGAGTTGCCGTTAGTCATTGTCGATGTACAACGCGGCGGCCCGTCCACCGGTATGCCGACCAAAAGCGAACAAACCGACCTGATGCAGGCGCTCTACGGACGCAACGGCGAAAGCCCTGTCGTCGTGCTGGCCGCGGCTACGCCGACCGACTGTTTCGACGCAGCCTTTTGGGCCGGCAAACTGGCGGTCGAACACATGACGCCGGTGATCCTCCTGACCGACGGATTCATCGCCAACGGCGCGGCCGCCTGGCGAATACCCGATCCGGAGAAATACCCGGCAATCCGTCCGAATTACGTTTCCAACTATTCGGACGACGCTCCCTGGAAAGCCTACCGACGCGATGAAAAAAGCCTGGTACGCTACTGGGCTGTCCCCGGAACGGAAGGATTCGCCCACCGTATCGGCGGATTGGAGAAAGATTACGACACAAGCGCGATTTCGACCGACGCGAACAATCATCAGAAAATGGTCGCCACCCGGCAGGCGAAAATTGACCGTATTGCGGATCATATCCCCGAACTGGAAGTGGCCGGCGACGAAAACGCCGATTTGTTGATTGTCGGATGGGGAGGCACTTACGGCCATCTCTACGAAACGATGGAAATCATGCAGCAACAAGGGAAAAAAGTAGCCGTGGCCGGTTTCCGGTTTATCAGTCCCCTGCCGAAAAATACGGCCGACGTGCTGCGCAAATACAAAAAAGTGGTGGTGGCCGAACAGAACAACGGCCAATTTGCCGATTACCTGCGCAGTAAAGTGGACGGATTCCATCCCTGCAAATTCGGCCGCATCAAGGGGCAACCCTTTGTCGTGTCCCGCTTAGTCGAAGAATTTACAAAAATAATGGAGGCTTGAACAATGAACACAAATGTAAAATATACCCCGCAGGATTATAAAAGCGACCAATACGTCCGCTGGTGTCCGGGTTGCGGCGATTACGCAACCCTCAACTGTTTACACAAAGCGATGGCCGAAACAGGCATTGCACCGCATCAGACGGCCGTAATTTCGGGCATCGGATGCTCTTCGCGTTTGCCTTATTACATGAATACGTACGGATTCCATACGATTCACGGACGCGGGGCGGCCATTGCCACGGGAGTGAAAACCGCCCGTCCGGACCTGAATGTGTGGCTGATTACGGGCGACGGCGACTGTCTGGCCATTGGCGGCAATCATTTCATCCATGCCGTGCGGCGCAATGTGGATATGAATATCGTCTTGATGAACAACAAAATCTACGGACTGACCAAAGGCCAGTATTCCCCGACTTCCGACCGTGGATTCGTATCGAAAAGTTCGCCGTTCGGAACGGTAGAAGACCCGTTCATTCCGGCCGAACTGACGCTGGGCGCACGAGGTCAATTCTTCGCACGGGCTATCGACGTAGACCTTGCGAATCTGACCGATATTTTTGTGGCTGCGGCGCGTCATAAAGGAACGTCGGTCGTGGAAGTACTTGTGAATTGCGTTATTTTTAACGACAGCATTCATAAGCATATTACGGATAAAGCCTTTCGGGCCGAAAAAACCATCTTCCTGTGTCACGGTGAGAAGATGCTGTTCGGAAAGGATCAGGAGAAAGGCCTTGTTCTGGACGGATTGAAACTGAAAGCCGTCACCGTCGGGCAAGACGGTTATACGTTGAACGATGTCCTGGTGCACGACGCGCACGAAAAAGACGTGACCCTGCACATGATGTTAGCCCTGATGAAAGATGAATTGCCGGTAGCCACCGGGGTGATCCGTGATGTGGAAGCGCCGGCTTACGACGCATCCGTCGCGCAGCAAATCCGCGATGTGCAAGCCCTGAAGCCTGTGCGCAAACTGCACGATCTGCTGATGAGCGGCGAAGTCTGGGAAATCAAGTAAGATGGATATTCTGCAATATGCGTTTTTTCAACATGCCTTGTGGGGAAGTTTGTTGATGTCGGTGGCCTGTGGTATCATGGGCACTTACATCGTTTCGCGCCGGCTGGTATTTATCAGCGGAGGCATTACGCACGCTTCGTTTGGCGGCTTGGGGATCGGTTTTTATCTGGGAGTGAATCCGTTTCCGGCGGCGCTGGGTTTTGCCATACTCTCGGCCTTCGGGGTGGAGTGGGCGAGCAAGTCTTACCGTGTGCGCGAAGACTCGGCCATTGCCGCGGTCTGGTCGCTGGGAATGGCGGTCGGGATGGTATTTATCGTGCTCACGCCCGGCTATGCGCCGAACCTGTCCTCGTATCTGTTCGGAAATATCCTGACGGTTTCCGGAACGGATATTCTCTGGACGGCGGTATTCGTGCTTTTCTTGAGTACGATATTCCTGTTGCTGTATCGCGAAATTGTATATTCGGCCTTCGACCGCGATTTTGCCGTCACGCAGGGGCTGCCGGTGAAGGCAATCGAATACCTGATGACGGTATGTATTGCCGTAACCATCGTGCTTTCCATCCGGTTGGTCGGAATCATGTTGCTGATGAGTATGCTGACCGTTCCGCAAATGACGGTCAATCTGTTTACGTCCGGTTTCAAACGGATCGTGTTCGGAAGTATCCTGCTCGGCATTTGCGCCTGTGCAGCGGGTTTATTCCTGTCCTATGTGCTGCATGTGCCTTCCGGAACATTTATTATCATTGTGTTGATTGTGTTTTTTCTGCTGGCGAAAGGCGTTCTGCTTCTGCAAAGAAAAATGAAATTACTGCCGGATAAGGAAAACCATATTGTAACGCCCGGTCGAAAAAAGTTTTCGGCCATGCGCATGAAAACCAAAGGTTTTAAATTCAACAGAGAAGAAGCGCATGAAAGGTAGAGCCTTTGTAGATAGACCCTTCATCTTCAACGGCTACATACGCTTCAACATTCAATTTATCAAAAAAACATTTGCCGGCACAAGTTCTATTGTCATGCCGTTTTCCTCAAATTTATCCGCTTGATTTAATGTAATTATTTGCCCATAAGAAAGTTTAAATATTTGCATGGCCTCTTTCAGTCCGTTGAACTCGCGTACAAAATTTTCGTCGGTAATCGTCAAACAGACCTGTATCGCTCTTGTTATCGTATTCTTTTCGAGTACAACAAAATCACACTTGCCAGTCGCCTGATAATAAAAAACGTCTTTATAACGGCGGCGCAAATGCAAAAATACAAGGTTTTCCAAACGCCTGCCACTGTTTTCGCTCGTTGAAATGACATTTTGGGTGTACAAACCCAAATCCATCGTGTAAACCTTCTTTGGATTTCGCGCCTGTACCTTTAATGAATGACTGAAAAGCGGCACAAATGCAAACAGATAGGCGTCTTTCAGGTACGAAAAATACTCCAAAAAAGTGCTTGGCGACTTTATACCGAACATACCCGTCAACTTGCTTGCAGAAATCGTACAGGCGATATTTGTAAGCAGATAAACCGCCAGTTGCCGCAACGAGGCAATATCACGCACAGAGTGGCGTACAGCAATGTCACGCCACAAAATATCGTCAATCAACGTACTTAAAATATTCGAAATGCCTGTTTTGAGGTATTCGGGAATGCCGCCTGAATGCAGGTAACTCTCAACGGACTCCACACGGTTCGTCTTACCCGAAAAGTGAATGTATTCGGAATAGGAAAACGGGAAAAGTTCAACAGACAGATGCCTGCCGGTGAGATGCGTACCCATTTCAACGCTCAACATGGAGGCATTCGATCCGGTAATAAAAACGGTGTGATGTTCGCGAAGCAGTTGATTTACATATAATTCCCAGCCGTGTATCAACTGAATTTCATCGAAAAACACAACTTGGATGCCTCGCTTGGTTATTTCGTTGTGAAGACGGACAAAATCGCCTGTTTCAAAAGCCGCCAGACGAATATCGTCGAGGTGCATGTAGAGTGCCGTTTCGTATTTTTGCCGCAACAGTTGCAACAAAAGCGTACTCTTGCCCCCTCGACGAATACCTGTGATGATGGTTGCAAACGACCTAACAACAGGTATTTGCCATAATATTTCACGCTCAAAACCTGTGTCTTCTTTCTGAAGTTCAGCCCATTGGGCGTCAATAATATTTGCTATTTCTTCTTGTCGTAACATAATTCTTTAGCCTGGATTCCCGACGAAGGTACAACTTTCTCCGATACCAATGAAAGAAATCTTCCATTTTATCCGAAAGATTTCTTTTGATAGCGTTGGAATAGAGACTTTTTTAGATTTCCCCCTATCCGGTAACGGGGACTTTTTTAGCTTCGACGTAGCGAAAGACGCTACGCCGAACCGAGGGTAATAAAAGCACTGCGGATGATAAATCCTTATATTCCAATCTACCGGATTGCAAATCCGGCAGATTGGAATTTTTCATCTTGTTATCTATTTTATTGTATAATCATCCGTTTTTCTTTGTAGGGAACCGGATAAGCCGAAATCCAAACTTCGGGCTTGAAATCTAAATTGTCTTTATCGTATCCCATGACAAAAACTTCGATTTTCTTGTTTTTCATACT
>JAITPV010000163.1 GCA_031289275.1 Tannerella sp.
AATTTAGGGCGTTTTACCGTACCTACCTCACAATTGTTACAGGGATGGATGAATACCAGCGCTTTCAGTATCATCGACGTAGAGAAACAAACCTATGTCGGCGCCATCTTGGTGGACGAGCCTGAAAGAGGGGCAGCCGGCATCTGGAATATTGCCTGTAACGAAGAATTATTGTTTATTGTCCATTCCGGTACACACGAAATAAGCATTATCGAGCATCAGACCATGCGCGAAAAGTTCGAATCCTATCCGGACAAGGCGGCATTAGAGTATGACCTGCGTTTCTTATACGGGCTTCGCGAACGGATACCTTTAAAAGGTAACGGCCCGCGCACAATGTTTTTCGACGGTAATAAACTATTCATTCCCACTTATTTTGCCGACATATTAAATATAGTGGATATTCATACGCGCAAGGTCGATGCCGTAGAGATGAATCCCGAACGGACGGAGAGCCTCGCCAACAGGGGAGAGAAATATTTTAACGACGCAACCAACTGCTTCCAGAACTGGCAAAGCTGCAATGGTTGCCATCCGGGAGACGGACGTATGGACGCTATGAACTGGGATTTAATGAACGACGGCGTAGGTAATTCCAAGAATTGCAAGAGTCTTCTTTACAGCCATGTAACCCCTTTCTGCATGATATCCGGCATTCGTCCTTCGGCCGAGATAGCCGTACGCGCCGGTTTTGCCTTCATCCAGTTTTACAATATAGACGAAGAGCGCGCCGCCTGCGTGGACGAATATCTGAAATCCCTGCGCCCTGTGCCCAGTCCCTGCTTGGTGAACGGGGAATTGTCGGAGAAAGCCAAAGAAGGGCGGAAAGTTTTTGAACGGCAAGGATGCGACAATTGCCACAGCGGGAAGTATTATACGGATATGAAGATGCACCGCATTGGCAAGGATATCGAATTTGAGAAGGGTTGGGATACTCCTGCCTTGATAGAAGTATGGCGTACGGCGCCCTATTTGTTCGACGGGCGGGCGGCAACCATGCAAGATGTATTCGGCATTCACCGGCATGGCATCAATAAGAAAATCAGTAAAAAAGAAATAGAATCTCTTACAGAATATGTAAACTCATTATAAACTAAATAAAAACAAATAAAAATGAAATCTTACTTGAAAGTAATCGCGTTAGGAATGTTGGTAATCTCTTTAGTCGCCTGTAGTAAAACAGCATCGAAAGATAAAGCATGTTGCGAAAAAGAAAATGAAAATTGTTGTAAAAATAAAAAAGAAATGAAGTATTCGAAAAAGTACACAAATGCCGACTTCTATAAGGACGGCAAGTTTAATGCGGATGTAGCCTTGCAGGCATACAAGGAAATGTTTGAATTTTACGGCATACCCTATACTCCGTTAATGGAAAAGGATATGTGGATAGCCGAATTTGGACTGGGTGATTTTGAGCATGTAGGTATGGGCGGCATCTTCTGGGTAAATGATGCGGAACATGGATATTTTGCGCATGCAATCTATCTGTTACCGGGGCAGATGATACCGGAACATGCACATGTAAAAACAACCTATCCTGCCAAATTTGAATCGTGGATGGTGACCAAGGGATGGGCCTACAACTTCTCGGAAATAGGCGAACCTACACCCGGTGCGCCGGAAATTCCGGAAATGCACGGGCCGGTAAAGAGCAAGACTTTTATTATACAGAACGTTGGCGAAGTCGTGCATCTGAAGAAAATTGAATCGTTCCACTTCCTCATGGCCGGTCCCGAAGGGGCGATTGTCGATGAGTGGGCAAGTTATCATGATGGAGCCGGTTTGCGCTTCACCAATCAAAAGGCAAAGTTGTAAGTTAAACATTAATAAGTAAGAAATTATGCGCACATCTTTATTATTGGCAGTATTCTTTTTATCCGCTTCCCTGTCATGGGCAGGAACGGATCCGGATAATACGAGCAGTAAGTTGCAAACGGAATTAAGTTGGCTCAACATTGAGTCCATCCGTTTGGCATTCAACGATATGAAGAAAATAAAAGGTTTCGATGCAGCCAAATACCAACCGGCATTGGATGAATTGGAACAATTGGTCAAACAAGGTTTGGACGGAAAAGATGAAAAGACAGCGAGAGCCGTCGATCTGAAACGTACGATTTTGCTTGCGAATCCACTTTTGGACGTTGACAAGATTGTCGCAACGCGCTTTAAATTAGGCGAGGACGCCCGAAAAGTGATGAGTCCCTCACTCGGTACGCAGTCGAATAACTGGAGCAATCAGCAGTCGGCACGCCGTAACCAGTTTGATGCCGACGTTGTCGCGTTGACCCGGCTGAGGGGTGATGTTCAAACACATACCATCTATAAACCGGATTCGGGAGCCTCTATTGCAGACCTTAAACTGCATTGGAACGCCGACCGTGTGATGTTTACATCCCTTATGGGAGACGGACGCTGGAATGTCTTTGAAATTAATCTGGATGGAACGGGCTTCAAACCCTTGATCGAGACAACGGAGCCTGACCTCGAGTTTTACGACGGGACATGGTTGCCCGACGGACGGGTGATTGCCAACGCCAATATAGGCTATCAGGGCGTTCCCTGCGTAAGCGGCAGCGATCCGGTAGGCAATATGGTATTATACAATCCGAAGGATAAGAATATGCGGCGTCTTACTTTTGATCAGGACGCCAACTGGAATCCGGTAATCATGTCGAACGGGCGCGTGATGTATGTCCGTTGGGAATATACGGACCTGACACATTATTATTCGCGTATCGTGATGCACATGAATCCCGACGGGACAGACAACCGCGCCCTGTTCGGTAGCGGATCCATGTTTCCCAACAGTACCTTCGACGTACAGCCCTTGCCGGGACATTCTTCCGCTTTTGTGGGTATCATATCCGGCCACCACGGTGTTGCCCGTTCCGGACGGATGATTTTGTTCGATCCCACCAAATCCCGTAAGGGAGTGGAAGGGATGATGCAGGAAATACCGTATCGCAACCGTCCGATTATCCCGGAAATTAAAGACGGATTAGTGGACGGCGTATGGCCTCAATTCATTAAGCCGACGCCGCTGAATGACAGCTATTATTTAGTGTCGGCCAAATTGACCTCGGACGATTTATGGGGACTTTATTTAGTGGATGTATTCGATAATATCACCTGTCTGGTAAAAGAAGAAGGCATGGGATTTATCAGTCCGATAGTTGTGCGTAAAACTACGCCACCGCCTGCCATTCCCGACAGGGTGAAACTCAACGAGAAGGAAGCATCGGTCTTTATTCAGGATATTTACGAGGGAGAAGGACTGCGCAATGTGCCGCGTGGCACAATCAAGGAACTCCGCATCCATGCCTACGAATACGCTTATGTGAAATCGCCCTCCGACCATATAGCGCAAGGCATTCAGAGCGGATGGGACATAAAACGGCTGTTGGGTGTCGTGCCTGTGGAAGAAGACGGCTCGGCTATCTTTAAGGTACCGGCCAATACGCCTATTTCTATCCAGCCGTTAGATAAGGACGGCGCTGCCGTGCAATGGATGCGCAGCTGGTTTACCGGTATGCCGGGCGAGATCGTTTCATGCGTAGGTTGCCATGAAGACCAGAACAGGATTCCTATTCCCAAACGGGTGATTGCTTCGCAAAAAGCGCCGCTCCGCCTGACCTCTCCGGCAGGAGGCGTTCGCTCGTTTTCATACGATCTGGAGGTACAGCCCGTACTTGACCGCGCCTGCGTGGCTTGTCATAACGGTGAAAGAAAGGCATTCGACCTGCGGAGAGGAGAAAGGGACAAAAGAGGCTTCAGCATGTCTTATCTGAAACTGCATCCTTATGTCCACCGTCAAGGACCCGAAGCAGATATGGTTGTGCTGCAACCGTATGAATATCACGCCAACACCAGCGAATTGGTGCGTATCCTCAAAACCGGACATTACAATGTCAAATTAACGGACAACGAATGGAAAACCCTTTACACGTGGATTGATTATAATGCCCCGGACAAAGGTTCTTTCGTAGCCAATCGCGTGGACGACTTTCCCTATAAAGGATACGACCAAGTGGCCAGAAGAATAGAATTGACAAATAAATACGGAAATGGCGCCGGAGTGGATTGGCAGAAGGAACTCGCCGATTACGCCGCATTCCTTAAAAATAAGGGTGATATTGTAGCCGAACATCCCGTAAAGACAGAGCCTGCACAACAGAAAGAAGTGAAGGTAAAAGGCTGGCCGTTCGGTCAGGAGGAAATCAAAGCAATGCTGTCCCGGGAAAAGGAAACCCGCAAGGAAATCGAGTTGGCGCCGGACGTCAAGATGACATTCATACGCATCCCGGCCGGACAGTTCGTAATGGGCAGTTATAAAGGAGCCCCCGATAACTCGCCTGTTAGCAATACTAAAATCAGTAAATCGTTTTGGATGGCTGAAATTGAAGTGACTAACAAACAATACAACACGCTTGTTCCCACTCACGATAGCCGTTACGTCGATCAGCACTGGAAAGACCATACCCGTCCCGGATATCCGGCCAATCTGCCCGAACAGCCGGTTATCCGCGTCAGTTATGAAGATGCGGCGGCCTATTGCAAGCAGTTAAGTGAACAAACAGGGCTGAACATTTCATTACCTACGGAAGCGCAATGGGAGTGGGCTTGCCGCGCAGGAAGCAATGAAGACTTCTGGTACGGCAACCTGAATACCGACTTTGGCAAGTTTGAGAATATGGCCGACGAACAACTCAATAAAATGGCGGTAAGCGGAGTAGATCCGCGACCCATGAATAAAGGCGACTTTTGGTATCCTTATTATAGTTTTCTGCCTAAAGAAGAGAGCGTGGACGACGGGAATATGATACAGACCGATTCCAAACAATACGAGGCAAACCCTTTCGGCCTATACAGTATGCACGGGAATATTGCCGAATGGACACGTTCGGACTATCTTCCGTATCCATATAAGGAAAAGGAAAAGCAAACATCGGCATACAAAGTGGTGCGCGGAGGTTCGTATATCGACCGCCCGAAATTTGCCGCCGCATACGCCCGAAAAGCTTATTATCCATGGCAACGGGTGCATAACGTAGGATTCAGAGTAATTATTGAAGATTAAAACAATTATTAATATTAAAAAATTTAAAAATCATGAGAGTATTACACCATGTAGGTATTATTACCAGTGAAAAGAAAGAAGGAGCCGCCTATAACGAATATTTGGGCGTATGGCTGACGGATATTGGGCAAAGTCCCAATAAAATTGAATGGCTGAAATTCGAGCCGGGAAGTATCATGCACGAACTCATCCAGAAGGAAACGCATCTGGCATACATTGTACCCTCCATCGAAGAGGAACTGAAAGGGAAAAACGTACTTTTTCCCCCGTTGGTATGCAACGAAAATCTGACGATTGCCTTTATCGAAGAAGAAGGTATCCCTTTAGAATTAATGGAAGTAAAATAAAAAACAGATAGAAATGAAGACAAAGTTTATTAATGAGCCGGAAAATATTACGGCTGAATTGCTGGAAGGATACGTATTGTGCTATCCTGAGAAAGTGAAATTTGGAGGAAGCAATATTATTGTACGTGCTCGTCCCGCATCGACAGATAAAGTCGCCATTGTAACCTTGGGAGGAAGCGGACACGAGCCGGCGCTCAGCGGTTTTGTAGGCGAGGGAATGTTGGACTGCTCCGTTGTGGGAGATATATTCGCCGCACCCGGAGCGCAACGCCTGTTACATGCCTTACAACTCTTTAAGCGTGAATCGGGTATTCTGCTGGTTGTACTAAACCATTCGGGCGATACGATGAGCGCCAATCTGGCCTGCCAGTTAGCCGAACGGGAAGGTATTAAGGTAAAACAAATCGTGACGCACGACGACATCAGCGCAGGGATTGGAGCGCCTGCCGACGACCGCCGCGGATTGGCCGGCTGTATCCCCCTGTATAAAATACTCGGAGCTGCCGCCGAAGAAGGTAAATCTCTCGACGAACTGGTAGAAATAGGAGAACGCTTCAACAACAGCATCGCTACCTTGGCTATCGCTACGGGACAATGTACGCATCCGCAGAATAATGCCCTGATTTCCGACCTTCCCAAAGGAATTATGGAAATAGGTATGGGACAACACGGCGAAGGCGGTGGCGGACAAAAACCCATCGTCTCGGCCGACGAAACGGCGAAAGAAATGGTCGATCTGCTCTGCCGGCAACTCCAACCGCCCATAAGAAGTAAACTGCTGCTCATTATCAACGGTACCGGAGCTACTACGCAAATGGAACACAACATCATTTTCCGTAAAGCCCAGATGGAACTGCAGGACAGAGGATTTACCGTGGCTGCCGGACGTATTCAGGAAATACTCACCGTACAGGAACAAGCCGGATTTCAAATGATTATAGCCATATTGGGCGACGATCATCTCTATTATCTGAACAGTAAGGCCGATGCGCCTTATTGGACGACCATTGGGAGATAGTATGAAAAATATTCTTACTCTCGACGATTTCAAAGCCATGCTCGTCCGGGCGCTTGAGCAAATCAAGGCTCGTGAAGAAGAGTTTTCGCAACTTGACGCCATTATCGGCGACGGCGACCATGGTACAGCCATCGTTACTGCTTTCTCGGCGGCTGTCAAAGCCGCCGAGGAAAGTACCGACTTTAAGTCGATGCTGAATACCGTCGGTCTTGACGTGATGCTGCTTACCGGCGGCTCTACAAGTACGCTGCTGGGCGCTTTTTTTCTGGGAATGAGCGACAGCGTTTCGGGAACAGAACTGGATGCGCTTGCCGTCAAAGCCCTTTTCGCCGGCGGATTGGCTAATGTATCCAAACAAACTAAAGCGAAGAAAGGCGATAAAACCATGATGGACGCCCTTATCCCTGCTGTGGAAGCTATTCTGGCCTCGGAATCGTCCGATATAGCAGAACTTCTTTCCGCAGCTGCCGTAGCTGCTGCAGAAGGCGCTGCCCGGACATTGAACATGAAAGCCAACTTCGGACGGGCGCGTAATTACGGCGAACGTTCCATAGGCACAATCGACAGCGGCGCCGCATCGTGGGCAGCCATGTTTTCAGCTTTTTCAGACGTAATTAAATAATTAAACAATTAAAATTTTAAAATAAACAACAGTTATGGCAGATTTAGATGATTTGAGAGAAGGAAATGAGTTTGGTTTGGAAATTCCTTCCGCCATTAATGGCTATAATGTGAAAGGGGCTACCCACCTGCCGTGGGGAACGAAAAACCGCCTTTCACGTATTTTCCAACCCGGAACAGGGCGCACCGTAATGCTTGCCTTCGACCATGGATTTATTATGGGACCCACCTCTGGGCTTGAGCGTATTGATTTGACAATCCTCCCGTTGATAGAGTATGCCGACTGTCTGATGTGTACGCGCGGCATTCTCCAGTCAACCGTCCCGCCGGATAACAGTAAACCCATTTGCTTGCGTGCAGACGCAGGGACAACGATCCTGACGGAATTAAACAACAATGTGTTGATAGATGTAGAAGAGGCTGTCAGGCTCAATGTATCGGCTATGGCCATAATGCTTGCAATCGGCGATCCCCTATTCGAGGCAAAAACGATTGCCAACCTGTATAAGGCTGCCGATCAGGGCGGACGGTACGGTATTCCCGTGATGGGAGTAACAGCCGTCGGTAAACAGATGGAGCGTGATGCAAGGTATTTCGGTATGGCTTCGCGCGTATGTGCCGAGAATGGCGCACAAATCGTTAAAACATATTATTGCGAAGGATTCGAGAAAGTGATAGCTGCCTGTCCTGTCCCGATAGTGATTGCCGGTGGCAAGAAATTGCCGGAACTCGAAGCTCTCGAACTTTGCTATCGGGCCATAAACGACGGCGCCATGGGCGTAGATATGGGACGTAATGTGTTTCAGAGCAGTTCGCCTGTCGCTATGATACGCGCCATCCACGCTGTTGTTCACGAA
>JAITPV010000188.1 GCA_031289275.1 Tannerella sp.
ATGAAAAAATTAAAGTTTATATCTCTGGTTACAGGTAAATTCAAACTCGAGAACCTCGCAGGGATTGTGGTTGAAACATTGCATGAGGTTGCGGCAGTGATTTTGCTGCTGGGAGAAAATGGAGTACGAATCGTGAACAGACTGACGGCGGACGTGACGACAATGATGACCGAAATGGACCGCTCGCAGCGAAGTCCATTGACGGAACCGATCAGAGAGGCCAACAAGATGTGCGACGCGACGATTAACGACATCAAACGTACCGTAAAGGCGGGCGAACAAAGCGCCAATGCAACGCGGGCGGCTGCCGGCAAGTCGCTGGGATTTGCGCTTGAGGGTTTTTGGCATCTGGACAGGAAACCGCAGCTCACGCAGATCGTGGTGACGAACGAACTGCTCGAACGCTACCATGCCGATGTGAAGATTCAGGCCGACGCCAAGGCGCTGGGCATCGACGACCTCTTCGCGTTGCTGGCCGTTCAAAATTCGCACTTCGATGCACTCTGTAATCAACGCACCGCAAAGTCGGCCGGCGCTGCGCCGGCGGCGTCGACGATGCGCAACACGGTGGCCGTCGGATATGACGACCTCTGCACGCTCGTGGTACGGACGGTGAACCTCGACCCGGTCGATCCGGCGCTGCTGACGGCCTTCCACGCGATGAACAGTATCCGCAGGAAATATGCCGCCCTCCGGCCCTCGAAAATCGACATCGCCCTGGCCGTTACCGAGCCGGTCGGCAACAGGATATACACCGGCAAACCGATCACGTTCATCCCCGTGGCGCGGTACGGCGACAAGCTGCTGACGCTCGGCAAGGATTTCGCCCTGACGTTTCACAATAACGTCGAAGCGGGCGAAGGCCGCGTCATCCTGCACGGCAAAGGGCGCTTCACCGGGCAGCACGAGCGGGCGTTCAATATCGTTTACGGATTAGGAAGTGAGGGTTAACATCGCATCGCCGAACATTTCTGACGGCATGCCGGGTAAGGCGGGAGCGATGCGTTTCTACCGAGCGATATTCCCTGCGGGAATGGGACAGTCGACAAACAATCTTTGACAGGTTATTTATTTCGTTACATAACGAGCGCCCGTAACGCCGTCACAGACTTTCATTTCACCCATACTTTCCGCATTTCATGCGCTTTGTTGCCGACCTGCGCTTTGACAAGGTAGACTTGACCGCGTTCGACGGGTACAAGGAAGCGTTCCGAGGCGGCATGACTGCCGTATACCATGACGCCGCCGATATTGTATATCCGTACGCTCCGGATAAGCCCCGCCGTTGAATGAACGCAAATCGTTCCGTCCGTGGCAGACACCATCAACGTCTCGGCAGCTACCGGCTGAGTATCCGTCAGACCCTTACCCGTGTAATCCGTCCGCAAGGTGAAACGGTCGTTCAACTCAACCGCCTTAACGCCTGCCGGCTTGGTGGCCGTGAACGTATATTCCGGCGTTTCCTGCAGGTTGATTTCCCGGTTTTTCTCCTTATCGATCAAGTATACGTCGTGGCCGAAGTTTTCCAGGCCTGAAAATAGCAGTTTCGTTTCGCCCGCATACATGATGCGCAGTCCCAGATCGGTGTTGTGTAACCGGAAATCATTACTGGCATGGATGGCCAAAGGCTCCTTCCGGGCGGTCAGCGAATAAAGCGTCAACGGAATCTCTTCGTAGAACAGACTGCGTATATCCTCGTCGCCGTCATAAGCCGGCGAGGCGTCCGGGTCGTACTGCAACAGCGCATAACCGGTATTGTTTCCCTGCACGGCTTTGATGTGCAGAATACCACTCTCCTCCTCTACCGTTGCCGCACGGAGAATATACGGATGGCTGCTGTTCGCGGTTGTCCAGTTGGGCGACATCCTCACCGACGCGAGGTGGACGACAGGATTCTTTTTCTGGACAAAGAACGACTGCAATGGCGGTATCAGATTCGGCGACGGCGACGGGGCTAATGACGGAGCGGTGTAGATATACCTGTTTCCACCGGTGGCAATCGCCGAAAAACTGTTGTTGAATACGCCGTCCCAGATCAGATAACCGGCTTGGGACAGCGTTGCACTGTTTCCCTGTAAAAATTTTGTCACATCCAGATAGGCTAAGTAAGGATTCACGACCTGCACTAAATTACCGTAGGCATTATCGCCGTGAATAGCCAGTGTAAACGTCGTGTCGGAGGCCATCTTCACATTACTTGTGATAAACCGGTATCCGTCCGCCCTGGACGGTAACGGATAGGAATCGCCTTTATCATCCGTATACATGGGATCGGTCTGAGGGAATCGCCAATGGCTTTCCTTCGTCACGGAAGTGCTCGTCACCCGGAGGTTGAACGCCCGCCCCAAGTCCAACGTCTGGTCTAACCGGCCGAAGGTAGCGGTAAAGGCATTGGCCGACGCTATGCCGCCGCCGGGATTGGCCTGCTGAAAGAGGTTCATGTGCACGTCGCCCCATTGAGGAAAGCGGCCGGACTTGAAATGATAGTCGCCCGAATACATATCCATGAGCGGCGCAGACCACATGACAAAACGATCCCGCTCCGACGGTTTCAGCCGGATTTCCACGCAAGCGCTGTCATACGTCAGCATATGTGGATTCTTGAGCATGGCGCGGTTCCGCACCGTAATGTTTTTGCAGACAACCGGGTCGACTAATTCCGGATAATAGGGGGCATTGGAAGACAGGATAACATCCGTACATCTCGTCGGCGCCCAGGCTGCGGGCGTCTCATAATCATTTCCGGGACTTTGGGTTTTTACTTCCACCCAGTTATCCGGGTCTTTCCAGTTGGGGCCGACCAATCCCGTCCAACGCATAAGGAGTGTCGCCGTCGGTGATTTCGTTGAGATGGAAACAACTAATTTTCCACGCGGAAAATCAAATGTCCCGTAATGCGCTATTTGTGCCTCGGTAAACCCCGGCATGGCGGTGATATGCGTCATCACAGGCTTAGGCCAGTACGTCGAATCGCCGGTTATGGGAAGCATATACCGTATCCGCCCTGTCCCCGTCACGACGTCCGAGGTTTGCGACGCATACCAGTCGAAGTTGATTCCGTCCGGCAAATTCCGCAATTCCACCCGGGCAGGTTCCCCGTAACAGGCGGCAAAACCGGTCGTGGCGCTCTCCATGACATAGATATACACTTGTGCATTTTTTGTGAGCCGGACATTCTGGTTCGTGGGATCCTGAAACGTTAATTGATACCTGAAAGAATCTATGGCGGCCGTCAGGATCACACTGTCTTTATGATGATAAATCACCCGGCTGCCGGCGCCGGCTACGTCGTTAAAGGTAAGATAACCGGCTTTGGGAGATTCCGTCACATGGACACTCGAAAGCGTCAATGTGGGCAGGAACATATCCGGCAGAATATCGTTTTCCAAAAGATTCATCTCCACTTCCTTAAATTCCTGTACGGTATAGAAATCATTGAACGCATTGAATCGTGCGATTCGTACGGTCTGATCAGGCCAGTAACGATCCCTGAAAGCGCGGGACGCACGACCAATGCCCTGGTTAAAATCTATTCCGGTATAGATATCCCCATCCTTGTTGATGCCGAAGCGCCAGGCCGTGCCGTCGCTGTCATCACCCAAACGGACGATGTAGACACCATCCGGATCGGGAACAGGTATCCTTACCCGGATGAAATGATCGGGAGCGATCGTAGCGGAACCTACCGCGGCGCCGGTTGCCGCATTGATCAGACCGGCCAGGGTATATTTCGTCCGGTTTTCGTGTGCAATCCGTCCATTATGATATACGGAGACCGGAATATTGGACGAAATGTCCGCCTTGGCATTCGCCCTGTTCCCGATAGAAATTTCCATGTACCAGGGGCTGACAAGCGAGACGGACGGACGCCGGCTTATGTTCGCATCATAATTATCCACGATAAAGGCGTCCGTAAGGTAGACAATCGGTTCATAGTTGGGAAGAAGATTACCGTCAAAGCGTGGCACCTGCATCAATGTCCCGTTAAAGGGATTCATATTTTCGATGGTTTGGATTACCTGATTGTTTTCGTTTTTAATTTCGCGCCTGAAGCTTCGTATGGCGGCGTCCAGCCGGTTGATTGCCGGGCCGACGGGCGTCGTTAAATCCTCTTTGATTTTAAACGGATCGTACATGAACTGGTTCCATACCGCCAGCGCGGGGGCAAACTTGTCGCCCGTACCGTTTCCTACGGCATAGATATAACCCCACGGGTTGTTGCTTGCATCTTCGTGACCCATGACAATCATTTCCGCGGACGCATCATTATCAATGTCGGCAATCACCGGATATTCAAATCCCGTATAGGAACGTACCGTCTGATTAAACAGGATAATGGAGGGATCTGTTTCTTTCAGGCCGATCGTCGGCTTCGTCGGCTTCAGGATACGAAGCGTCTGCATGTCGCGATAACAGATTTCCTGAATCCCGTCGTTGTCGAAGTCGAACATCGTAAAACCGGTATCGGTCGACGAATCATCATGTTCCAGGAGGAACGAAGCCCGCAGGTCATTGGTGGCATAATCGTAGGTCAAGGCAAAGATACATCCGTCGTCGTTATTGTTTGACCACCGGAAAGATGAAAAAACGTCGGCAGGCCAGGACGACAGATTGGAATGAGGCGGAAAATTGGCGGCGCTCAATTCCAGCCGGCGGGTCAGGATAGCAATTTCCGGTAGACGGTACTTTTTCGTAACCCCGCCTCGCGTAACGGTTTGTTCCCGACCGTCTATATCGCCGATATAAACATACGAATTGCTGCCGGTACCGCCCGAGCCGGCCATTGTAAGGGTACGTCTGGCCATGAGACGGATAGAATCCTCCGTCCAGTTAGGCGTCTTTTCGATCTGTCCGGCCGCATTGAGACGCTGAAACCGGGGTTCCCACACGGCCACCGTCGTGGCAGACAACATGCCGCCGCTTTCCCGGTTGGTAGTTACAACATCGGGGATGCCGTCGCCGTTAATGTCGGCCACGCCCGTACGTCCGTCGGGAATTTTCAGGCTCAGGTTGGTAATGACCGTAGCTGAGAAAGTGCCGTCGCTATTTTTGGCCAGCTTGTATATTTTACCGCCGGCCACAATGTCATAAATGCCGTCGCCGTCCATATCATAGACGTAGTTGAATCCGATATATTTGTCGCGCCCGCTGCCGCCGGGGGCATTCTGATCCACTCCTACATAAGTATGCGTAGTGGTAGTGCCCAGTCCGCCCGACATGGACAGCAGGAGACGTCCGCCGTTGCGGGGCGAGGCATCGTAAATCTTGTGATAAACCAGTACTTCGACCTGTCCGTCTCCGTCGAAGTCCACAACCTGGGGTATCGGCTTCTCGTAATCCGTCAGTCCGTCATTATAACGATCTTTGCTCAGCCAGTTTTCAGTCAGGGAGTAGCTTTTCATCACCGCGTCGTAGTTAATATTGAATGAAGCCACGCGCGAAGCATACCGGCCACTGTTTGTGGTGCCGGAATAGCTGTTCGGAAAGGCGACGATCAGCTCCACCGTTCCGTCGCGGTCGGAATCGACCAGCGCCATGATGGAGGGAGCGCCGTGGTGACCGGAATGAGAATAATTCCCCCCGGAAGCGCTGCAACCCGGAAAGTAAAGCCGGTTGATGATGGTTCCATCCTGACCGTTAAAGATGAAGATGCCGTTATAATTACCGTTCAATGATCCCCTGCCCTGGCAGGAAATGCCGATGACTTCGGGATAGGTATCGCCGTCCAGGTCTCCTATCAAAGGGATGGAGAATCCGTACATGCGCATGCCGCTACCGTTACCGGTGACGGGATTTTTCAGTTGTGAACGGAACCGGTAAGCCGGTGTGAACGTCACGGCGCCCATGTAGTCCCAATCTTGTTGATTATTGTTCGTGCCGGCCACGTATCCCGGCAACAGAGGCGCCAGTGCGGAGTAAGCAGACGGATCAACGCCGTTTTGAGCTGCGCCGTTGCCTGCACCGGCGGCAAATAGAAGGGCTGCAAACAAAGTCATGCCCCTTCGTTTCGGACATAAGTAGTTATTCATAATAGTTTTTTCTCTTCTTTATGTTATTGTTGCCCGCTTACCGGCATACCGGAAACGAGGGCACAAATATACATGTCTTTTCATCTCCCGGGCGCGTTTCATACGGACGGAACGCCTGATATTATATCTTTTGCAGACTTTTTGAATTAAATACATGTACTGATTCAAGAGTATTAAGAACAAGCGTAAGTTTTAAAGATTCCGAACGACGTTCGTACAGCTAAAAAAAGGCAGCGCCCACCGACGCAGCCCTTCTTCTTCAATCATTATTCATGAATGATACATTACATCATATTTAACGTTCCTGCGTTCAAATGACACCCCGAACGCTTCACTTCCCCTGTTCGGCGAAGTCTCCGGACTTCGCCGAACAGGGGGGAACTTCAAGGAAAAGCAGGGTTGTTTTTTGGGAATAAACAAAAAAACGACCATTTGAAATGCACTCTATTTTCTTCGCCATGCTTTCAAAAATCTGAAAATATAGTAACTTTGCCGCCGTAAATGTTCCTTGAATATTGAAAAGCCATCCGCCGGTTGCGGAAAGGAACGAAATAGGAGTATTAATTAGAAAATCAGACATAAAATGATTATTGGATTACCTGTAGAAATTAAGAATAACGAGAACCGGGTAGCATTGACGCCCGGCGGCGTGAAGGAATTGGTGAAACGCGGTCATCAACTATATGTACAACAGGGGGCAGGCGAAAACAGCGGCTTCCCCGATACGGAATACGCGGCCGCAGGCGCCGTGCTCTTGCCCGCCATCGAAGACGTATACGGCAAGGCCGGAATGATTATCAAGGTGAAGGAACCCATCGAGCAGGAATATCCGCTCGTTCGCAAGGGGCAACTGCTGTTCACCTATTTTCATTTCGCTTCCGAAGAACGTTTACTCCGGGCCATGCTGAAAAGCGGCGCTACGTGCATCGCCTATGAAACGGTCGAAAACAAGGATCGCCAGTTGCCGTTGCTGATTCCGATGAGCGAAGTGGCAGGCCGCATGTCGATTCAGGAAGGCGCCCGTTTCCTGGAAAAGCCGCAAGGCGGCAAAGGCATCCTGCTGGGCGGCGTGCCGGGGGTGAAACCCGCCAAGGTGCTCGTGTTGGGCGGCGGCGTAGTGGGCTATAATGCCGCAGTCGTGGCCGCCGGCGCCGGGGCGGATGTGACGATTGCCGATACCTCCCTGCCGCGGTTGCGCTACCTGGCAGAGATTTTGCCGGCCAACGTAAAGACCCTGTATTCCTCCACCCATCACATCGAAGCGGAATTGCCACACACCGACCTGGTGATCGGCGCCGTATTGATTGCCGGCGCCAAGGCGCCACATCTGATTACGCGCGACATGCTCAAACTGCTGCGCAAGGGTAGCGTATTGGTAGATGTGGCAATCGACCAGGGCGGTTGTTTTGAAACGTCACATCCGACAACGCATACCGACCCGGTTTATCAGGTCGACGGCGTGACGCATTATTGTGTAGCCAATATCCCCGGCGCCGTGGCGCAAACCTCTACGCTGGCTTTGACCAATGCCACCCTGCCGTATGCCGTCCAACTGGCCGGCAATGGCTGGCAAGCGGCATGTGAAGCCGATCCGGGCTTGAAAAAGGGCGTAAACGTGGTGGACGGCAAAGTGACTTGTCCCGCCGTCGCCGAAACCTTCGGCCTGACTTGTGTGCCGCTGTAAAAATCAGGATGAATTGAATCTTTGAAATACTGAATCTTTGAATTAATATAATATCTTTGTCCTCTGTAAAAAAAATAACAGGAAGCATGAAAAAAATAATCTTATCCGTCGTTGCCGGCTTGTGTCTGGCTGCGACATCAAACGCGCAGGGACAGATTCCCCTGCCGGAACATCCCCGTCCGGACTTTGAACGCTCCGAATGGGTGAATCTGAACGGTGAATGGCTCTTTACCTTCGACCCGCAAACGGCCGAAAAGGCAATCAACGACAAGGCGCTCTCCGGTTTTGACCTGAAAATACAGGTGCCCTTCCCCTGGGGATCGAAACTGTCGGGCGTGGAAAACAAGAGTCACATCGGGTACTACGCGAAAGCCGTCACCGTGCCCGAAGCATGGAAAAACAAACGGATATTCCTTGTCGTCGGCGCCTGCGAATGGGACACGCAAGCATGGCTCGACGGCGCACCGCTGGGAAACCATCAGGGGGGATATACGCCGTTTGAATTTGAATTGACGGACAACGTGCGGTTCGGTACGCCCCAGAGCCTCATCATCCGCGCCGACGACACGCCCAGCGATCACCGTCTGAACGGCAAACAGGGCTACGGCGACGCCAAAGGCATCTGGCAAACCGTTTACCTGGAAGCGCGCGGCGAGAATTTCATCGACTGCGTCCACTTCTCGCCCGATATAGACCGCTCTGCCGTCAAGGTGGAAGTCGCCCTGGACAAGACGCCGGCGAAGCACACGCAAATCCGCCTGCATTTCAAGAACGGCGAACAGGCCGATCACCTCTATACCGTGAAAGGCAACGCCGCCAAATCCAATGTCCACACCTTTGAAATCAAACTCGCCAACCAGCGTTTGTGGAATTTGGACGATCCCTACCTCTATGAAATGGAAATCAGCCTGGCCGCCGGCGAGCAGACGGTCGACCGGGCAAGCGCCTATTTCGGTCAGCGGAAAATCAGCGCCGGCAAGCTGCCCGGAACGGACTATTCATACGTGATGCTCAACAACAAGCCCGTATACCTGCAAACGACCTTAGACCAGTCCTATCATCCGGACGGATTCTACACCTTCCCCTCGGACGAGTTCATGCGTAACGAAATCCTGCTGTCGAAGCGGCTGGGGCTGAACGGCAACCGCATCCACATCAAGGTGGAAATCCCCCGCAAACTCTACTGGGCCGACAAACTGGGGCTGCTGATTATGGCCGACACGCCCAACTGGTGGGGACAACCGGACACAGCCGCCCGGAAAGACTGGGAATACTGCATGAGGCAACAGACGAAACGCGACTACAACCACCCGTCCATTTTCGCCTGGGTCAATTTCAACGAAACATGGGGACTGTCCACCAAGGTAGGCGACGGGGCCGTCTATCTGCCCGAAACGCAGGAATGGGTACGGAAAATGTACCGGGAGACCAAAAAGGCCGACCCTACCCGTCTGGTAGAAGACAATTCCCCCTGCATCCAGGATCACGTGCAAACCGATCTGAACAGCTGGCACAGCTATCTGCCCGGATACGAGTGGAAGGGATTACTGGACAGGGTCGTCGCAAAAACGTATCCCGGATCGGCATGGAACTATGCCGGTGAAAACCGGCAAAACGACGCCCCGATGCTCAACAGCGAATGCGGCAACGTGTGGGGATACGAAGGCAGCACGGGCGACGTTGATTTCTCATGGGATTATCACATCATGCTGAACGAATTTCGCTCGCATCCGCTGTGCGCCGGATGGCTGTATACCGAACATCACGACGTGGTCAACGAATGGAACGGCTACGTGCACTACGACCGCACGCCCAAGTTCGACGGACTGGAAGCCTTTGTGCCGGGCATGACTCTTGCCGACCTGCATACATTATATTATATCGCACCGCAGGGCGACCTTTGCCGCGAAGCAAAAGCCGGTTCGACGCTCGAAATTCCCCTCTTCGCGTCCTTCATGACCGACAAAAACCCCGGTCGTCTCCATATCGAGACCTGGCTGGCCGGCTGGGACGCCCTGGGCAACGAATCCGTACAGGAGGTCGCTTCCTTGCCGGTGGCGTTCAAACCGTATCTGAACGAACCGGTCGCGCCGGCCCAAGTCACTCTGCCCGAACAACGGGGACTTTACGTCCTGCGCTATGAATTGAAAAATACGGAAGGCGCAACGCTGGGACGGAACTTCTCGCTGATTTATGTGAAAGAAGGCGCAGCGCCGGCGTCGAACCGGCACGCGAAACTGGCGACTACGGATCCCGCCCGGTTCAGTGACGCCAAATGGTCGGTCAAGCAATGGAACGTCCTGGACGGCCTGAAAGTAAACGGCGCCGGCAGCGGTTATTTCGAATACACGATTCCCTGGCCTGAAGGCGTGTCGATCGGACAAACGGAATCCGTCACGCTTATCTTTGAAGCCTCCGCCAAGCAGTTGTTCGGCAAGGATGCACAGGGAGCGGACGACCACGGCGGCGACGGTGATTACATGCGCGGCAAAGGGCTGCTCGACCCGTCCAAAAACAAAAACGCTTATCCGATGACCGACCGCGAAACATTCCCGACCTATCTGAGAATTACCGTAAACGGCACGGTCTGTGGCGACGCCCATTTGCCCGACGATCCTGCCGACCACCGGGGTGCGCTTTCCTGGTTTTCACAACCGCACGACAAGACACTCCACGAAGCCGGTTCGTATGGTTACTTGGTAAAGACGGTCGTACCCGTTTCGGCATTGACGGAGGGGCAAGATATACGTATCCGTCTGGAAGTGCCCGAAGGCGTAAACGGTGGCCTGGCCATCTACGGAAAGGCTTTTGGCCGTTATCCGCTGGATCCGACGCTCGTGTTTGCCGGAGGAGAATGATTCGGATGTGGGGCATAATCAACAGGAACACCATAAAGAAACAACGTTTAGAGAAGAATAGGAAGCATTTATCAAGGAGATAGGCAGAGAGTTCGATAAGCGGGATGGGGATAGATAGTTAAGCGCCCATCCCGCACGAACTTTAAGTCAAGTGCGACATTATCCGGTACATCGTCGAAGGATCGTCGAAACGATGTCGAAGCCATGTCGAAGGATCGTCGAACAACACTCGAAGAACACTCGAACAACGGTCGAAGAAAGCTTTCTCAATTCTCAATTCTTTTGTTTCTTCTTCGGTGACGACCAGGGTCATTTTCCGGTCATGGCTGTCTGTCGGAATCCGGTCGAAAAGTTGGAATTGAAAACAAATCCCGATCGCCGGCGCCGGATGTTCGGACAAGAAGCGATCGTAATACCCTTTCCCCCTGCCCAAGCGGTTTAGTTGCCGGTCGAAAGCCATTCCGGGAACAATGATCAAATCGGCGTCACAGGGCGCCGTGTTTTGCCTGGCGACCGGTTCCATAATATCGAAAGCGCCCTTTCGGAGAGCGCTGTTTTCCGTATACGGTTGCAGGCTGAACGTATCGCCGTTCACAACGGGCAACAGTATTTGCTTTTTCCGACGCCATTTTTCAATAAAGTCTGCCGTATGCACTTCGTCCGGCAGCGCATGATAAAATGCAATGCGACGCGCCTGCTGAAAAAGCGGGAGTTGCTCGACGCGCTGTTGTATCCGTACGGAAAACCGGCGTAACGCCTCCGGGGAATAGCCTTTTTTCAACAGGGCGACTTCCCGGCGCATCGACTGTTTCTCGTCCCGGAGTTGCATGTAGTGCGGTGTTTCAGGAAACTTTCGGAATCCATGTTCCGTCCCGGATCACCTGAACGGCGCGATGTATCGTGATGTCATCCTTCTGGAAGACGGGATAAAATCCTTCCGAATCGAAGAAATTACGGATAATATAAGCGTGCAACAGGCTTTCGATCAGTTTTCCGGAGATTTGGATAAGCGTCGGACGTTTTTTGACGCCCTTGTCTTCGGCAAAGTTGGTAAAATCGTATAACAGCGGTTGTTGTTGCAGGTAAGTGTATAATTCTTCATACGTTTTGAACGACGCCAGTGTCTTGTGGTTATGGTCGGAATAATCCAGCGCATACTGGTAAAGTACACCGGTATTGATCACATTACTGTAATAAGAAGTGATTTCATTCGTGTCTCGCGGGATAAAAATATCGGGCATGACACCGCCTCCGCCATACACTGTCCGTCCGCCGATGGTGGTGTAGACTAAGGAGTCGTTCATTTTGATGCTGTCTGCCGAATCGAACTCCCCGTGCAGGTACCGGTTATACAAATCCTGGTCGTATTCTTCCGATTTTCCCAGTTCGTAGGTCTTTTGAATACATCGTCCGGAAGGCGTGTAGTAGCGTGCCACGGTCAGCCGCAGTTCGGAGCCGTCGTCGAGCAGGATGGGAGCCTGTACCAAACCTTTGCCATAGGTGCGCCGTCCGATAATCAATCCCCTGTCATTGTCTTGAATCGCGCCGGCAAAGATTTCGCTGGCGGAACCGGAAAACTCGTCTACCAGGACTACGACCGGCGCGTCCTGGCAAGAGCCTGTCCCGTCGGAATAGAAATTTTGCCGTTTAAAGGCTTTGCCTTCCGTATAAACAATCGGGCGGTTACCGGGTACAAACTCGTTAATCACGCGGATGGCGGCATCCAAATATCCGCCGCTGTTGCCGCGCAGGTCAATAACAAAACTGTTACATCCGTCTTTTTTAAGTTTGGCCAGAGCGGTAATAAACTCATTATAGGTCGTCCGGGCAAAGTTTTTCACTTTGATGTATCCAATGTGAGGGTCAAGCGCATAAGAAACATCAAGGGAGTGATTCGGCACATCTCCGCGTGTGACATTGAAGCCGATGAGTTCGGGCGAGATGCCGCGCCGGATGCCTAATTTCACCCGGCTGTTTTTGGAACCCCGCAAAGTACGCATGATCTGGTTCTGGTTGATGTTTTTGCCGGCATAGACCGAATCGTCGATCGTGATGATGCGGTCGAAGGGCAAAATACCGGCTTTTTCGGCCGGGCCGCCGGAGATTACACTAATAACAAGGATCGTGTCGGAAGGGGTATTAAAAGAAATGCCGATTCCGCTGAAAGAGCCTTCCAGGTCGTCGGTGACGATTTGCAAATCTTCGGCCGGGATAAGCACGGAATGTGGATCCAGTTCACTGACCAATTTTTGTGCCGTCGTTTCAATTAATTGACTTATATTTACCGTATCCACATATTGCCGGTCAATGATGCCCAGAATGGAATCAATCTTATTGCCTCCATAATGCGGTTGTGTCTTAGATAAATAGGCGCCGGCGTAAAAACCGCACACGACGCTGATGATAACTGCAATCGTTATTGGAACGATCCGTCCCGATTTGTTATTATTGTTCATTGTTTATTTTCGTTTATATCTATATAATCTACTGAAATGTCGGCGTATAAAAGTAATTGGGTGCCTTCTTCCGCATGATATTTTTCGGAGTAAACCACCCGTTTGATGCCGGATTGGATGATCAGTTTGGCACATTCGATGCAGGGGGAGGAGGTGATGTAAATCGTAGCTCCCTTGCTGCTGTTGGAAGAGGCCGCCACTTTGGTGATTGCATTGGCTTCGGCATGTAACACGTATGGTTTGGTAACGTTGTTTTCGTCTTCACAAACGTTTTCAAACCCGGAAGGCGTCCCATTATATCCGTCCGAGATAATCATTTGGTCTTTGACGATCAACGCTCCTACCTGACGACGTTTGCAATAGGAATTTTCAGCCCAGATACGGGCCATGCGCAAATACCTTTTGTCCACATCCAACTGCTTGTCTTCTCTTTTTGCCATCCTGAACTCAATCTTTTTTCAATACCGTTTTATTTATGATAACGCCATTGAACTTGCAAAGATAATGATATTTCGGAGATAATTCCACACAGATGCTTATGAAATGTTTTCCCTGTATTTTTCCGCAAATTCAACCGGGATGTAGTTGGCGTAGTTTTGGCACGCTTCGGCGGCGAGTTCCATTCCGCAGCGAATGATTTTTGCCCATGTCGGTTCGCTGAGGGCAGGCAAATCATGGTAGCCGATGCCATATTTGATAAGTCCGTAAATGATGCCTGCATTGAAATTATCTCCCGCTCCGACAGTACTGACCGGCGTGACGACCGGCGTTTCGAAATGGCGCCGGAGCGTTTCGGTATAGAGGTTGACGCCCTGCGTACCCCGTGTCGTAATCAGCGTTTTACAATAAAAACCGACTTCGTCCCGATAGACTTTATCCATATCCGTCAGGCCGTACAAATGGAGAAAGTCTTCGTCCGAGCCTCTCACCATACCGGCAAATTCGTAATTGTCCATGATGGTCGAGCGAACGCGAATCGCTTCATGGGCGTGCATTTGGCGGAAATTCGGGTCATAATAGATAATCGCTTGCCGCTCGCGTGCATATTCCAGCAGTTCGACTATCCGGTCGCGGGTCAACGGATGTACTGCGTAAAACGAACCGAAGAGGACGATGTCGTCGGCGTTAATCACCGGATAGGAGATGCTTGACCGCCGGTCGGGATAGTGGGTGTAGAAAATATATTCCGCATCATTCGCCTTATTCAGAAAGGCTAAGGATACCGGGCTTTTTCCATCCGGGAAACAGTCGATATAATCGGTTGTCATGCCGTTGGCCTGCATAAAACGGCGGACGATCTCGCCGACGCGATCATTCCCCAACTCGCCGATAAAAGAGACGGGAACGCCTAACCGGCTTAACGAGACCATGCTGTTGAAGGCCGATCCGCCGGGAAGGGCGCTGTGCGGCTGATCTCCCCGGAAAATAATATCCAGGATCGTTTCTCCGATTCCGATCACTTTTCTCATAGATTCTTGTTTTCTTTTTTACTCTGCTGGCGACTTTTCGAGCCTAAATATCCGCCGTGATGACGTTTGGCATAATCGGCGCTACTAAATCCGATCTGTCTCATTACACTGACGACCAGCAAATCTCCGATCACGGTCATTACGGTAGTAGAGGTGGTCGGCGTTAATCCCAGCGGGCAAACTTCCCGGGGCGCTCCGGTCGGCAGGCAAACGGCGGCTTCTTTTGCCAGCGGACTGCCGGGATCGGCGGTGATCACGATAAATTGCATGTCCTCCACCAATCCTCGCGCCAATTGAACCAGTTCCAATAATTCACGCGTTTTTCCCGAATTTGAAATCAGCAACATCAGGTCATGCTTGCGGACAATGCCCAGATCACCGTGTTGCGCTTCGCTGGGATGTAAGAAGTAGGCCGGCGTGCCGGTCGAACTAAACGTGGTGGCAATGTTCATTGCAATTTGCCCGGCTTTTCCCATGCCGCTGATAACTAATGCTCCTCCTAACTGATGGACATGCTTGACAATCAGGCCAACAGCCGTTTCGTATGCCTGGGTAACCGGAATATTGCGAACGGCTTCTGCTTCCTGTTCCAGGATGGATATAATATTTCTTTCATTCATGAATGCAAATGTAGATGAATATTTTTTTTTATCCAATATAAAATAGCGTATATTTGTAACCGTTAAAGAATAAAGTATGAAAAATAAAGTACCCTGTCTTTTAGCTGCCGTTTGCAGCTTGGGAATGATGATGATGGCGTGCAAGCAGTCGCCTGAATTTGTAGTAACCGGAATTGTGGCCGGGGCCGACGGGCAAACCATTTATCTGGAAAATGTAGGACTTGCGTCGGTCGTATTGTTGGATTCATTCAAATTAAATGCGTCCGGAAAATTCACGTTCAAAGAAGCGCGTCCGGATTATCCGGACTTTTACCATTTGCGTTTGAACCACCAACTGATTAATTTTGCGGTAGATTCGACTGAAACCGTTTCGATTATCGCCGATGCGGGAACGTTTGCCACTTCGTATACCGTAGAAGGTTCGACTTGGTCTACCGCCATCAAGGAAATTACCCTGGCTCAATTAGATGCCAACCAGGCCATTAAACGGCTGCGTAAAGAATATGAGGCCGGCATCATCTCCGATACGCTTTATCAACAGCAAGTCATGACCGTGATTAATATGTATAAAGAAATCGCCCTGAAATATATATACAGCCAACCCATGTCTACGGTCTCGTATTTCGCTCTTTTCCAACAGGTGGACGGTTTGCTGTTCTTTGATTTGTATGACAAAAGCGATTCACGGGCCTATGGTGCGGTGGCAACCAGCTACAATCATTTTTATCCGGAAAGCCCCCGGGCAAAACATTTGTACAATCTGGCGCTGCAATCCCTGAAAGTGCTCCGGAGCGAACGAATGATTGATCTGGACAAAATTGCTACCGAAGTGAATTACCTTGACGTGGAATTGCCGGATTTAACGGGAGAAAAAATAAAACTGTCCGATGTGGCAAAAGAAAAAGTGGTGATTCTCAACTTTACCGTTTATCAGAGTGAATGGTCGGCCGTACTGAATACGACGTTAAGCCGCATTTATTCCAATCATCATGCCAAAGGCGTGGAAATTTTTCAGATGTCTTTGGATGGAGACTTGCATTTATGGAAAAATATTGCGTCCGATTTACCCTGGATATGTGTACATGATCCGCAATCGGTGTATTCTCAAGCCGCGGCATTATATAATGTAAAGCAATTACCCGCTATTTTTATTCTGAACCGGAAGGGAATCCTGGTAAAACGGGTGGATGATATGAACCATCTTGAAAAAGAAGTTGAATCAGTCTTATGATTTTAACGGAAAACAGGTGCAACAACAACCATTTTTATGTTATAAAGCATTTCTATGGATTTTATAATCTCCAAAATAAGATATATCTTTGCGGCGACTGATATAAATGAGGATTAAATATGGATTCCGGCTGAAAATTTGGCCGGGATTCTTTTTTTACTTTTTGAAAATCAAGAAGAAGGAGGATTAAATGGCTATTACGTACATGACAGAAGACGGCTACAACAAAATATTGGCCGAAATTAGTTACCTGGAATCGGTGAGGCGTCCTGAGATTTCCGCCCAGATTGCAGAAGCAAGAGATAAAGGCGACTTGTCCGAGAATGCAGAATATGATGCCGCTAAAGAAGCGCAAGGTATTCTTGAGGGGAAAATTGCGCAGTTGAAAACACTGGTCTCGAACGCTCGGATGATCGACGAAGCACGCATCGGCACAGATGTGGTTCAGATCATGAATAAAGTGAAAATCAAAAACCTGCAGAATAACGCGATCATGACTTATTCTTTAGTGGCCGATTCGGAAGCGAACCTGAAGGAATACAAGATCGCGGTGAGCACTCCGATTGCCCAAGGGTTGATGGGAAAAAAAGCAGGAGATATTGTGGAAATCAAAGTCCCGTCCGGGATCGTCAAATTTGAGATTTTGGAAATATCGATATAATACCACAAGATTATGGCTACTGTTTTTAGTAAAATTGTCGCAGGAGAAATCCCCTGCCACCGGATTGCCGAAGATGAAGAATTTTTCGCTTTCCTGGACATTCATCCGATGGCCGAAGGACATACGTTAGTTGTCCCGAAAAAGGAAATCGATTATCTTTTTGATCTGGACAATAACGCCCTGGGGCGTATGATGGCTTTTTCCAAAACCATTGCCCGCGCATTGGAGCGGGCAATTCCCTGCAAACGCATAGGATTGACCGTCATTGGACTGGAAGTTCCACATGCGCATATCCATCTGGTACCGCTTCAAAAAGAATCCGATCTGTTTTTCGGGAATCCGAAATTGGAAAAAACACCGGAAGAATTAGCGCAAACTGCGGCCAAAATCAGGGGAAAACTAACAATCTTTTGATGTGACGTTCGTAGATATTGTCGATGACTTGTTGTCCAACAATGTCCTTGTGCTTCTTCAACGCATCCGTATATTCCCGTCCATATTCGGCAGCGATTTTGTAACCCACATGAATCAGTTGCCGGAAATTCGGATTATAATCCGGATGGTTGGGGATATGGCGAAGGGTATGAGCCAGTTTTTCGCCTGTCCAACGTGCAACTTCTTCCGTTGAAGGCAGTTTGTCCCGGTCAATGTCAATGACGGTTGCATAGGGGCTGCACAACTCGTCGAAACGGCCAACGGCGCCCGAATAGATGGCTTTGGCCAGACCGACGGCCGACTCGTCGTTGCTCAGCGCCAGACCGATGATTTCTTCGAGCCAGGTGGTGCCGGCTGTTTTTACGTGGATACCTTTGTCGTATTTCCGGATCAGTTTGCCCATGACCGGATAGATTGAAAACTTGTCGCTGCCCGAATGGATACTGAGTTTGAGGTTATCGGGCAAGCCAAATTCCTTTACGGCAAAGTCGATCACCAGCAAGTCTTCTTCAAATTCTTTCGCGAATTGTGACACATCGCCTACATAATCCACTCCTTTGTTGAACCGCCCGGTAAATTTGGGTGCAACGGTTTGCGCCGGAATTTTTTCTCCGGCCATCGCGCTCAGGATGAAAAACATCTCCACGGGCGATTGGGCATCGTTCACTTCGTCCATCGAGACTTCCGCGACAAAATGATCCTTGCCTTTCACGTTTTCGATATGACGGTAAATCTTCCCGGCTTCCTGCACGGCAAACAGGAATTTGCCCGCAATGCAACGCAACAATTCCTCCGACACATCGAACGGTGTGGCGATACCCGGAATTTGCAGTTTTCCCGTATATTTCCTGTTTCCGGCCACAAAGGCGTCGATGTCGGCATCAGGCGCCTGCTGCCCGATATAGTCGGCCACATCAAGCGTGAAAAAATCCGAATAATCAATGAATTTGTCCACATTGCCCAGGTTGATGTGATCCGCATCAACAAAATAGGCGCCCTTGTAACCCAGGGCGGATACGGCCTGATCGGCCTCTTCGCGTGTATCAGCCGGGGTGGAATGGACAATGGTATGTTCGCGATTCGACTTGTTCCATACCGGAACAATGTCTAATCCCAATACTTCACGCGCCTGCAACAAGGCTTTTAATTGGGCTTCGCCCTGATGGGCGAAACGGTCGCCGGTTCCGAATGAATACTTTCCTATCTGCATCTTTTCTATGATTGAAAATTATAATTTGTACGGTTTACAGAAAATAACGACGAACGGTTTTCCGTAAAAACAGCACAAACGTAATACAATTTTGCGGTATTTGCATGAGTTTATCCAAAAAACTTTTGTATTTTAGCCGCCTATTAATCATTTATCCGATGTTTTCTATGATTCCTCCATCCGAACTGATTATCCATGCAGACGGAAGCATTTTCCACCTGCATCTGAAACCGGAACAGTTAGCCGACCGCGTGGTGTTGGTCGGCGATCCGGCACGTGTCTCGCTCATTGGCGAATACCTCGACCACAGGGAGTGTGATGTTTCCAACCGGGAGTTTCATTCCATTACGGGCAGTTACCGGGGGAAACGTATCTCCGTCGTCTCGCACGGCATCGGTTGCGATAATATGGATATTGTGCTGAACGAGTTGGATGCGTTGGCAAATATTGACTTCGCAACCCGTACCGTCCAACCGGTATTCCGCCCTCTCACGTTGGTGCGTATCGGTACGTCCGGCGGACTGCAACCTTTCGTTCCGGTCGGTACGTATGTCGCGTCCGAACAGTCCGTCGGACTGGATGGAGTGCTTTATTTTTATGCCGGCCACGAGTGCGTGCGCGACCATGTGCTGGAAAAGGAACTTCTCCGGCAGTTGGACTGGCAACTGACGGGCTTGCGTCCCTATGTCGTGTCGGCTGACGCTTCGTTGCTTGCCCAAATCACGCAAGATGATATACAGCGTGGCATCACCGTTGCCGCCAACGGTTTTTACGGCCCGCAAGGACGCGAGTTGCGGTTGCCGCTGGCCGACCCGGCGTTGAAGGCGAAAATTGAGGCGTTCGAGTATCTGGGACGCAAAATCACGAACTACGAAATGGAAAGTTCCGCACTGGCCGGCCTGGCCGCCTTGATGGGACACCGGGCAATGACCGTCTGTTGCATCATCGCCGGACGGGTAGACAAACAGATGAATACCGACTATCGGGACAGTCTGCCCCGCCTGATCGAAACCGTACTGGAACGGATATAAAAATTGAGCATCGAGAAATCATTCATTTAATGTTTGAGAAATCGCAACGTTTCGAGACGTGTTTCTCCTGTTGAAGTGATGGCAAGCGTAAGTTCGGCTTTGCCTTTCGGTACGTTTTTCAGGATGATTTCACCGTTTCCCGTGCGTTCGCCGATGGTCTTTCCGCCGGCAATGATTCTGACGGATGTGATATTCTCCAATCCGCTGCCCTGTAAAACAAGTTGTTTTTCTTTGCCGGTAAAAAAGATATAACGGAATCCTATTTCCGCACTGCCGTTTACCAATGTATTGCCGTACTTGCCCTCGTCGGTGAATGTGTAATTCTTTCCGAAAACGGCGGTATTGAACCATATCGGGAAAGACGTATTCAACCCCTCCGCGATGCCGCTGCTTGTCGGCACAACCGGTTTAATAAGTCCGTCCCCGTCGAAACTGATTTTTTCGACGCACAGCGAACGTTTGTTCCAAATTCCGTTCATCGCACGGTGGTAAAAGATGTACCATTCGCCGTTTAACTCTTCCATGGAGCCTTGTATGTTCACGTTACCCGCCATGTCTTCGATGGTAAGAATGACGCCACGGTAAACATATTCACCCGTTATGTTTTTACTTGTAGCGTAAGAAAGTCGTTTGGGTGTATGATTCCTGTCTGTGATAGCGCCGCAATTTTCGTCATAGACAAGATAATAAGTATCACCGCGTTTGCGAATGGACGGGCCTTCATAGAAATCTTTCAGGCGTCCGAGGTTTTTCATGCTGCTTTCATCTATAACGTCATCTTCGGCCAGTTTTGCAATCATCAGATAATTCTCAACAACAGGCTGTAAGGTGGGCGCCCAAATGATGTAACGGATACCGTTTTCAACCAAAATCTTGGGCGTAATACCGTCTATTTTCTTTTTCGACAGGCTTCCGGTCACCCAACGGAAATTTTTGAATGGGCCAACCGGACTGTCGCTTTCCACCACGTAGAAATTGTTCTCCGTTTGCTCGCCCGACCATTCATAAGCCCCGTATAACCCATATTTTCCGTCATAAAAATGAATATCCGAACCCCATAGCATTTTCCCGGGATTCGGAACGCTTTCGGTGAAAGAAGAAAAAGCCATTCCCCGACTCTCCCAATGTTTCAGGTCGGAAGTTATAACCGGCGTTATATAAGGCGAACAAAAACGGTCACTTGCATCCAGCGAACCCGAAACATACAGTTTGTCGCCGAAGCGATGCGCCTCACAGTCGGGAATATACATTTTCCACGAATAGGGCAGTACGGGATTCTGCACCGGCCAACCCACCGTGATGTGAGCAAATTCCGATTGCTTGCCTTCCGACACGGCATAAATGATGCAATCCCCGTTGCCGACAGCCCTTACCCGGTTTCCCTTTATCACGGCTGTTTTTTCGTCCGACGAAACATAAGTCCGCCCTTCTTCAGCCGGTAGCTCGTGTTTGTCACGAATATCCATCATATAATAATGCATATTTTCTCTCTGCTGTCCGAAACAGACGGCGCTCCATACGAACAACAACATAAAACAAGATTTTCGTATTTCTTTCATACTCACTATATAACTATTTATAGAAGAATTGAAACAGGAACGGATTACAATAATTTGAGGATTTCGTTAATCCGGTCGACAGGTATCTTTGTAATTTCAGCTTCCTGAAGAGCAACTTCTTTTCCTGAATAACGGCATCCTTTTCCCTGGCGACTTTCTTTTCCGCCGAATAGATCGTGTTCATGTAATTGAAACCAAAGTCGATATGCGGATTAATGTATCGCGCATGTTCACCATTGCCTGTTGTGTCGGGTTGCTTCGTTTTTGAAGCGGATGTTTTTTGTTTTGTCGCCATAAGAATCTGTGTTTATTGTTGGTTCAACGGGGCAAAGATATGATTTTTCCCGTGAATAACGAAGATATTTTCAGTAGAAAGCAGTTCGTCTGCATACGGGCGGGCTTAGCTATACTTGTCCTATACTTTAGCTATACTTGTTTCGGGGAATGGGGATCCGGATGCGTAAAGGGGGCGCTTATCGCGTAAAAAAAAAGAGGAAGTTAAACGCTTCCTCTTTTTTAATTGATACCCATGCCGGTTTGATTTCATTTCAAAATCCCCCGTTCGGCGAAGTCTCCGGACTTCGTTGTGCTAAACCTTGCCTGCCGGAGGCCGGCTTTTAGCTGCGACGCAACGAAGACGCTACGCCGAACCGGGGCACTGAGTTTATCAGTTGTATAGGCAATTGCTTCACACCGTTCGCAATGACGCGGTGCGACGGGCAACTGTTCACTGTTAGTTATTCACTGACCCACACTTTCCGCCGTGTCCCGTCGCCAAAGGCTACTTTGCTTTTAGCGCGATGGAAGGCAGGAGCCTGTGCCGAGCTGGGCTACTCTCAAACATCCAACGAAAGATGCAAGCCCAATGCGCTGGAAATCCGGAGAAAACTGGATAATTGCATATCCGTTTCTCCCCGTTCAATATGGGCAATATAACTGCGCTCCTTTCCAATCTTGTCTGCCAGTTCTTTTTGCGTGATCTTTAATTCTTTTCTCCGTTCCTTCAGTATCTCTCCGTAATAATGAGATAGCGCTTTTTCTTCAAAAACGGTGCGAGTTGCGGTTCCTCTTTTCCCATATTTACGGTCTAACAATTCGTTTGTATTGTGCAGCTTTGCTAATTTTGCAGAATCTAACCGTATCATAATTCTAATGTTTTTAATATGTTAATAGCTCTTTTCACTTGTTTGTCATAATCTTTTGAAGACTTTTTCAAAAATGCGTTCAACAGGACAATTTTAGTCGATTGTATTACATTGTCATGGTCTGTTGCAAAAATAACGGTACGGTATTCATTGAATCCAACAGATACTCTCATTTCATACAGATTCGTATTTGCTATCTTTTTCACAAATTTAGTGCTCAGAACATGGATGGTTTCAATATACAAGATCGCTTCATCAAATTTTGAAACAGTCCGCTCATCCAATGATTCATAAAAAGAGTCAAACTCATCCGTATGAAATAAATCCCTTATTTTTTTCGTTTCTTCGTTCACGTTGCAAATGTAACCAATTAATCACATTCTTCAAAAGCATTTTATGTTTTCTTTTGTTCGTTCATCCTTACAACGTCGTCACTGCGAAGTATGAAGCAGTCGCCGTAACACTGAGTTTATCAGTTGTATAGGCGATTGCTTCACTCCGTTCGCAATGACGAGGTTGGCCGGATTCCGCCGCACTGCGTTCACGATGACAGGAGACACCCGGTTTGGGCGTAGCGTCCTCGCTACGTCGCAGCCAAAAGCCCCTCACAATTAGTAGCAGGAGAAAAACTTATTCAATAGAACGAACCGTCCATTCGGATTTGCATATCCGAATGGACGGTGGAGTTTACACAACACATGTATAAACGGATTGAAGCCTGGCCGTGGAAAGAAAAATAGTTCTTACGAAAGATGTGGAGATCTTTTTTGAAGAGTTGTTGATAGTTCTTTCGGTATTCTGTCGCTAAAAGCAAACCTTGAGGCGGGGCATCGCAATCGCGAGTAACCCTAACAGGGTTCAAAACCCTGTTAGGGTTTGCGCAGAAAACTCCGGCATGTTTATCGGCTGTTTGGGCTAATGCTCCGTGAAATAATTATTCACTGACCATGTACGAAGCGCCGTTACCACTCTTTGGCAGTTACTTCCAAGCCGCCGCCTGTCAGCGTTACCGAGCCATCGGGATTGCTGACAACATTGGTGGGAATATGCGGAGTGTATCCGTTTTTAGACCACATATTTGGAGCGTACCGAGTGCCTCCAGTGGAAAACCATGTTGTTACCCATACTTCTCCGGTATATGGGTTTATTTCTCTATATATGACTCCCATACCGTCCGAGAAATATACCTTAAATGGTTCACCTCCTGACAGAGTCTCCCAATTTGAGGGGATGGAACTCCAAGGAAATTTCTCCCAAGTCTTTGCTTCTACATGGAATATTTTGATTCCCTGAGAATACAAAAATATGGCGTACTTACCGTAATCAGGACCCATGTCACCGTAAATCAGCCCGCCATATTTCAGGGTCAGATCGACATCAATGCCATAGGAGTTTTGAGTTTCATAGGCGTTGTATAAAATCGTGTCAATTCCGGTTGTGGGATTGTATATCTCAAACCGGACCTGCTCTGTTCCGCCATCGCCGTAGATAATCAGGTAATCCTTGCCGCCTTCGGAACGGTACACCAGACTGTCCATGTTCGCAGTGCTGAACTGTTGGCTCGACTTGTCTTTCCGTACCACCCTTATCAATCCGGCGTCCTGCGCAAATGCTGCGGCCGATGTTATCATAGCCGCCAATACCAGGTAAATAATCTTTTTCATAATCGACTGTTTTTATAATTTGCAACTTTACTTCCTGATTACTTTCGCAGCATGGCCGCTTCCGGTTTTCAAAAAATATACTCCGCCGTTCAACCCCGAAAGGTCAATTTCTCCTGTCGGCGCGTTAATCCGCACCGTCTTTACAACCTGCCCCGAAAGGCCGTAAACCGTCACGCTCCCAACGTCGCCATCGCCTGACTGCACATGTACCGTCCCGCCGGTCGGGTTCGGATACACTGCGAACCGGGGCGCATCGGGAACCGGCTGTATTCCCGTCGGGCTGGCGACCACAAACGTTACCGGAGCATCGTAAAGATCCGACAGGTTTACCGTCACAGCCTGACCGTCCGTCTTCGTAAATACGGTCTTCCCCGCCTCGAACGTTTGCGACTTGAGCGAAGACAGGGCTATGTCCTGCCCGTTGATACGAATGCAGATCTCATCTTTGGCCTGCACCGCGCTTATCCCGACTATCGCCGGAAACAGCGCGAAAAAAATCCT
>JAITPV010000205.1 GCA_031289275.1 Tannerella sp.
TATACGGCTTTCAACTCAAAGTTCCATTTCTTACCCGACGGCGCCTGTTTGCGTATCATGCACGATGAGTAAAACAAGGCGCGGTCGGCAAAATACGTCTGTTTGGCACGCTGTATCTCGACGATGAAATACTCGTCCGCCTCATTTGTGCACAGCAAATCGTATACCGTCTTGCGACTTTCCCACTCAATTTGCTCGGTCGGTCGATACTGAATTTCCTTTATCCGTGCGCCGGGTATCATGTCATTCAGAAAGTTTATCATCAACTCCTTGTCGCCGAATATCTTCTTGAAGCCGAAGTCGGTCAACGGATTCATAAAAACCGACGGCGCTTTGACCTTGGGCGCTGTTTCTTTCTTTTTTGCCATGCTACTACGCTATTTTGCAGCAAAATTAGGAATAAAAATCATACAAACGCAATACATGCTGGATTTTTTTATCCTGTATCTCGTCATTGGTAACGCGATTAATAAATAATCATGGATACCGGCCCGATCAGTCCGGCCCGGCCATCTCCGCGATAAGGCGTCGGGATCGTCTGATAATGGTTGGATAGCGTGCTGTAAACCAAAATTTCGATGCGGTTGGCGCCGGTACGGACGTAAGACGTAATATCGGCCTGATAAGGCGGACTCATCAGGATGCCGGCCGGTTGCCCATTGACGGTCAATTCGCAGGATGCGGTCAATTCGCCCAAATCCAACACCACCCTGCCGCCGATACGGACTTCCGGCAATTCGACGGATTTGCGGTAATACATTCCTCCCGAATAGTATTTGAGCGCACCCGTTTCCGACCAGTTACCGGTAGCCAGCAGTCCGGCGCCGGTGTGTAATTCGACCGGTTCGCACAAGACGGCGGCGCCCTGATAGCCGTTTTCCCGTTCGATGGAAAAGGCTATAACTCCTACCCTTTTCCGTGCCTGACCGAATACCACTTCATACGTGCGGATACCGTCTTCGCGTTTTCCCGTCTGCCGGATATTCTTCCGGTCAACCGGCTTGCCGTCAAACCATACATTTCGGATTTTGCCGGCAACCGTCAGCGTCATTCCATTCAGACCCGGCGCCGCCCGGAAACGGTAATTCCAGACGCGGTAATTTCCGCCGTAAGGATCGTACATCAGATGGTCGCCCAACCCCCAACGCATCGACAGGATCGGATCGTAAGCGGCGGGATGCTCCGGCGTGGGCGATGAGGCGGGAAACAACACAACGGCGCTCCGGTCGCGGGCATCGCGATAGGAGCCGGTTGCAAATGTAAAGTCGGTCTTCCGGGTGTTGGGATATACAACCGCCAGCGGATGCCAGCCTTTATCCAGCGTAACCCTGCCGTCGGCCGGCGCTTTGTCGATCAGAAGAACCGCCGGACGTACACCGTCCGTTTCTATCCGGTATACACCCTTTTGCGGCACGTATACGTGTGTCTTATACAGTTGGTGAGCGCCTTGGTCGAGCAGGAGGAAACCGTCGCTGACCTTCCCCTTCAATCCGTGCCATCCCTGTGCGCCCGGCTGATCCCACACGCCGTATTGCCACGAGAACTCCCACGGTTGACCGTCCGGCCATTCCGTGCTTTTCAACGTCTCAACAAGCGCGTCGACGGATTCATCGTCCGTCCGGTTGCAGGTAATCATCTGGGGGCCGAAACCGTACACACTTTCCGGCCAGACGGAATCGTCAAAACCGGGTAGCATCCAGTCCTTGCCCGACAAGGCCTCCGGTTGGTGCCGGAAAGCGCGTGCCTCGGCGCCGATATATCCGTCGAAAGCCGGGAAGCGGAAATCACCCCACCGATTATTCATCGTCGGCAGGAGTTCCGTCTCCCACTCACCGTCGATGGGAAATTGCGCCGCCGGCAGCATTTGCTGTGGCCGGGCGTCGGCCATCACAGGCGTTCCGGGCGAAAAAACGAAAAGCGATGAATTGGACGATTCCTTTTCGATTCGTAACCAAGTGCCTTCGCTCGTCCGGCGTACAACGGGACAGGGTGCGGTCGTGCCGTCGGAGGCATTCCACAATTCCACCTTCCCGGTTGCCCGGAAGAAACATTCCTCGCCTTTGGGCACATCCATCACCATGTATACATCGCGTTGTCCGGCTCGGCGGTGCAATACTTTGCCCACGCCGCCGGCAGGCCGGAAATCAGGCGTGATAAGCGACCGTATCTGCGCTATTACATCTGTCTGCGGAAGATAAAACCCGACGCCGCCGGCGGTGTTGGTTTGTTGCTCGCCGGTTTTTCCTGCGGCCGCTTCGACAGCCGTCAATCCGAATAATTCCCGGATGATCGCATCTGTCTGTGGATCATCTTCGCCGGTGAGCGTGCTTGCGCGGGGAAGGTGTCCCGTGGCCAGTACGATGCCGCCGGCGCGGTAGTGCTCCAACGCCTTTTGCAGCGAACTGTGGTGCATCGCCTGCATGTCCGCCAGCATTAAAATCTTGTATCGCTCACCGGAAACCGTCAAGCCGTTTTCCGTAGCAACAGCCTGGTGTAACTTGACATAATTGATGAAATCATAGTCCAATCCGGCATTACTCAGCGTCATGGCCAAGTCAAAGACTTCCCTGTCGCCGGCTTCCGGATAGGCCTGCATGGATTCGGCAGGATACATCAGCGCGATGTCGCACACATGCGTCCCCTGGCTCATCAGATAACTCAGGCGCTCGGTATACTCCAACCATTTTTTCACATGCGGCCAGTAAGGCATCCGGAAGTGAAAACAGGGTGGCGCCCATTCCCACCATCCGCCGTGCGTGGAGTAATATAACCCGTGCATGCAAACCAGGTTGCCTCCCGCGATGACATGGTGGTCCATCTGCTGCGTGAGCCACGAGCCGGAACTGCCCCATCCCATGCTGTGAAAGGCTTCGAGCCAGGTGCGCGGACGCTCGTACAGATGTGCGATGGAAGCGGATACTTTCGTCTGCAAAAAACTGGAGCCTTTGGAAGGAGCGTCATTTCCGGGTGCGGTATACCAACTGTTTGCCCTGAAATAATCGACATAGGCCAACGGTTCCTTGCCGCGTCCGAGGTTGTCGCTGCCGTAGATCAGTCCGCGGTCGGCGTGCCAGTCGTATACCGGACGGAAGTAACGTTCTTCGGCCAAATCAAGCAATACGTCGCAATAATCCAAGCGTACTTTGGGCGTCATTTTGCCGATAAATTCGTGCAAAGCAGGCAACCAGGGTGTGATGTCATATCCTTTTCGCCGGGAAAATTCATCCCTGAAATCATTCGACCACGAACCGATTCGGAGCGGATAATACAATTCATCCTGAAAGAAATAATTCATGCCGTTCGATACGGCGTCGCCCATTCGTTTCTCAAAACGGTCGAAATAAACGCCGGTCAGTTCCTTGCCGTGGTCGGGATGCAGCAAATATCCCTCCCGTGTGGTAATGACATAGATCCGGTAGTTACTGCCGGCCGGGACAGTCCACGACAACTGTCCGGCGGCGGAAAGATGTTGCGTGATCTCCGTCACCGTTTGGTCGTTTTGGCGATAAGCCACTACGGCAAGGAGGTTTTGAGGCGCTTCGCGGCGCCAGGTCGTTCCGCCTTCCGCCGAATCGACGTTGAACGCCAATTCGCCCTGATAGCCGCGAAACTTCGGCATCGCCGCCAATTCATCGGCGTAGTACCCGTTTCCCGTCCAACCCACCGTATAATCGTCCAGGCCGGCGCCCATGTTCTTGCGGGCACATGCAGCGGCAAACCAGCTCCAGGTGTCCCACCATTCTTCCGAAAAGACGCGGGGACGTCCGGGTTCCGTTTTCCCAAACATGCCGTATCCATCCTTCATTTCGGTGGTGTCTACAAGCGGATCGAGGTGGACGTAGCTGACGGCAAAACCTTCGGTGGCCGATTCGGAGAGGAGGTCTAACTGTTCGCTGAGCCGTTGACGGTTCAGGCTGTCGCCGTTCCACCAGTAAAACGGCACGTTGCCATATCCTTTCGGCGGATGGATAAAACCGGGAAGGACGTCGATAAAATCGCCCTTTTCCGGATAACCTTTCTGCTTTTGTTGGGCCAAAAGAAACGGTATGGCCACGAACAACAGGCCGACAACCATGAACGTGCGTTGCCGGACGTCTGAAAAACGAAGCGCACGAAGCGCGAAATAAATAAACGACATGATAAAAGCAATTATGAATGAAAACTATTTACTGTTTTTAAATGCCTCCGCCGTTGGAAAAAAGACTGGAAGGGCTTCCGGAAGCACGCCGCTGGATGATGCGCGAATGGGGAGGCACGCTGTTGGTGAGCCAGACATTGCCGCCGATCACGGTGTTACGGCCAATGGTGATGCGCCCCAGCACGGTCGAGTTGGAATAGACAATCACGTTGTCTTCCAGAATCGGGTGGCGGGGCACGTTCAACGGGAGGCCGCGCTCGTCCAGCACGAAATTTTTAGCGCCCAACGTCACTCCCTGATACAAATGTACATGATTCCCAATGATGCACGTTTCGCCGATAACGACCCCTGTGCCGTGGTCGATACTGAAAAATTCGCCGATCTGCGCTCCGGGATGAATATCAATTCCGATGGCCGAGTGAGCCAACTCCGTAATGATACGGGGCAGCGCCGGAATATGGAGCAACAACAGTTCGTGCGCAATGCGGTAATGAATCATGGCCTGAATGCTTGGATAGCAGATGATGACCTCTCCGTAGCTCGTGGCGGCGGGATCGTTGTTGAAGGTTGCTTTCACATCGGTGTGAAGCAGCCGCTTAATTTCCGGCAGACGTTCTATGAACGCCAATGCCAATGCCGGCGCAACGTCTTCCGCCGGACGGGTTTCCTGGTCGGAGAAAAAATAAAGTCCGTTGGCTATCTGCTCCGTCAATAAAGCGTTTAAATGCTCCAGAGGGGTGCCTGTGTAACATCGTTGGGCAAGTAGATTTACGTCCGATTCATTGAAAAATCCGGGAAAAACAATCTCTTTTATTAAACCTACCACTTGTTTCAGTTTTTCCGGATTGGGCAAGGGATGCCCATCTTTCTGAGGAAGGTAACTCACCTCACTCCATGTGTTTTGAATGAGTTGTTCCACCTCTTTTAGCTTTGAAACAGTATCTGCCGAATGCCCCATATACATAAAAATTAAATGACTAATTACGGACAAATGTACGGAGAAATTATGGATTATGAATTATGAATGTGGTATCCGTCCCAACGCCGAAAGAATTGAGAATTGAAAATCGAGAATGGAGAATGATGAATACAATAATCATAGCCGTCCATTCGGAAAGGAATTGAGAATGATGAAATGTAATCATCCTCCTCCACGACCCGGAGGGTCGCATGTTTATAGCAACCGCCATGACCGAAGAAGAGGTACGACTCCGAAGGAGTCGAATGTATGTCGCGACGGATAGTGCTATAAACATGTGAATCTTTCGGATTCCTTCGGATTGTGATGTGGGCGGGTATTC
>JAITPV010000237.1 GCA_031289275.1 Tannerella sp.
TGTCGAAAACAGTGAATCTACCGACTGACGTTCTAATCTTTTTCTTCCCATTTTCAATCCTTTTTTATCCATGCTAAGGTAATACCATTTTTCATAGCACCTCAAAAAAAGTTTTAGCCGAAAAACGGGCGAAAAGTCAAAAAATCTCACGTGAGATTATTTAGGGTGCATTTCAAATTGTCGCACTCGTCATTGCGCCCCCTTCCCCCGCCCTCTAAATCCCCTACAGGGGACTTTGGTGATCCGGCGGAAGTCCCCTTTAGGGGATTTAGGGGTCCGCGTAAAATACAACAATTTGAAATGCACCCTTATTTTATCTCATATGAAAGATTCACCGTTTTTGCTCCCCAACGGGACGGAAAAACGGTGAAATTTCGTATCGCCGTTGGCATCCGGCCTCTTTTCCCCCAAAAGTGTCGGTTGAAAAACGGCCGCAACGTTACCGGTGCAGCCGCTTTATTTGCATCCACCGTTTGGGGGGATCAATCTTTCAATATCCACATGATACCGTTGACATCGTCGGCGCCGCCATATTGACGGGCAACGGCTTCCTTCACATTATCACCGTTATAAGTATACTCGTTTTGAGGATACATCCAGCGCATCGGCATTTTATCAGAGGGTATGTTGCGGTTCGTCTCCGGATTAATCGGCAGCGCCGGATAACCGGTACGCCTGTACTCCAGGTAACTCATCCGGTAGGGCGAATGCATGTAATTCATCAGATACTTCTGCATGATGATCTGGTTGATCTGCTTTCCGGGATTGGAGGCAAAAGCCACTTCCTGCCCTTTCAGATAGTCGTCGATATAGTCGCCGGTGATCTTCATGTTGTGATGATAAGCCGGATTATCGGGGGTGTTTTCGGCCGTAAACTGCATCGCCGCACGCACTCCTGTTTCATAATAGGCTTTCGCATCGCCGGAAATAAAGCCGCGTACCACCGCTTCGGCAAGGATGAAATTCATCTCGGAGTAGCTTAGCTGTAAGACGGGTTCACCTTCCGGCAAATAGAAATAACGATCATTCAACAGGGATATATTTCCGGCAGCCACCGACACCTGAATGTCGGATAATACGGCCAGCGGGTTCAACCCCTGATAGGCATTCCAATCGGTCACATCAAGTCCTTGGCTGATGGCCGAAACCGTTGGCGCAGCGTAGTAAAATAAACGCCTGTCTCCAAACAATCTCAAGGTATCAAGAACAATCGTCGTTGACAGCGAAGAGAGAATATGATTATTGTTTTCCTCATTGAACGGATATTTCTGTCCGGCCTTGTTTGAATACACCCTTTGCAGGTTGTCGGCATTGGAGGTGAAAAGCGGGCGGCTGTTTACAATCGCCTGCATGCGTTCCTTTACTTTCAGGTCGGCATCGTCTACCCGCTTGGATAAAGTAATCAGGAGGCGCAGTTGCAGCACGTTTGCCGCCTTTCTCCACTGAGCCGGATCGCCGTCATAAACAATGTCGCCATCGAATTTGATTCCTTCGGCGAAAAGTTTGTCGGCTTCGTCCAATTCGTTCAACATGCCGAGGAAGACCTCTTTCTGCGTATCATATTTCGGATAATAAATACCCTCATCCCCTTTCATTGCTTCGCTGTAGGGAATATCACCCATTTGTATCGTCTTTTCGTAAAAACGGTAGACCCGCACAACGTGTCCCAAAGCGGTATAGGAATTTCTATATCCCCCCTCGGTCGCCAAGTTGATCATTTTCTCCACATTATTGAGGCTGGAAACATTCATGTCCCATCTGCCGATCTCATTATAACATTGGGCAAGAAGCCCGGATACGGATTCATTCCAGAAAGTATATTTACTTATAAAATCATGATCACTTTCGGAATCATGGTTGGTCAAATCCTTGATAAGATAGGTAGCCACCATGGCGGGTGTCACTTGTGTGGTTGTATCCGTGTTGGTATTTACCTCTTCAAAATGATCACATCCGAACAGTCCAATGCCTGCTAACAGTATGCCGATAAGGCAAAACCGGTTTATTATTGTCTTTTTCATATCGCTTACTTATTAAAATGCAACTTTTAAATTAATTCCCAAATACCTTACCGACGGAGAAGCAAGCTCATCGCTTCCTTTATCCGGGTCGGCATATTTGAACTCCTTTGTCCAAAGCAAAAGATTCTGCCCGATCAGGGCTGCCGAAATATGCGAGGCGCCGATCTTCGGCGCGATGGTTTTCGGCAGATCATAACTTATTGAGATTTCCCTGAGCTTGAAAAATGTTTGATCAAAGTACAGCTGTTCGCGTTCCTTGTAAGCGCTTTTCATATAGCTTTCGTATGAAACGACAATATCGTTCGGAGCGTATGTGCGGTCGTCGGTCACGATATTTCCGTAGGCATCGTAGGTAGCGCTTCCGGAAACCAGTTTCACGCCGTTGCCGATAAAGGTTTTATTGCCGTTGACCACTTCTTCATACCTGTATGAATTGTCCGTTTCGGGATGCGAACCCGTGTACAGCATCCGGTAATTGGTCTGCGACAAAAAACGTCCTCCCACGCGACCATCGAAAGCAATGCTCAGTGCAACGGACTTGTACCGGAAGACATTCGTTAAACCCCATATCCAGTCCGGATCCACATATCCGATCCGGGAATTATATTGGCTTTGCCTTGGCATCCCATCCGAATAATGAATGAGGCTCCCGTCGGGCGTATATTCCAATTTCCTTACTGTTACGGGATTTCTGCGTGCGCCTTTGTATATCCAGGGCACATCCGCCGAATAGGTTTCGTCCAATTGGGCATAATACTCTTTGATGGTCGACCAGTTCAGGAGTACATTCCAACTGAAATCCTTTGCTTTTACCGCGAGGGCGTCCAGCGTAATTTCAAACCCTCTTGCATCATACTCCTCATCCACATTAAGCAGGCGGGATTTGTATCCCGACATATCGGAAAGGAGTGCGCTGGTTGTCATATTATATCGCAGACGGTCGAAATAAGTCAGCCCCACTTTCAGCCGGTTTCCGGGCAAGAGATAAAAGTCGGTGCCCGCTTCCCAGGTACGGTCGGTGATTGGCTTCACATCGCCGCGGATCGTCGTGGGATAAGTAGCTGAATTTAGCCCGTCCCAGGCATTATTGGTTACGCTGTATGCCTGATTGAGCGCATAGATGTCAAGGTCGTTCTTGGATACGGTCCACGATCCCCTGAGTTTCCAAAAAGGCAACCATTGGGGCATACTCAAAAATTCGGACATAATGACGCTTCCTCCCACCGAGGGATAAAAATAGGAATTTTCATTGACAGGCAGCGTGGACGACCAGTCGTTCCTGCCTGTCAAGTCTACGTAGAACGCATCTCTGTATCCCACTGTCAGTTTCCCGAACAGGCTGTTCACTTGTTTTTCTTTGATGGAGGGAGACACGGCAGGATTGTCTACCGATGCTTTCAGCGAATAGAACCCCGGAACGGACAAACCGTTTCTGGTATTGGCTTGCAGGCTTTTGTCATAAGTCATATTGATCGACCCGCCCAATAAACCATCAATCGAAAACGCACCGAAGCGTTTGTCCATCAGTAACAGAAAATCGTTGGTCACCGTATAATAGTACTGTTGCGATTCGCTGTAATATCCTTTATTGGTACTGCCCCATTCGCGTTGCGAGTGTATGTCAAGCGGCGCTCTTTTTTGGTTCAGGTCGGCGTGCAAATCGCCTCCGGAACGCAAGATCGCCTTCATCCAGGGTAAAATCTGGTAATTAATGGAAAGCATGGCGTTCATCCTGTTGTAGTTTTGCGTATTCAGTTTTTCATACGCCATCAGGTAAGGATTGTCGTACCAGGCATTGTAATGGAAGTTTTGCTTCTCATTCGGTATAATCCAATAATCTCTGTAATCCCGCACATCATACTCCGGACCTGTCCAGACCAAAAGGTTATAGATGTATCCCTGATTGGTATATCCGTATCCCGAACTGTTGGGAGAGGTTCGCCGGGTATAGCCGATCGTCCCTTCCACCGAAACTTTGTTGCCCAGCTTCATTTCTCCTCCCAAGGTGTAACGGAGCTGATTCATGCGGGTATTCGGATACTGCCCTTTGTCGTAGAGATAGGAAAGAGAGGAACGGATACTGCCGTTTTCGCCCTGTTGGACTACGCTGACGGAGGTGTTGCTGATCATACTCGGCACCAGGAAGTTCCGGAAATTGTTCTTCCCTTTGGAAGTCAACTCCGTCATCCGGTATTCTTTGGCGAGGGGATCCCATTGCTCATACATGCGCCCAATATCCAGTTTGTCGCCCCAAACTTCGTCGTCGGTATTATATTTTCCACCATATCCCGAACTGTAGGACGTTTGTCCTTCGGGCAGCGCCAATTCGCCCATATTAAACATATTGCTGGTATTGACCTCTACCGAAAAACCTTTCTTGCCGCCTTTCTTGGTGGTGATCATGATCGCTCCGCTACCGCCTTTTGAGCCGTAAAGCGCCGAAGCGGTCGCCCCTTTCAGTACGTCGATACTCAAAATATCATCCTGATTGAGGTCGATAAAACTCAGGGAGGTAGGCACGCCGTCCAATACAATCAAAGGTTCGGCGCCGCGCAACTTGATGGTAGGGTTGTCCATAAATTCGGTCGAATTGAAGATGGTCAAACCGGATATTCTACCGGTCATGCTGGTAAGAAGATTAGCGCCTTTGACCTTTTCGAACTGCTCGCCGCCGACTTTCTGCGTGGCATAGCCCAGTACTTTTTCCGACCGCTTCATACCCAATGCCGTCACGACGACCTCGTCGACTTGAACGCTCAATTCGGACAGCGTAACGTCAATCCGGGCACGGTTGCCCACAACTATTTCCTGCGCCGCATAGCCGACATAGGAAAATACCAGCACCGTCTTTACATCCGGTACACTGATGGCATATTGCCCCTCGCCGTCGCTGATGACACCGGTCGTCGTCCCCTTGAGGAAGATATTTACACCCGGTAAGGGTTCGCCCTGGGTGTCGGTAACGGTTCCGCTGACGCGGATTTGCTGTGCTACCATATCCGCACGCTTGGCCAAAAGGATCACCCTGTTGTTCACGCTGTATGCGAGATCGGCTCCCTTCGTAACGTCGTTCAGGATTTCGGAAACCGTTTGATCCTGTGCCTGAACCGTTACTTTCAAATCATTGTTTATATCGTTACTTTTATAGAAAAACATAAATTCGGTTTGCTTTTCTATTTCGGAAACAATATCATAAATACTTCCATTCTGGATATTTATGGAGATAGTTGTTTTCTGGGTGTATACTTCGGCAGATACCGAAACGATTCCCAGCATCATGAATAGAATAACGTATTTCATGATCAGTACATTTTTTTTACATATAATTCGTTGTTCATTTAAGTTGATAATCATAACTTTGTTTGTTTTTTTTATTACTGACTGATGTAGCCCGGCATTACGATCCGGTAATAGAGGCTGCAAGGTTGTTGATAGATTAATATTACTGGGCTGGGGAGTGGTAAGAACACTCTCCTGCCTTTTCTCTTCTGTTTTTATTTCTCCATAGGCGATAAGGGTTTAGGGGTTAATATTAGTTGATTTTTTTTAGGCAGGATCACGATCCGGTCTTCTACTGCCTTATATGTAAATTGGTTTTGATAATTGATGATTTTCAGTACTTCCTCTACCGGCAAATCCAACCGGAAAACGCCCGTATACTGCTCATCCTTCAGAGTGTCGTCCGCAATATCAATGCTTACGCCGTATATTTTTCCAGACGTTGCGTGATCCGGAACAGAGACTCGTCGCGGTTTGACGTCGGAACTTTTCTTGTTTGTGAAAAAAAAGGTATATCTTGACGCGCCTGTGGAAAAATGACGCGGGCAAGCGTGTATGTACCTGATTAAGAGAGAGAGAGAGAGAGAGTAACAAAATATTCAAGACGGCCAAATCAAGGGGCATAAAGAAAGTTAAACCTCCTTTATTTTCAGCTATCTGTCTAAAAAATATTTTCTGTTCCATCTCTTTTTGTTATTTTTTTTACGAATGGCGCAAAGGTAAACAAAGTCTTTATTTAATTGCAATGGATGGGTGAAATTTAATGTTATTTATGAAATTGAGAGTTGAGAGTTGAGAATTGAAAATTGAGAATGATGAAATGCAAAAACGTAAACGCGGCAAATGCCCGCACAACCGCCCGTTATTGGTAACGCCGTACGGCGGGAATCCGTCCAACATCGTCATTGCGAACGCAGTGAAGCAATCGCCCAAACAACCGACAGACGTGGCGCCCCGGCGGAACGAATAAACCCTTATTTGCCCCGGGTTCCCTTAGTAGCACAGGATCAGGTCTGTTTTTCCCTCGTACCTTATTATTGTTGTTCGGGAATTGGTACGAGGGGATAAGGGATGGAGAAAGTGGTGTTGATCGCCAAGGCTACTGAGGGTTTCGGTGCTTCGGCGATTGCTTCACTGCGTTCGCAATGACGAGGTTGGACGGATTCCGCATTCTTAATTCTGCATTCATAATTCATAATTCATAATTGTTTTATATCTTTGCAGGCTTAAAATCCTCATTCAAAGTCGGGGATATGCTATATGCGAGCGTCAAATACGAAAACGAAGCAATAATGAAGGTAGTTATTATCAAATATAATGCAGGAAACATCTATTCGGTGGATTACGGGTTGAAGCGATTGGGGGTGACTCCTGTCGTCACAGACGATCCCGAACGGATACGGACGGCGGACAGGGTGATTTTTCCCGGTCAGGGCGAGGCCGGCACGACCATCCGTTACCTGCGCGAACGCGGGCTGGATGAGGTGATCCGGCATCTTACGCAACCCGTGCTGGGTATCTGCATCGGGATGCAGTTGATGTGTAGCCGTTCGGAAGAAGGGGATACGGACTGCTTAGGTATTTTCGACGCGGAAGTAAAGCGTTTCGTCCCGCAACGGCACGAAGACAAGATACCGCATATGGGCTGGAACACGGTGACGGACGTGAAAAGCCGCCTGTTCACACCCGCCCTCAACGGGCGATTCGTCTATTTCGTACACAGCTACTATGTGCCGGTGACGGACGATACGATCGCCGTGACCGGATACATCCACCCCTTCAGTGCGGCCATGCACAAGGGGAATTTCTACGCCACCCAGTTTCATCCCGAAAAAAGCGGGCAGGTGGGCGAATCCATCTTATCCAATTTCCTGAACCTGTAAAAAAAGTATGATAGAACTGATTCCCGCCATAGATTTGATTGACGGCAAGTGCGTCCGGTTGACCCGGGGCGATTATCAATCGAAAAAGATATACAACGAAGACCCCCTTGAGGTGGCGCTCTCACTGGAAGCCCACGGCCTGCGCCGCCTGCACGTGGTAGATCTGGACGGCGCCCGCGAAGGACGCATCGTGAACTACCGCATACTGGAACGGCTGGCCACGCGCACGGCGCTGGTCATCGACTTCGGGGGCGGCCTGAAACGCGACGGCGACCTGGAGATTGCCTTCGAGTGCGGCGCACGAATGGTGACGGGCGGCAGCATTGCCGTCAAGGAGCCGGAGACCTTCGCTGCCTGGCTCGACCGCTACGGAAGCGGGAAAATCATCCTCGGCGCTGATGCGAAAGAAGGCAAGATCGCCATCGACGGCTGGCAACAGACGACGGACGAGGCGCTGATCCCGTTCATGACGTCTTATCACCGGAAAGGCATCACGAAGGCGATATGCACCGACATCAGCCGCGACGGGATGTTGCAAGGGCCTTCGACCGCCCTGTACCGCGACATCCGCGAAGCTCTGCCCGATCTTTACCTGATCGCCAGCGGAGGCGTCGGTTCCATCGAAGACATTGAGCAACTGGAGGCCGCCGGCATACCCGCCGTCATATTCGGAAAAGCCCTCTACGAAGGGCGTATCAAGTTAAACGAACTAATCCGTTTCGCGGACGAATCCTGATAAAGAAACCTCATGTTAGCAAAAAGAATCATTCCCTGTCTGGACGTCAAAGACGGAACCACCGTCAAAGGCATTCATTTCGTCAACTTCCGCGATGCGGGCGACCCGGTGGAGCTGGGCGCCGGCTACAGTCGCATGGGCGCCGACGAACTGGTATACCTCGACATCACCGCTTCGCACGAAGGACGCAAGACCTTCACCGAATTAGTGAAACGAGTAGCGGCGCAGATCAGCATCCCCTTTACGGTAGGCGGCGGCATCAACGAACTGGCGGATGTGGAAAGGCTGCTGAACGCCGGCGCGGACAAGATTTCGGTCAATTCGGCGGCGCTCCGCCGTCCACAGCTCATCGACGAGATTGCGCACAACTTCGGTAGCCAGGTCTGTGTAGTTGCCATCGACGCCAAGCATGAAGCGGACGCATGGATCTGTTACCTCAACGGCGGACGCATTCCGACGGCGAAGCAACTGTTGCCGTGGGCGGAAGAGGCCGCACAGCGCGGCGCAGGGGAAATACTGTTTACGAGCATGACGCACGACGGCGTGAAGGACGGATACGCCAACGAGGCGCTGGCCGCCCTGGCCGACCGCCTGCCTGTTCCCGTCATCGCATCCGGCGGCGCCGGTACAACGGCGCATTTCCACGACGCCTTTACACTTGGCAAAGCCGACGCTGCCCTGGCAGCCAGTGTGTTCCATTTCGGCGAAATCAATATCTGCGAACTGAAACGGGAACTCCAAGCCCAAGGGGTTAATGTCAGACTGGAAAACGAAAGTAATTATGAATTATGAATGAAGAATCTTTGAATTATGGAATTAGATTTCAATAAATCGGGCGGTCTGATCCCCGCCATCATCCAGGATGCGCAAACCAATCAGGTGCTGATGCTGGGATTCATGAACGAAGAAGCCTACCGGCAAACGCTCGAATCCGGTAACGTGACCTTCTTCAGCCGAACCAGGCAACGGCTCTGGACGAAAGGCGAGACAAGCGGGAATTTCCTGCATGTGGTAAACATCCTTACGGATTGCGACAACGACACTCTGCTGGTCAAGGTAAATCCCGTCGGTCCGGTATGCCATACCGGTTCGGACACTTGCTTTGGCGAAAACAATGCGGACGGCATCCATTTCCTCAAGTACCTCCAGGACTTTATCGACCGTCGCTACCGGGAAATGCCGGAAGGCTCCTACACGACGTCGCTGTTCCGGCAAGGCACCAACCGCATGGCTCAAAAAGTGGGCGAAGAAGCGGTAGAAACGGTTATCGAAGCCGTCAACGGCACGACCGAAGGCTTTCTCTACGAAGCCTCCGACCTGATCTATCACCTGATCGTACTGCTCGCCGGCAAAGGCTTCCGCCTCGAAGACCTGGCGCAGGAATTGAAGAAAAGACATAAGGAATAACGCGACCGGTATGAAAAGGGAAGTATTACTTCAATTGAAACATATTGAGCTTTGTCAGGAAGAAAACATTGTCTTTCATGATGCCTCGCTGACACTTCACGACCGTGAATTTGTCTACGTCATCGGGAAAGTCGGTTCGGGAAAAAGCAGTCTGCTCAAATCCCTGTATTGCGAAATTCCCATTGCGCAGGGCAAAGCCTTTATCATGGGATATGACCTGCTCCGGATGCGGAAAAGGGAAATCCCCTACCTGAGACGGAAATTAGGCATCGTGTTTCAGGATTTTCAGTTGCTGACCGACCGTTCGGTGATCGGCAACCTGGAGTTTGTTCTGAAAGCCACCGGCTGGAAGAAAAAAAGCGAGATACTCTGTCGCATCAAAGAGGTATTGGGACAAGTCGGGATGCAAAACAAAGGCTACAAGATGCCGCACGAACTGTCGGGAGGCGAACAGCAACGCATCGCCATCGCCCGCGCTCTGCTGAACGAGCCGAAACTGATCCTCGCCGACGAACCGACCGGCAACCTGGATCCCGAAACAGGCCTCCAGATCGTACAACTGTTGCACGACATCTGCCGGTACGGCACGGCTGTGATCATGACCACACATAACTACACCATCGTGGAAAGCCTCCCGGCACGGGTGGTTAAATGTGAAAACACGGCATTATGCGAAATAAATTGAATAAACAGGTTATATTAATGATTGAAAAGTTATGAAAGTATTAAAGTTTGGCGGAACGTCCGTCGGATCGGCGGAGCGGATAAAAGACGTGGCGAGACTGATCAGCGACGGTACGCCCAAGATCGTGGTCTTGTCGGCCATGTCCGGAACAACCAACACGCTGGTCGAAATCTCCGACTATCTGTATAAAAAAAACCCGGACGGCGCCAATGAAATCACAAACAAACTCCTGCTCCGATACCTGGGGCTTGTCAACGAACTCTACGGCATGGAAAAATACAAACATCAGGCGCGGATGTTTATCCATGAGCGTTTCGACTTTATCCGCACCTTTATGAAAGGGATGTTCACCGTGTTCGACGAAAAAAGCATCCTTGCGCAAGGCGAACTGCTCTCTACCATCCTCATGCACCTGTACCTGCAAGAGAATAACATTACCTCCGTACTGCTCCCCGCGCTGGACTTCATGCGAATCGACAAAAACGCCGAACCCGAACCGGCCTTTATCCGCGAAAAACTCAACGCCCTGCTGGAAAAACATGCCGGTACGAAACTTTACATCACGCAGGGTTTTATCTGCCGCAACGTGCACGGCGAAATCGACAACCTGCAACGCGGCGGAAGCGACTATACCGCGTCACTGATCGGCGCCGCCATCCATGCCGAAGAAATACAAATCTGGACAGACATCGACGGGATGCACAACAACGATCCCCGCTTTGTCGAGAAAACCTCGCCCGTCCGCCGGCTGCACTTCGACGAGGCCGCCGAACTGGCTTATTTCGGAGCCAAAATCCTGCATCCGACGTGCATCCTGCCGGCCAAACTGAACAACATCCCCGTCCGCCTGCTCAATACCATGCAGCCGAACGCCATCGGCACAACTATTTCCAACGAAACCGAGAAAGGCAAGATCAAAGCTGTTGCCGCCAAAGACAACATCACGTCCATCAAGATCAAGAGCGGACGCATGTTGCTGGCTACCGGCTTCCTGCGCAAGGTGTTCGAGATATTCGAGAAATACCATACGCCGATCGACGTTGTGGCCACCTCCGAAGTGGGCGTGTCGGTCACCATCGACAACTGCAAACGCTTGGACGAGATACTGGACGATCTGAAGAAATACGGAACCGTCACCGTCGACCGCGACTTAACCATTATCTGCGTTGTCGGCGACCTGGAATGGGACAATGTCGGCTTTGAATCCAAAATCATCTACGCCTTCAAGGACATTCCCCTGCGTATGATTTCCTACGGAGGCAGTAACTTCAACGTCTCCCTCCTGATTAAGGCTTCCGACAAGCAAAAAGCCCTTCAGGCGCTGAGCAACCATCTGTTCGACAAAGAAGTTGAGAATTGAAAATGACAATCATTCATTCATATATATGATAAAAGGAACTTTTCCCCTCGACAAGTTATGCAGCCTCCGGACGCCGTTTTATTATTACGACACGGAACTGCTTCGTAAGACCCTGGACAGAGTCAACACCGAAACCGGACGCTATGGCTACCACGAACATTATGCCGTCAAGGCTAACGCCAACCCACGCATTCTCTCCCTGATCGCCCAACAGGGACTGGGAGCGGACTGCGTCAGCGGCGGCGAGATACGGGCGGCGCTCGATGCCGGTTTCCCGGCAAACCGGATTTTCTTCGCCGGCGTCGGAAAAGCCGATTGGGAAATCAACCTGGGATTGGATAACGACATCGCCTGCTTCAACGTGGAATCGTCGGCCGAACTGCATGTGCTCAACGAACTGGCCGCCGCCAAGGGCAAAACGGCCGCCATCGCTTTCCGCGTCAACCCGAATGTCGACGCGCATACTCATGCCAAAATCACCACCGGATTGCAGGAAAACAAGTTCGGCATCAACCTCGGCATGCTTCCCGGCGTGGTGGAGGAGTTGCCCCGCCTGAAGCACATCCGGTTTACCGGCATCCATTTCCACATCGGCTCGCAAATCACCGACCTGCCCGTCTTCCGCGATTTATGTATCCGCGCCAACGAGTTGCAGGACGAACTGGAAGGGCGCGGCCTTGTGATCGCCAACCTGAACTTCGGCGGCGGGCTGGGTATCGACTATCATCACCCGAACCATTTGCCTGTCCCCGATTTTGAAAACTATTTCGCCGCTTTCCATCAATTAATCAGACAACGTCCCGGACAACAGATCCATTTCGAGTTGGGACGTTCCATCGTCGGGCAATGCGGCACACTGATCGCAAAAGCGCTGTATGTAAAGGAAGGCGAAGTGAAGAAGTTTGCCGTTCTTGACGCCGGTTTCACGGAATTGATCCGTCCGGCCATGTACGACGCCTATCACCGGATGGAGAACCTGAGCAGCGACGAAGACGTGGAGACCTACGACGTGGTAGGCCCGATCTGCGAATCGTCCGACGTATTCGGCAAGGATGTGCCGCTGAACCGTGTCCGGCGTCACGACCTGATCGCCCTGCGCTCCGCCGGCGCCTACGGCGAAGTGATGGCCTCGCAGTACAACTGTCGCTCCCTGCCTAAAGCGTATTTCTCAGACGGCCTCTGAAAAAATTGAGAATTGAGAATGAAATCTTTGAATCATTGAATCTTTGAATCAAACTTATTTTATCGGACGTTTGTGCCGGCGCGGATGGCTATGGGTCATCATCAGCCTCGTGGCCGGAGTATGCCGGTTGCAAGCCCAACTGCCGGAGACGGTGTACCTGTCCGGTAGCCGGATAGACTCCCTGCACGTGCATAAACTGTTTGTGACGGTCGATAACCTCAGTTTTTTCAAGAACAATGAATGGGCAAGCAACATGGCGCCCGGATATACGTTGCCCGGTTTCTGGATACAGCCGAAAGCCGTGTATTACCCGGCCAAAAACATCAAACTGGAAGGCGGGGTACATTCGCTCTGGTTTTGGGGAACAAATCAATACCCGTCATATGCGTATAGCCAACTTCCATACTGGAATAAAGGGCAAAAACAAGCGACGCATATCCTGCCTTATTTTCGTGCACAGATTGCCTTTTCGCGGCAAGTGCAACTCGTCTTCGGCAACATCTACGGCGGCGCCAATCATCGCCTGATCGAGCCGTTGTATCATCCGGAACTGAATCTGACAGCCGATCCGGAAACCGGCTTGCAACTGCTTTACGACCTTCCTTGGTTGCAGTTGGATACGTGGGTTAACTGGACGAAATTTATTTACCGTTCGGATACGCATCAGGAATCTTTCGTGTACGGCCTTTCGAGCCGCCTGCGGGGGAACCGGCCGGAAGCGCGGTTGCACGTATCTTTTCCCGTTCAGGTGTTAGCCCAGCATCAGGGAGGGCAGATCGACGCGACAGACCTGCCCGTGCAAACCGTATTGAACGCTGCGGTCGGAGCCGCGCTGGATTGGAACCTCCGCCGGGGGGCGCTGGAAAGAATCAGCCTGGAATGGGCTTTGGCCGGTTCTTATCAACATGCCGGCCAGACGTGGCCGTTGAAACGCGGACACGGAAGTTTCACCTCGCTGACAGCCACATGGACGGCCTTCAGCGTGAAGTCGGCCTACTGGGAGTGCGACCGTTTTATCTCCCTCTTCGGCAATCCCCTTTATGGAGCGCCCTCACTTGCGGTGCAAGACGCCTATTTCGAGCATCCGAAGATGATTGTCTTAGGCGCAGCCTATACGCGCACTTTCGCGCCGGGAATGGCGCTGGGGATTGATTTCGACCTTTATTATCGGCTGGACAGCTACCTCAACGACCCGGCGTCAGGCGTCTCGCCGGTAGACGCTAAAGCCAACTATTCCTTCGGCATCTACTTCCGGGTAAACCCCTCGTTCCTCCTCGTCAAAACGAGAAAACAATTATGAATTGAAAAGGGTTTGCCATCCAATCGCCGGGAATATAAAAAAATCCTGTATGTATTTCGTTATTCGATTTTTATTCCTAATTTTGCTGCAAAATAGCGTAGTAGCATGGCAAAAAAGAAAGAAACAACGCCCAAGGTCAAAGTTCCGTCGGTTTTCATGAATCCGTTGACGGACTTCGGTTTCAAGAAGATATTCGGAGACAAGGAGTTGATGATAAACTTCCTGAACGACATGATCCCCGGCGCACGGATAAAGGAGATACAATATCGACCGACCGAGCAGATCGAGTGGGAAAGTCGCAAGGCGGTATATGATTTGCTGTGCACGAATGAGGCGGACGAGTATTTCATTGTCGAGATACAGCGAGCCAAGCAGACGTATTTTGCCGACAGAGCCTTGTTTTACTCCTCGTGCATGATACGCAAACAGGCGCCGTCGGGTAAGAAATGGAACTTTGAGTTGAAAGCCGTATACGTATTGGCGAT
>JAITPV010000003.1 GCA_031289275.1 Tannerella sp.
GGTTTGATATTGGCCAGCGGGAGCGGGGAGATTCCCTTGAACCCGTTTTGATGCAACAACTCAATCTGCTGCCGGACGGAATCTTTTGTCAAAGCGCCGTTGAGCCAGTACAGGGTGACGGTTCCTCCGTCGGGGGCAGGCTGCCTGAATTGCTGCCTGAACTGCTGATTGTCACTGCATGCAAAACATAAAACGGAGAGGCAAAGCAGGTAAACGGATATTCGATTTTTATACATACGTTATTTATTAGAGGATTTATAAACAGTTATTGTATCAGGGCATCTTATTCGGATTCTCACACATTGGCGGAAAGGCGGATATCCGTAACCGGGCTGCTCCCATCGGGATCAGAGTAATATCTTCCAACTGTTCCGTTGTGATTGCCGGATAAGCCGGAAGCACGGCGCAGAGACCAAACCGGTCGATTGTCCACGACGGGATTTTGCGCCCTTTTGCTTTAAGTTCAATCGGTACACTCTCCAAAGTAAACGGGAAATTATCATTTGGCCAGTCTTTTTTCACCACAGTGAACGACGCTTCCGGATGTTCCGTGTTACATTGTAAACCATAATTCCACTGACTGCCGGCATGTATTTCCCACGAGGGCCATTTCGATTCGTCCGCCCCGTCCTGCCAATGAGAATCGTGGATCGCCGTCGATTTGCTATCGCTTTTTTCGTACCGTTCATCCATCTTTAAAGAAAAAGTCAACGGCCCATAGTTTACGCTGACACTATTTTGATTTACCGTCCATTGACGAACAGCAAGCGTCATCGGGAAATTCACGGTCAGTTTATCCCCGTCTTTCCAAACACGCGATATGCGGGCATACGTTCCGGCTTTCAATAATGTATTTGTTTTTTGTCCGTTAATAAGGATATTGCCGTTGTTGCACCATGCCGGAATGCGTATATATAAAGGAAAATCAACGTCCGCAGGCGTATTTATGCACATCTCTATCTGTTCGTCGAAAGGGTAGTTCGTTGTTTCGGAGACAGTGATTTCGGCGCCGTCGGCCACTTTCGCTTTCACGGTGCACGCATTGAACAACACCGCCGCCAATCCGTTGTCGGGAGTGGCAAGCCAAAGATGTTCGGCATAATAAGGCCATCCCTGCGTGTGATTATGCTGACAACAACGGCTGCTGAAGGGGTTCATCATCGTAAACGGGCCTCGATTGGCGATTCCCGGATGATGGTTTTCGCTGTCGGCCACCACCGAATTGGGGGAAGTAATATATCGTAACGATTTGAAATCGGGCATAGTTGCCGCCGGATAAGTGTTGAAAGCCACATCCTCGCAATGGTCTGCCCAGAAAGGGTCGCCGGTGAACCGCAGCAGCATCTCGTCGGATGCCATCTGTTCAACGATTCCGCAGGTTTCTATTCCCTGACGCGGGTCGATATATCCCAAGCGGGAATTTTCGTCGCCGCCAAACATTCCTCCGGGAACTTGTCCGAAAGTGCGGCGTATCAGGTGGAAATCATTGTATGTGGCGTGTAAATCGGCAGAATCGGCGCTTTGCAGCCACCAGGTCGCCGGTTCGCGAAAACATTGCGCTATATTGACATTGTGCCAGTTGGGAAGATTGGAATCCTGACGCCAGTCAGCTGTATTCCGATGAAGTTTCGACGCCAGTTCGAGCAGCCATTTTTCGCCGGTGATATTATACAACCAATAGACACTGTAAAGGTTATCGCCGCCGCGACTGTTTTCCCAATAATCTTCGAGCAGCATATCATCGGCGAGTTCCAGCTGCCAACGGAAATAGTTACTCATGAAAGGAATAACCCGTTTATCGCCGGAAAATTCGTGATACGATTGCAAACACCATAACATAATCATATTACCCCATAAATCGGGTTTTCCGTTTTTCTCAATCCACGGGCCGAAATATCCGTTTGCGCGTTGGCTGTTCAAAACCGCTTCCAACCATATTTTTGTCTCGGCGATTATATCGGCGTCATTCAGAATATATCCCAGATTGGCATATCCTTTCAGCCAGTAAGGCACTTCTTCCCATCCGTAATTACCTTCGCCGTCGGAACTTAGCCAGGCGTTACCCTCTTTCTGAAGCCATGCGCTTATCTCGCCCAAATGTCCGGTCAGTCCGTCGCGTTGGCGATGTAAATATTCCTGAATCCATCCGCCGGGTTGTATGGCTCCGACCGGAAGTTTGACGAAATGCAGCGGTTGCAGCGGTAATTTATTCCCGGTGTAATGTGCATTGGTTGATGTGGTTGCCGGACGAGATACACATTCGATTTCTGTGACCGGTTTTGTGCACGACAATGTGGTGCAAATAAGCGCTGTTAGCGCGATGTTAATTGTTTTCATACGGTACGTTTTTTTTGTCACAAAAGTACATCATAAATCCATTGGAAAAAAATAAATCGTTATAGCAACAAGTTCCGCAGAAGGCGCGTCTCTCCCGGTTTCACACACAACCCCGTTTTAATGGGTGCATTTTCAAATAGTCGTATTTGACGCGAACCCCAAAATCCCCTAAAGGGTACTTCCGCCGGATCCCCAAAGTCCCCTTTAGGGGATTTAGGGGCAGTGGGGTGGGGGAGGGGTTGCAATGCCGGGTGCGACAAGTTGAAATGCACCCGCCGGCCGGGACGGAGACGAGGGGATAAAAATATACCTTATCTATGCAACTGTTTTTCGGGAGCGAAACCGAAATCATGAGCGCTCATCAAAGTTTACTGAGCGCTCATCAAAGTTTATTAAGCGCTCATCAAAGTTTATTAAGCGCTCATCAAAGTTTATTGAGCGCTCAGTAAAGTTAAGAGTTAAGAGTTAAGAAATAAGAGTGATGATTACATTGAATACGAAGGCACGGAGGGCGACCGCCAGAGTCCATCCTCCTGCACGGGACACCATTCATCTCATAACTCTTAATTCTTAACTCTTAATTCTATTCTTTCCAGGTTGATCAGGGCATCTTATTCAGATTCTCATACTTTACATTCCAGTATGCCGGAAATCCGGGTGCATTCCCTTCGGCGCCGTCCCATCCGGCCGCCATCATGGCTACCGCCGTGAGCAAACCGCCGTTGCCGGGCAGGTAGATACGCAAACCGCCGTTTTGATAATTATGCCCGTTCACCAGATACGTATTCGTTTGTACATCCATTAACAATGCATCTACGGCTTTTTCCGGATTGCCCAACCGGGCGGCACACATGGCTGTCATCGGGAAATCCCATCCCCAGGTAGCATTCCAATTCCAGTTGTCCCAGACCCAGTCGAAAGTTTGCTGCATATTCTTCTTCTCAAACAGAGGACTTTCCGGCAATATGCCATACACGCCCAAAACATCCATGTGACTTTGTGTGAGACGACCAT
>JAITPV010000031.1 GCA_031289275.1 Tannerella sp.
CATCCAAATCAACGCTTTGATGGCGGCAACTGCGTGGAATTTGAAGAAAATGATGGAACAACTTAAAACAAATTTTTTGCAACTTATTTTCCGCCTCTTTTTCCCGAACAATTTTTACCGCGCCGACGCGTGAATGGAGTTGCTAAGGATTGACTAAATATTTATTCGATTTGAGCAAGAGGCTCTTGCCTAATTTCATATATTGAACGCCGTCCGGCGTTTCTTTGAGAATCAGTTGAAGAAATCATCTTCCCTCATCATATAAGTTTCCGGCATTTTTTCTTTGACCGGAGGGCAGGATTGGATATATTTTTCTGGCACGTCGAACTTTTCTTTGTCCGAATAACCCAATGTCTTGTCGGCATAGACTTTCTGCATGAAGAGGGTGAGGCGAAAACAGGCAATGCCATATGAGCGCCTTGTCCTTCGCTCATGCGGTCGAAATGAATGGACTGGTTATTTCCCAACTTCTGCTTGTTTTTGTAAGAATTCGATTAGTTTTTGGTTTTCGACAAGGATTTTATCCTTTTCGGCGAGGGCTTTGTCCTTTTCGGCGAGGGCTTGGGTCGTTTCGGCAAGGACTTGATCTTTTTCGGCGAGAGATTGGGCTACTTTTTCCCGTTCAATCCTTTCTTTTTCGAGAGCTTGGGTCGTTTCGGCGAGGGCTTGATCCTTTTCGGCAAGGGCTTGGGTCTTTTCGGCAAGGTTATCCGTAAGAGTTCTGTCCAGACTTACCGTATCCCAAAATTTATCATATGCCTCCAGTTCGCCGGGAGTATAGGCGCCGACCTCACATATCTCTACCGCTTCTTTCAAATAGGCGTCTTCCAATAATGCCGGATCTATTTTGTATACGTTCTCGCCCACTTCCTTGAGAAAGCGCAGCCACAACACACGCATTTTCTTTTCGTCCGTCGTTTCGGGTACGAATTTGGGCAACTCCACCAGCACAAATTCCAGCCCCTCGATCACTTCGTCGCTGTTTTCCACATTCACTATCGCGTAATGATGATAATAATTATGCTTGCCCGGCGTATAGGTATCATTGATGACGGCAAGGGTATATACAGGCTGTATCAGGGTGTATGTTTCGCCTTTCGGTAATTGACGTGCATACGCTTTGGAAGCGTTCAGCAACATCCGATTCTTGAAATGGGAACCCCAATAGTTCTGCATCTCTACAATGAATACCCGTCCCGTGCTCTCCACACATTTGACGTCCACAATGGAATTTTTCATGGTCGGCGTTTCGGGCAACTGTTCCGGCGGAACATAGGTTATATCCACAATGCTGTGCCCCTCCGGTAGCGGCAGCAGCGCATTGAGAAAACTCTTTACCAGTTCGGGATGTTCGCCGAACACTTTCTTGAAGGGTATATCGTTTTTCGGGTCTAAATAGCGTGCCATATCTCGTTTTATTACATGATACCGCAAAGATACAAAAAAATATCAGTTGAAGAAATCGTCTTCCCTTATCATATAAGTTTCCGGCATTTTTTCTTTGACCGGAGGGCAGGATTGGATATACTTTTCAGGCACGTCGAACTTTTCTTTGTCCGAATAACCCAATGTCTTGTCGGCATAGACTTTCTGCATGAAGAGAGCGAAAACAGGCAATGCCATATGAGCGCCTTGTCCTTCGCTCATGCGGTCGAAATGAATGGAAGGCTCTTCACCTCCCACCCAACAGCCGGCCACTAAACCGGGAGTGAATCCGATAAACCAACCGTCGGCATTTTCTTGCGAAGTCCCGGTTTTTCCTCCCATCGGCGCACGAATGCCATACAGATAACGCACCCGGCTGCCGGTTCCGCCATTCATGACGCTTTGCAACATTCCCAGCATCTTATAGGCTGCGTCTTCGGTCAGTACATCATGCATCTGAGGAGTAAAAATTGTGATTGTTTTCCCCTTTGAATCTTCGATGCGGATCACCGTCAACGGATCAATCCGGATACCTTTATTCGGAAAAGTCGTATATCCGCTCACCATTTCACTCACCGATATGCTTGGCGTCCCCAGACACATGGCGACGACCGGGTCTATCTGACCTTTCAATCCGAACGAATGTAACAGACGTACCAGCGTGTAGGGCGAAAGACGTTTCATAAGGTAGGCCGTCACCCAGTTGGACGATTGCTGCAATCCCCATTGAATGGAAACCTCTTCGCCCACCATTTTCGCCCCGGCATTGCGTGGTATCCAGGGTACTCCGCTCTCGTCGACCAATTGTTGCTGGACATGCAGCATCTTATCGCAAGGGTTGATGCCTTCGATCATCGCCAGAGAATACAGGAACGGTTTCATGGTCGATCCGATCTGCCGGCGACCGGTTGTCACCATATCATATTTGAAACTGTTAAAGTCAACTCCTCCCACATAGGCTTTCACATGTCCGGTACGGGGATCCATCGCCATAAAGCCCGTGCGCAGGAAACTTTTATAGTAACGTATGGAATCCATCGGGGTCATGGTAGTATCAATCATGCCGTTCCAACTGAATACGCGCATATCTGCCGGCGTCCGGAAATTTTTTTCTATTTCCGCGTCGCTCATTCCGCTTTTTTTCAACATGCGGTAACGGTCGCTCTGGTTAACGGCGCGAGTCATAATGTCGTTGATTTCTCCTTCTTTCAACTGGCTTGAAAAAGGCGCGTATTTCCGGCCTTTTTTTTCTTTGAAAAACAACGGTTGCAATGTCTCGCCCATATGTTTGGTAACAACTTCTTCGGCGTATTGCTGCATGTGGGAGTCTATCGAAGTATAGATTTTCAACCCGTCCGTATATAAATTATACGGTTCTCCGTCCGGTTTCCTGTTTTTATTGCACCAGCCATACAGGGGATTGGTCTCCCAGGCCAGCGAGTCTTCCGTATATTTCTGTGCCTGCCACGAGGAGGTATAGTCCTTGCGATTCGGTTCCCGGGCAATCATCATCAGACGGAGGTATTCGCGGAAATAGGGCGCCAGGCCGTCCCGGTGATCCAAGCGTGTAAAATGGAGTTCCAGCGGTAATTGCCGGAGAGAGTCATACGCTGCCGGCGCCAGATAGCCGTGATCCTTCATCAGCCGCAGTACCATATTCCGGCGTTCGCAGGTGCGCTGGTTATAGCGTACCGGATTATAATGGGAAGGGTTTTTACACATCCCGATCAGCGTGGCGGCTTCTTCCGTTTTCAACGTCGTCGGCGTTGCATCGAAATAGACGCGGGCGGCCGATTGAATGCCTACCGCATTGTGCAGAAAATCAAATTTATTCAGATACAAATTGATAATTTCTTCTTTGGTGTAATAGCGTTCCAACCGGACGGCAATCACCCATTCGATGGGTTTTTGCAGAAGACGTTCGAGCAGGCTTTCCACACTGGGAGAATACAACTGTTTGGCTAATTGCTGGGTGATCGTACTGCCTCCACCGCCGCTTTTCTGCAAGAAGACGCCCCGTTTGATAACGGCGCGAAGCAATCCTTTCATATCTATCCCGCTGTGTTTGGCAAAACGGATGTCTTCCGTTGCAATCAACGCCTTTACCAAATCGGGCGCCAAGTCATTATATCCTACATAAATGCGGTTATCCTTGCTAAAGGAATAGCTGCCCAGCATTTTCCCGTCGGACGAGATCACCTGAGAGGCGTATTTGTCAATCGGATTGGCCAGCTGTTCCACCGGCGGCACATAGCCGATGAAACCACCGGCGATGGCTACGAACAGAATCACCGTCACGCAAATAATGGCCGCAAAGGAAATCCAGATACCGTAAATGATCCTTTCACGCCATTGGCGCGGCCATTCGTAGTTGTTCTTTTGTGCGTGCTTGCCGTTTTTCCGTGTCATCGCGTTGCTTCCTCATTTTATGCGTTGGGATAGGCGCTTTCCGTGTCAAACTCTTCCTCGTCGTCAGCCGGCGGCGCCTCCTTTACAAAGAGCGCACTCAGTTCATATAACCCGTACAGGGGGAAAAAGACCACCGACAACGTGAACGGATCGCCGCTGGGTGTGATAAATGCCGCTGCGACCAATAGTCCGACAATGGCATAACGCCTGTATTTGCGGAAAAACGAGCGATTGACTAATCCGATCTGGGACAGCAGCCACGATACCAGCGGCATCTCAAAAACTACTCCCATGATGAATATCATCATCAGGAAATTATCCATATAGGATTCCAGTGAAACCTGTTCCGTAATCATGGCGCTCAGTTGATAAGTCGCCAAGAAACGCAACGTCATCGGAAATACCAGGAAATAACCCACGCTGCACCCGATAAAAAACATGATCGTTCCGCACAAAAAGACCCATCGTACGCTCTTCATTTCGTTATCGTACAGGGCAGGCCGTACAAATCTCCAAATCTCATACATCAAATAAGGGAAGGTCAGCAGCAATGCCAGCCAAAACGAGGACGACATGTGCGTGAAAAACTGGGTGGCCAATTTGATATTGACAATCTCTACCTTGAAACTATCATCACAGAAATCCGGGAAAAAGGGTAAGTTTACAGCCACCTTGCACATCCATTGGTATATGACAAAATCGGATGAGCAAGGCGCCATAATTACATGGTCAAAAAGATAGCGCATCGAAGCAAATCCTCCGATGGCAAACACAAATAGAGCTAAAATGCAACGGAATAATGTCCAACGGAGTTCCTCCAAATGGTCCCAGAAGGACATTTCATTGTGAGACTGTGGCATTGTTCTTACTTGCTATCCGGATCGTCTAATTTAATATCGTCTTCGATCCCTTTTACACCGTCTTTAAAATTCCGCACCCCTTTCCCGATACCTTTCATCAGTTCGGGGATTTTTTTGCCTCCAAAAAGCAGCAAAACGATTATGGCGATGATAACAATCTCGGTTGTACCTAAATTTCCTAAAAACAATAATTGATTCATTTTGTTTGTTCTAATAAATTATTACTCGACTATTTTTGGATGGCAAAGATACAATTAGAAATTATACAATCCGTCATTTTCCTATTTTTATTACTTTTGCAGCGTCTTAAAAAAATAAAACAAGAAGAATATGATAGCATATGTATTCCCCGGACAAGGGGCGCAATTCGTTGGTATGGGTAAGGATTTGTATGAACAAAACCCTTTTGCTCAACAGCTTTTTGAACAAGCAAATGAAATTCTCGGATTCCGGATCACCGATCTTATGTTCGCCGGAACGGATGAAGATTTAAAACAAACCAAGGTGACTCAACCCGCCATTTTCCTGCATTCGGTCGTTTTAGCCAAGACCGCAGGCGATGATTTCCGGCCGGATATGACGGCGGGACATTCTCTGGGCGAGTTTTCGGCATTGGTCACCGCGCAGGCTCTTTCTTTTGAAGACGGGCTGATCCTGGTTTCCAAACGGGCGAACGCCATGCAGAAAGCCTGTGAAAAGACGCCCTCTACGATGGCTGCCGTATTGGCTTTGCCGGACGATGAGGTGGAAAAAATCTGTGCCGGCATTACGGACGACATCGTGGTCTGCGCCAATTATAACTGCCCCGGACAAATCGTTATCTCCGGTTCGGAAGCAGGCATTGACGAAGCATGTAAGCGGCTGTTGGCCGGAGGCGCCAAGCGGGCGATGAAACTGAAAGTCGGCGGCGCATTCCATTCGCCGTTGATGGAGCCGGCCCGCGTAGAACTGTCGGAGGCGATTCAACAGGCGACATTTCATGCGCCGGTATGCCCGGTCTATCAGAATGTGAATGCGAAAGCGGTCACGGAACCGGCCATGATCAGGGAAAACCTGATGGCGCAACTGACGTCGCCGGTGCGTTGGACGCAGAGCGTGCAAAATATGATTGCCGACGGGGCAGACCATTTCATCGAACTGGGGCCGGGTAACGTATTGCAGGGATTGGTGAAGAAAATAAACGGCGCGGTACAAACAGAAGGCCGGTCGTGAGAATCAATGCGGATAAATCACGAATGGATAATAGAGCAATGAAAACAATTTACGACAAGAATACCCTGGAATTTGTCACCGTGGCGCTGGAATTTTGTGCCTGGTTGGAGAGGGATACCGGCGCCGGCCTGTTCAAATTTATAGACAACGCCACCAAACTGTTGCCGTTGCTCTATTTGAAAGCAACGCTGATACCCGGCGTCCCGGAAGCGGACGAAGCAGACGGCGTCATGCCTTACATTACGGAAGAGACATACAACGCCCTGCGCACCCGGATCGCCGGACTGCTGGGAGAACATGACGGTTATCTGGAGACGTTTCTGCCGGATATGCCTTACAGCGATACGCCGATTATCGCTTTCATCTCCGAGAACCTTAGCGATATGTATCAAGACCTGGGCGACTTTGTGTTTCTGTTCCGGCAGGGAGATGAAGCAACCATGCTTCGGGCGCTGTCGCTGTGCGCCGCTCATTTTCGCCTCTTCTGGGGGCAGGCGCTGCTCAATGCGTTGAAAGCGCTTCATGCGATTCGTTATAATGAAGATATAAACTTAATACCCGGAGAAGAAGCATGAAGAACTATCTCCCCTCCATTGCGAAAGCAGAGATTGCGGGTTTGCCCGCCGAAGCGTTTCCCGGAAAGATCGTCGTTGTAGATCATCCGGAGGTAATGAAAAAAGCGATTGCACATTTATCCTCCTCCGGATATGTGGGATTCGACACGGAAACACGTCCGAACTTTTCCAAGCATCAGCATCACATCGTGTCGCTGATGCAAATCTCGTTGAACGATACTTGTTATCTGTTCCGTTTGAACCGTCTGGGCGGGATTCCCAAACCGCTGGAGCATTTCCTGACGGACGGGAACGTGACGAAGATCGGACTCTCTCTGATCGATGATTTCCACTCTATTCGCAAGCTGACGTCGATTGATCCGGTCAATTTTATCGACCTGCAGAAGCTTGTCCCGACGTTTGGCATACAGGACGCCAGCTTGCAGAAGATCTACGCCATTCTGTTCGGCAAAAAAATATCCAAACGGGCGCAACTCAGTAATTGGGAAGCCGACGTACTGACCGAACCCATGCAGCGATACGCCGCATTGGACGCCTGGGCTTGTTTGCGCATTTATCAACTCCTGACTTCACCCGCATGAACAACTGTAAGATTTATCTCAAACCCAAAAAAGAAGAGTCGTTACTCCGGTTTCACCCCTGGGTATTCTCCGGCGCCATCGCGTCTATTCACGGCAAGCCGGAAGAAGGCGACCTGATCGACGTATTCGGCGCAGACCATGCGTTTCTCGGAACAGGTCATTACCAGATCGGAAGTATTGCCGTACGTATTTTATCCTTCCGTCCGGTTGCAATCGACCATGCTTTCTGGACCGAACGGATTCGCACGGCTTACGAACTGCGCCGCACACTCGGACTGGCCGGACGGGCGGATAACAATACGTACCGCCTGATCTACGGCGAAGGCGACAGGCTGCCCGGACTGATCGTCGATGTGTACGGAACAACCGCCGTGATGCAAGCCCATTCGGTCGGGATGCACTACGCCCGGACAGCCATCGCCGAAGCGCTGAAGGAGGCGCTGGGAGATGCGTTGCACAGCATCTATTATAAATCCGAAGGGACATTGCCGTTCAAGGCCGCTCTGGAGAATGAGAACGAATATCTGTACGGCTGTCCGGACGCGGAACCGGTCGCGCTCGAAAAGGGATTGCGTTTCCGGGTGGACTGGATGAAGGGGCAGAAGACCGGCTTCTTCGTAGACCAGCGGGACAACCGGCTGCTTCTGGAACAGTATGCCCGTGACCGCTCGGTATTGAACATGTTCTGTTATACGGGCGGCTTTTCCATCTACGCCATGCGCGGGGCGGCGAAGATCGTGCATTCGGTGGACAGTTCCGCCAAAGCCATTGCGCTTACGGAAACGAATATCGCGCTGAACTTTCCGGACGATACGCGGCATCAGGCCTTCGCCGGAGATGCGTTCGACTATCTGGAAAAGGCGGGCGACCGGTATGACTTGATGATCCTTGACCCGCCGGCGTTTGCCAAACATAAGAACGTGCTTCGGAACGCCTTGCAGGGCTACCGGAAGTTGAACGCCCTGGCGATAGGGAAAATCCGACCCGGCGGCATCATTTTCACGTTTTCCTGTTCGCAGGTAGTCAGCAAGAACGATTTCCGGCTCGCCGTCTTCAGCGCCGCGGCACAGGCGGGACGGCATGTACGCATCCTGCATCAATTGACGCAACCGGCCGATCATCCCGTCAATATCTATCATCCCGAAGGGGAATATCTGAAAGGATTAGTCTTGTGGGTGGAATGAAGGGATGGAAAAACAGACGGAAATATTTTCACAATTAAAAATGCTTGCGTATCTTTGCCGGCGTTTCTACAGAGAATCATAAATCCATTAATATAAACTATAATACAGAACTATATGGCAAAAAAAGTATCGGTTATCGGCGCAGGAAACGTAGGCGCGACATGTGCCGACGTGCTTGCTACCCGTAACGTAGCATCGGAAATTGTACTGCTCGACATCAAGCAGGGCGTGTCGGAAGGCAAATCCATTGACATCATGCAAACAGCCGCCCTGTTGGGCATCCAGTCGCGCGTGACGGGCGTCACCGGCGAGTATGCGGCCACGGCCGGCTCGGACGTGGTTGTGATCACTTCGGGACTGCCCCGTAAACCCGGCATGACGCGCGAAGAGTTGATCGGCGTAAATGCCGGAATCGTTCAATCCGTCGTGGAAAATGTGTTGAAACATTCGCCGGACGCGACGTTGATCATTGTCAGCAACCCGATGGACCCCATGTGTTACCTGACGACCCGGATTTCGGGATTGCCGCGTAACAAAGTCCTGGGGCTGGGCGGTGCGCTGGACAGTTCGCGCTTCAAATACTACCTGAGCCAGGCGTTGCAGGTGAATCCGAACGACATCGAAGCGACCGTCATCGGCGGTCACGGCGACACGACAATGGTGCCGCTCGTATCGCTGGCTACCTGCAAGGGTGTACCGGTCGCCGACCTCTTGTCCAAGGAGCGGTTGGACGAAGTGGCGGAGGCTACCAAAGTGGGCGGCGCTACGCTGACCGGTCTCCTGGGCACTTCCGCCTGGTATGCGCCGGGAGCGGCATCCGCTACGATGGCCGAGGCGATTATCAAGGATCAGAAACGAATCATCCCCTGCGGCGTATTAGTGGACGGGGAATACGGTGAGAAGGATCTGGTGATCGGCGTGCCGGTCTTGTTAGGCGAAGGAGGTTGGGAAAAGATTGTGGAGTTCCCACTCAGTAATGCTGAAAAAGAAGCCTTCAAAGCGTCAGCCGACGCCACCCGCAAAGTCAACCGAATCCTCACGGATAATGGAATAGTTTGAGCACAGTTATAACGAATAAAAAACAGAAAAATGGAGAACAAACATGTGATAGCTATCCCGGGTGATGTATTGAAAGAGATTCAAACGAAAATCAACGACGCGAAAGCCTTGTTGGCGCCGTATGCCATCGCACCCACACCGAACGAACGACACGACATATTCAAGATGGGAGAGAAATCCCTGTCGTTCGTTGAGAAATCGTATGAGTTTGCCCGGCAAAACCCGACGCTCGTCCCGCCCTTTTTGAACATGAGCGAGTTTGGCGCCGATTATGCGGATGCCCACGGGTTGTGGAATGTGCAAAATGCAGCCAAGCAACTCTACGAAGGTATCGACGACACCACCATGATCGCCGGAAGCGAAGCCTTTCAAGCAGCGCTTGTTTTTTACAATTCCGTGAAAGTGGCCGCCGCCAATGATATCTCCGGCGCCAAAGCGATTTACGAAGAATTGAAAAAACGTTTCTCCGGAACCAAGCGTAAAGCCCCCGTAATAGAAGCATAATGCTGCACGGAGATGATTTAGGTGCGTACACGGCGTTTTTTCTCCGGTACGCACCTTTTTTTATTTCCTGTCCGGGCAGGTTACGAGGGTGCATTTCAAATTGTCGCACCCGTCATTGCGACCCCTTCCCCACCCCTCTGCCCCTAAATCCCCTAAAGGGGACTTCCGCCGGATCACCAAAGTCTCCTTTAGGGGATTTAGGGGTTCGCGTCAAATACGACAATTTGAAATGCACCCGGTTACGAAGCAGTCGCCCAAACACCAAGTCTGCCGGTTGTACAAGCGATTGCTTCACTGCGTTCGCAATGACGGATGGGCTAATCAGGGAAAATTTGGTGTGTCGGGAAAAGACCGGAGATATTAATGTGAATAACCCCCAATGAAGCGTAGCGATGGAGGGGTAGGATGGAGGTAGGATGGGGGTAGTGAAAGCCGCCCTCTCATCCTCCACGACCCGGGGGGTCGCATGTTTATAGCAACTGCCATGACCGAAGAGGTGCGACTCCGAAGGAGTCGAATATATATCGCGATGGATTGTGCTATAAACATGCGAATCCTTCGGATTCCTTCGGATTGTGATGTGGGTGGATTAAATTTCTGCTACTGAGGTTGTTTTGTCTGGAAAATGAGGTAGAAATGAGGTTTTTGAAAACAGGAAGACGCATTTTTAGACGCGAATAATGAACCTAATGATCTCAAATCAAATCAAAAAGAGTGGAATGGGATGCTCGGAGCATCGAAATCGAAGCTCGGAGCTTCAAAGTCGAGGCTCGGAGCATCAAAATCGAGGCTCAGAGCATCGAAGTCGAGGCTCAGAGCATCGAAGTCGAGGCTCAGAGCATCAAAATCGAGGCTCAGAGCATCGAAGTCGAGGCTCAGAGCATCGAAGTCGAAGCTCAGAGCATCGAAATCGAGGCTCGGAGCATCAAAGTCGAGGCTCAGAGCATCGAAATCGAGGCTCGGAGCATCAAAATCGAAGCTCGGAGCATCGAAGTCGAGGCTCAGAGCATCGAAATCGAAGCTCGGAGCATCA
>JAITPV010000126.1 GCA_031289275.1 Tannerella sp.
GTCGGTGGTAAGTAAACTCATAACTTTCGTCTATTTTATTGTTTCTCAGATACAAAGATACGAAAATTATTTGATACTTACCTCTTTTTTTGGCTTTTTCTTATCCAAAACTCAGGTTACGAAGACAACATTAAGCCCGGCATCGGCCGGATCATCATTCACGGCAAAGGGCAGTACAAGGGTTCGACAACGGTGACGTTCCATATCGTGCCGCTGTCTGTGAGCGGTGAAAGCGAAAGTTGAAAGTGGGAAGTCGAAAAAAATTTTTCAGGCGGAGGCGCGGAGGTTTTTCTTTCGCGTCTCCGTTTTTCTTTGCAGAAGCTTTCATTTGTCCGAACTATGATATCAAGCGGCAAAAACGTGGTTATCCGCGATGTGACCGACCTTCGGAAAGCCGAAAGCGTCACCCATACGTGCCTGAAGTGAAGAAAAAATGAAATTAAAAGCCGCCCCCGGGCGGCTTTTAATTAGTCTTGGAAAAATTCGCGACCTTTTTTGGTGCAAAGACCCCACAGGCTGAATGCCATGATAGCAGCCCCTGTGGAAAGAATTACAATTAACGATGTCATTTCTCACCTCCTTTTTTACGAAAATTAAACCTGCAATTAGACAGGCAAGGGAAACACTGCCCCCACCCGCATAAATGAACCATGCCTCCCGACCTGAAACTAATGAAGCGATGATTACTCCTGTTACAACGTACTTGGCAATATCCATAAGCCATTTACCAAATTCTTTTCTCATACAAAATTACAACTTTAAAAATTAATGACCTGAAGGTATAGCATTTATTTGAAGCAAACAAATAAAAAAACATGCCGTTTGACATATTATTGATTAAACATCAACTAATTAAATGCAGGGTCGCCGTCGTCCGGGAAAAAATGTCCCCCTCCTTCTACACAAATTCTAACTATAAATATATATTGAATAAGGCATTTGCATCTATTCTCCGCGTGATTTGCGGAGAATAGACAGGGCAAAAAACATACTTTGCACGGAATCATTTTGTGTACAAAACCACTACGCGCAAAGTATAATTTGTGAGACCCAAACGGTTATTCCGAAATTTTTACATCGCCACACATTTGACCATAATCAGGTAAGCCGTTAACAAAATAACACTTACGACGAATAAGCCCACGAGAAGTTTATTGCTTGTTTTCATGTTCTTTAAAATAATAGTTATATTCTTTTTCCAATTCATTCAATGACATTCCAAGAAGGTGCATATTCTTGAAAATTAAAGGTAATTCCTGTTCCAGAAATAATTTTTTCCGGTAATCGATGATTTTCTTTTTGGCATCGTCTTCTACGAAAAAGCCCACGCCCCGTTTGTTGAAAATAATCTCTTTTCCTTGCAAAAAATCGTACGTCCGCATGACGGTGTTCGGATTCACTTCCAACTCAACGCCCAATTCCCGGACGGACAACAGACGTTCGCCTTCCTTCCAACGGCTCAACAAAATCTGCTCGCAGACATAGTCGCCTATTTGGATATAAATAGCTTGTGATTCTTTAAATTCCATGCGCTATACTTCTTTTTCGGTTAAGCGGAAATAACTTGTTATCCAGAGGAAAGGCACAAGTGAATACAGAAATACATTCGTTATGATTTTGAAGGTTTCCCATAAATACAAAAGGTCTTCCTTGTTTGCACTAAAGTTGTTATCCCAGACAAATAGTTTCAGTTCCAGTATCAACAGTATCAGAAATGCAAAACCAACAACGGTTAATGCGAATACTGTTTTGAGTGTTTGATTGCGTTTAAAATAGATGCCACCCAACATGAATATCGACTGAGTTACTAAAAACACACGGAAAAACAACCGGATGAAAAGAGCGTTCATGGAATGCTGAATCCCATTAAAAGAAGCTACCTGTTGTTCGAAAAATTCAAATAACTGCCATTTCAACTCGGTTGGATGAAATAAATTGAGGGTAGAAGATAAAAAATCAACCTTAGCCAGAAGATTAGTCAGACCGGTTCCGATTAAATTTCCAATGACATAGGTAATCAGGAACATGCCAAAATAATAGACGATGGTAATCACGATGGAGACTGTTATTTTTTCCAGTTGGGTAGCCGGTATCATAAAATAGTTCATTCTATTGGTCGGCGAATGTATTTCGCGGGAAAAACGGGACGCAAAGAAAGCGCCTGCAACAAACAGCAGCGCTCCGATTGTCGGGAGATTATTCCGGAAAAGCATCAATACGATGGTAAAAATGCCCCAGTAGATCAGTTCGGTATGAAACCGTTCGGTAAAGTATCGCCGGATCAATAATCCGGCACGATTAAAATCAAATAATGTATTCATTTCAGTTGCGATTTAGTGTGTTTGTAAATAGTTCTTTTATTCGTTTTTTGTTGGTATATACGGCATTAAAAAATAATTCGATGTCTAATTTACTTTCTTCCCGGTTTGGGTTTTCACGTATTTGGTAAAAACCGCGCAGGGTATTTTCCGAATAAATCACCGAATCGTTTTTTTCGTCCGTATCATACACTTTGAAAAGTAATTGATTGGTAATATTTTCAATCGGTTCATTGAACACAATTTCATGTTCGTCCATAATGAGGATACTGTCAATCAGGCTGTCCAAATCGCGCACCTGATGCGTGGAGATGATGATGCAACGGCTGTCGTCCAGCGAAGCAGCGACCATGCGACGGAACTGACCTTTGGAAGGAATATCCAGGCCGTTGGTCGGCTCGTCCATCAGGAGGATTTTTGCATTCGTGGCCAAGCCAAAAGCAATGATTACTTTCTTTTTTTGTCCGTACGATAATTTATTCATTTTCCATTCTGGGGACGGAATGTCAAACTCCTTTAAATACGTATCGAACTGTCCTGCATTGAAATCCGGATAGAAAGGGGCATACACCTTTTCGAAATTCCGGATGCTTAAAGTGAAAACGGGCAGTTCTTCCGAGAGGAAATAAATGTCGCGAAGCATTTCCGGTTTTCGTTTCCGGGGTTCAAAACCCATAACATTCACGCTTCCTTTTTGGGGAAACAATAATCCTGCAATGAGTTTCAACAGAGTACTTTTGCCTTCGCCGTTTTTGCCGAGCAAGCCGTGGATATGTCCCGCTTGAAGCTGTAAACTTAAGGCAGACAACAAAGGCGTCTTTTTACTGTAATTAAAATCAACTGTTTCAAAATCAATCATATTCATACTTCATATTATTAAATTAGTATATCATTAATATAGTGTATTAGTGAAATAATACGCTGCAAAGATAATGCTTTGATGAATACAAACAAATATATCGCGATTAAAAATGCTAATTTTCATGCAATGGCAACAATCGGGGAACATTGCCGTATTTTTTGCCGGATAATGCTAACATTGCGGGCATTTCGGTAAACAGGATGAATGTGACAGGTCGCGAAGGGATCATAACAAAGGCGAGAGAAGCGTATCATGCGTATAATGAAAAGATATGGATGCAGGCGTATTTTGACGAATACAGCGGAGGATTCAATGTGTATCATAAAGATCACCAGTTCGCAAAAAAGCGAGCGGAGGTTCCGCAGAAAAGGAAAATGAAAATGGAAAAATGGAGAATTTTTTATCTCCGGATAATTCATTAACTTTGCAACTTTGATTTATGATTAAAGTTTTATGGACAGGATAAAAGGGATAATATCTATGGCATTAATAGCAGGAACGATGGCTTGTACGAACCGGCGGGAACAGGAACTCGCCCACGCGCCGGCCGAAGCATTTAATTACATGGCAGACCGCTTTGCCGACATCGAAGTCTTACGCTACCAAGTGTCCGGCTTCGAATCGCTCTCTTTACAGCAGAAACAACTCTTATACCACCTCTCGGAAGCGGCTCTGATGGGACGCGACATCCTGTTTGACCAAAACAACCGCTACAATCTGGCCATCCGCCGCTCCCTGGAAGTCATCTATCAAAATTACGACGGCGACCGGAGCGCCGCTCCCTTCAAAGCCCTGGAAACCTATCTGAAGCGCGTCTGGTTTTCCAATGGAATCCATCACCACTATGCGGAAGATAAATTCATTCCCGGTTTCACGGCGGAGTTTTTCGCCCATTGCATCCGCCGGTCGGACGCGGCGCTCCTGCCCTTGCGCAACGGGCAAACGGTGGAACAATGGTTGAACGAGGTGACACCCGTCCTGTTTCAGCCCGAAATCATGTCCAAACGGACGGTACAAAGCGGCGACCGTGATTTAATCGTCGCTTCGGCCAATAATTATTATGGCGAAGGCGTTACGATGGCGGAAGTAGAAGCGTTCTATGCCGGACAAAAAGACCCGGCTGATCCCCGTCCCATTTCATTCGGACTTAACAGCCGTTTGGTGAAGGAAAACGGCCGGTTAGTCGAAAAAGTCTGGAAAGCCGGCGGTCTGTATACCCAAGCCATCGAGAAAATCGTGGAAGAACTGAAAAAAGCCCTCCCCTTCGCCGAAAACGAAATACAGAAAGCCGTCATTGAAAAACTGATTGAATACTATCAGACCGGCGATTTGAAGACCTTCGACGCCTATGCCATCCTTTGGGTGCAGGACGTACATTCGGACGTCGACTTTGTCAACGGATTTACGGAAACCTACGGCGATCCGTTAGGCATGAAAGCCAGTTGGGAAGCGACCGTGAATTTTATCAACAAGGAAGCGACCAAACGTACCCGCATCATCAGCGACAACGCCCAATGGTTTGAAGACCATTCCCCGACCGATCGGCGTTTCAAGAAAAAAGAAGTAAAAGGCGTCAGCGCCAAAGTAATTACCGTCGTCATGCTGGGCGGCGATTGCTACCCGGCGACCCCGATCGGCATCAACCTGCCGAATGCCAACTGGATCCGGCACGAGCACGGCTCGAAATCCGTAACAATCGAAAACATCACCGAAGCCTATGATAAAGCCTCGCAAGGAAACGGCTTCCGGGAAGAATTTGTCTGGAGCGACCGGGAACTGGCCCGGCTTGCCGACTATGGCTTTGTGACCGACAACCTGCATACCGACCTGCACGAATGTCTCGGTCACGGTTCGGGCATCCTCCTGCCGGGCGTCGACCCGGACGGTCTGAAGGCATACAGTTCGACGCTGGAAGAAGCACGCGCCGACTTGTTTGCTCTCTATTACCTGCCGGACGCCAAGCTGGTAGACTTGGGATTAACTCCCGATGCGGAAGCCTACAAGGCCGAATATTACAAATACCTCATGAACGGACTTATGACCCAACTGGTACGTGTCGAAGCAGGCAAGGAAATCGAAGAAGCCCACATGCACAACCGTCAGTTGATCGCCCGCTGGGTCTATGAAAAAGGGACGCCGGAGCAAGTCATCGAATTAAGAAAACGGGACGGAAAAACGTATGTCGTGATTAATGACTACGAGGCCTTGCGCAATCTGTTCGGACAATTACTGGCCGAGGTGCAGCGTATCAAAAGCGAAGGCGATTATGAAGCCGGCAAGCAGTTGGTCGAGAACTATGGCGTGAAGATTGATCCGCAGTTGCATGCCGAAGTGCTGGAACGCTACGCCAAATTGAATGTCGCGCCCTATAAGGGATTTGTCAACCCGGTGATGAAAGAAGTCAAAAACAGCCGGGGCGAAATGACGGATATTGTGTTGGACTACACGGAAGGATATGCAGAGCAAATGCTTCGTTACGGGAAAACGTATTCTTTCCTGCCCACCTACAATGAATGAACGGCCACAGTTGTTATTCCGATGAAAAAAAATACGGATATGAGTCATAATTTGCATGGCGGCATAGATAAAATGCGGGAAATATTTACCCGGTACATGACGGAAAAAGGCCTCCGCAAAACGATGGAACGGTATACGATCCTGGAATGTGTCTGCCGCATAGGAGGGCACTTTGATGTGGAGATGTTACGAAGCCGGCTGGAAGACGACAATTTCCATGTCAGCCGCTCTTCCGTATACAATACCCTTGAATTGCTGCTGAATGCAAACCTGATTGTCCGCCATCAGTTCTCGGCTCAACAGGTAGAATATGAACTGAAAAACGCAGCCGCTACTCATCATCATGTGATTTGTGATTATTGCGGCCGCATCGGCGAAGTTAAAAACGACAAGGTGAAGATCAATGCAGACTACCGGATTCCCAGATTCACGCAAGAATATCACATCCTGTATATATACGGAATGTGTTCCAAATGTAAATTCCGGTTGATGAAAGCAAGCAAGAAGAAATAATAATTTATAAACCAAACAATGAAAGTAGATGTTTTATTAGGACTGCAATGGGGCGACGAAGGCAAAGGCAAAATCGTCGACGTACTAACTCCCCGGTATGATGTAGTCGCCCGTTTTCAAGGCGGGCCGAACGCCGGGCATACCCTGGAATTTAACGGAGAGAAATACGTGCTTCGTTCGATTCCTTCCGGCATTTTTCAGGGAGGAAAGATAAATATGATCGGGAATGGCGTTGTGTTAGATCCGTTACTCTTTCGGGAAGAAGCCGAAAGTTTAGCCAAAAGCGGGCACGACATCCGCAAACAACTGTATATTTCCAAAAAAGCGCATCTGATTCTTCCGACGCACCGCATCCTGGATGCCGCCGGCGAAGCGGCGAAAGGAAATGCCAAAATCGGGACAACCGGCAAGGGCATCGGGCCGGCCTATACGGATAAGGTGAGCCGTAACGGACTGCGTGTCGGCGATCTGCTGCACCGTTTCGACGAGAAATATGCCGCCGTGAAAAGACATCACGAAACCATCCTGCGCGGACTGGATTATGATTACGACATCACCGCACTGGAAGCCCAATGGCTCGAAGCCCTGGAATACCTCAAACAATTCCGTTTCATTGACAGCGAGCATCAGATACACCGTCTGCTGGCGGAAGGAAAATCCATCCTGGCAGAAGGAGCGCAAGGCACCATGCTGGACATAGACTTCGGCTCCTATCCCTTCGTTACTTCGTCGAATACCGTATGCGCCGGCTGTTGCACCGGTCTGGGCGTTCCGCCGCGTGCGATCGGCGAGGTATACGGTATCTTCAAAGCCTACTGCACGCGCGTGGGCAGCGGGCCATTCCCTACCGAGCTGACGGATCGGGAGGGCGACGAAATGTGTGAACGGGGACATGAATTTGGTTCCGTCACCGGCCGGCGTCGGCGGTGCGGATGGATAGACCTGGTAGCCCTGAAATACGCCGTCATGATTAATGGCGTCAGCAAGTTGATCATGATGAAAAGTGATGTACTGGATACGTTTGAGACCATCAAGGCTTGCGTTGCCTACCGCATAGACGGCCGGGAAGTCACGGAGTTTCCCTATGAGATTGCGGACACTGACCTCGAACCCATATGGGTAGAACTGCCCGGCTGGCAAACGGATATGTCCCACATGAAGGATGAAAACGAATTTCCGGAAGAATTTAACGCCTATCTCTTCTTTCTGGAAGAAGAGCTGGACGTTCCCATCCAGATTGTTTCCGTAGGCTCCGACCGGGCGCAGACCATTCTGCGCTACACGGAAACGGAGAAATATGCAGGGATACAATGATTCAAGGATTCTGTCAGACAGAATATGAAGATTAAAACAGCCCCTGTTTCCACCGTGAACCGCGGATTTACTACCGTGAATCGTGGATTTACTGCTGTAAACTGTGGATTTACTGCTGTGAATCGTGGATTTACTGCTGTAAACCGTGGATTTACTGCTGTAGATCGTGGATTTACTGCTGTAAACTGTGGATTTACTGCTGTAAATCGTGGATTTACTGTTGTAAATTGTAGATTTACTGCTGTAAATCGTGGATTTACTGCTGTAAACTGTGGATTTACTGCTGTAAACTGTGGATTTACTGCTGTGAATCGTGGATTTACTGTTGTAAATTGTAGATTTACTGTTGTGAATTGTGGATTTACCAGGGAGAAGTTGCCGTTTTCAGACACCGAATGTAACTGATACAACCGTTTTCCGTGCATTAAAAAGAGAAGAAAATGGAAATTGCAGCATTGGTATCCGGAGGCGTAGACAGTTCGGTAGTTGTCCACCGGTTGAAGGAAGCCGGCCACGACCCGGTGATCTTCTACATCCGCATCGGGATGGAAGCGAAGGACGGTTACGTGGACTGTCCTTCGGAAGAAGACATTGAAATGACCTCCCTTATCGCCCGGAAATACGGATGCCGGTTCGAAATCGTTTCGTTGCACGAAGAATACTGGGAAAAAGTAGTCAGTTATACCATCGACTCGGTGAAACGCGGCTTGACGCCGAATCCGGACATGATGTGTAACAAATACATCAAGTTCGGCTGCTTCGAGGATCGCTGGGGACGTGATTTCGACCGGATTGCAACGGGACACTATGCCACCACCACCGAAATAGACGGGAAAGTATGGCTTTCCACCGCCCGAGACGCCCTGAAGGATCAAACCGATTTTCTGGGACAGATCACCCATTTGCAGATCGCCAAACTGATGTTTCCCATCGGTCATCTGCTGAAAAGCGAAGTACGCGCCATCGCCGCCGCCCAAAACCTGCCGAGCGCACAGCGAAAAGACAGCCAGGGCATCTGCTTTCTGGGCAAAATCAACTATAATCACTTTATCGAACGTTACCTTGGCCGGCTACCGGGCAAAATCGTCGAATGGGAAACCGACCGCGTGCTGGGACAGCATAACGGATACTGGTTTCATACCATCGGTCAGCGAAAAGGATTGGGGCTTAGCGGCGGCCCGTGGTTCGTCATCCGGAAAGACAGCCGGCAGAATATCATCTATGTTTCCAACGGATACGATCCGGTAATGCAATATGGCAGGACGGTTGCGATGCAGGGATTTCATTTCATTACGGAAGACCCGTGGGGACAGTTTGCCGACGCGAAGGAGATCACCTTCAAAATACGCCATACGCCCGAATTTACGTCCGGCACGATCCGTCGTACAGGCGATCTGTATTGTATCGAAAGTTGCGACGACTTGCAGGGCATTGCACCGGGTCAGTTTGCCGTTGTGTACGACAGGGAAAGCCATCTCTGCCTCGGCAGCGGAATGATATTGTAAGTGATTTTCTGCTCAGGCCGGGAGTTCTGAAGGTACTTACTGCAATCGTTCAATTTCTTCCATCGAAAGACCTGTGTATTTCCGGATTGTGTCGAAAGGAAAGTTGTTGGCCTTCATTTCTTTCGCGATTTTTACCGAGGTTTTCAATTCGCCTTCCCGTATGCCTTCCCGTTTTCCTTTCAGTAAGCCTTTCAGTTCACCTTCCCGTATGCCTTCCTGTCGGCCTTCCCGTCGGGCGAAGTTGATGGTACTGGTGTAGTCCGACATGGCCTGTTC
>JAITPV010000244.1 GCA_031289275.1 Tannerella sp.
CGCCCGAATAAACCGCCACATTCTGTTGACACGTATCCAACACCGTCTGATACATGTTCAGTTTTGATTCCTGTCTATCATTCATCTCATTTACAAATTAAAAATTAAAACTTCTCCCAGCCTGCACAAAGCAGCAACAGACAAACGCCCATCCCCTGCTTTCCTGCATTTACCGGATGCAAATATATAGTTTATTTTTTCAAAAGATATAATTCACGCACATTTTTTTTATCCGCACACTAATTTCATCGAATTTACATCCGTTGGAACGCATCTTACATCCGGTGGCAGCCAGCTTGCATCCGTTGGAGCGCATCTTGCATCCGTTGGAGCGCATCTTACATCCGTTGGAACGCATCTTACATCCGTTGGAGCGCATCTTACATCCGTTGGAAGCCATCTTACATTCGCTGGAACGCATTTTACATCCGTTGGAGGCCATCTTACATCCGTTGGAACGCACCTTACATTCGTTGGAAGCCATCTTACATCCGTTGGAGGCCATCTTACATCCGTTGGAACGCATTATACAACCTCCGTTAACTGTCTCGCAGGATTGCGATCCGTAAAAAAACAGAATTGCAAATCCGAATGGACGAAAAGGGTGACACCCACCTGGCGCCGTCCCTTTCTTTCACTCAAAGATTCAATCATTCGTCCCCCCGTATCCATGTCAAAAAAAGCAGTATCTTTGCGTGCAAATACTTATTCTGTAAATTAGAAAGAAATGATATTAAACGAAAGAAAAAGCCGTCATGCACATTTGATTGACGCCGTCCGGCAAATGATGACGGCCGCCCGCACAGCCCCTAAAGGCAAAGGATTGGATATTATTGAAATCGCCGCCGTCACGGAAGACGACATTCGTGTCTTGTCGGCTAAAACAAGAGAACTTGGCGAACAAAACGGTTTAAAGTTCTTTTTACGGGATGCCGAAAATATCCTTTCGGCGGAAGCGGTGATGCTAATTGGAACATACCGGCAAACGCACGGATTGAATTGTGCGCATTGCGGGTTTCCCACCTGCGGAGAAAAACCGGAAGCAACGCCTTGCGCCCTGAATACGGTAGATGTGGGAATAGCCATCGGCTCGGCTTGCGCTGCCGCTGCCGATCTCCGGCTGGATACCCGTGTCATGTTTTCCGCCGGATTGGCCGCCCAGAAACTGGACTGGTTAAACGGATGTCAATCGGTTTTTGCGATACCCGTGTCGGTATCGTCCAAGAATCCGTTTTTTGACCGGAAACCGAAAGAGCCGAAAGAGCCGGAAGCCGAAAAGTAGAAACCGCTGTATCTTTCGTGACGCAGAGGCCTCAATTTTTTCGGTTCACGTTTCTGTAAGACTTGTCCCGCAGGATTTGCAACTCCGAATGGACGGCGGTGGTAACGAGTTTTGTATCCTCGGACATTTTAATTGTATTTGGTTCCGAAAAAAGCATGAAACGGGTTACGCACATAATTATATAGTTGTAACTTTGCAAACAAAACAGCAGAATTATGGCGGAAATATTTATATATGGCGAAAAAGAAATAGCTCACCTGAAAAAAGTTGATGCCGCACTCGGCGCAATCATCGACCAACTCGGACCGATCGAACGTCCGGTTATTCCCGACTTATTTGCTGCGCTTATCAATTCGATTGTCGGGCAGCAGATTTCGACAAAAGCAATGCAGACCATCTGGAAACGGATGATAGAACGTTTCGGCGAAATTACGCCCGAAACAATAGCTGCAGCAAACGCCCGCGATATTCAGCAGTGCGGCATGTCGATGCGAAAGGCGAACTACATCAAAGAAGCAGCCGCAGAAGTCCTGTGCGGGAAGTTGGATATTGGCGCTCTTTGCACAATGCCTGACGACGAAGTCAGCAAGCGGCTGTCGAGCCTGAACGGTATCGGCGTATGGACGGCTGAAATGTTGATGACTTTTTCCATGCAACGCCCGGACATAATGAGTTGGGGTGACATGGCTATCCATCGCGGGTTGCGCATGCTTTACAAACACCGCAAAATCGACAAAAAACTGTTTCAAAAATACAAACGCCGCTATTCGCCGTATGCAACCGTTGCTTCGCTTTACTTGTGGGCGATTGCCGGCGGAGCTTGCAACCTGAAAGATTATGCGCCGAAGAAAGTCTGAACGGTGATTTTAATATGAGTTGTTTTGACACATTATCCCATGACTTTTTTCTACCCCATAGTGGAAAAACACAACGTCGTGGATCAAAAATGTTGCATATGTGGAAAATTGTCCGTACTTTTGCCACGCATTTTCCGGAAAGGGAATGCGATCAACCTTCTTCCTTAGCTCAGTTGGTTAGAGCATCTGACTGTTAATCAGAGGGTCCTTGGTTCAAGTCCAAGAGGAAGAGCTGAATAAATGTACCGAATTGTTTTATTACATGAAATATGTAGGTATCATCCCGGCGCGATACGCATCGACCCGTTTTCCGGGAAAACCGCTGGCCGACATACATGGGAAGCCGATGATCCGGCGGGTATACGAACAAGTGCGGCACACGGTTGACGAACTTTATGTCGCTACCGACGATGAGCGCATCGAAGCGGCCGTACAGGCTTTCGGCGCAAAGGTCATCATGACCTCCGACCGGCACCGTAGCGGGACAGACCGCTGTTACGAAGCATATGACAAGATCGGCACACACTACGATGTCGTGATTAATATCCAAGGCGACGAACCCTTTATCCATCCGGAACAGATTGAACTTCTGAAAAGTTGTTTTGCAACGCCCGGCGTGCAAATTGCCACGCTGGTAAAACCGTTTGACGCTGACGGTGATTTTGAAAAGACGCTGTTCAATCCCAATTCACCGAAAGTGGTGTTGAATAAAAACGGGGAAGCGCTCTATTTCAGCCGTTCCATCATCCCATACCTGCGTGACAAAGAGCCTGCCGGATGGTTGGCAAACCATACCTTCTATAAACACATCGGCCTGTATGCCTATCTGACCGGCGTGTTGCAGGAGATTGTCCGCCTGCCGCAGTCATCCCTCGAATTGGCCGAAAACCTCGAACAACTGCGTTGGTTGGAAAACGGGTATAAAATCCAAACAGCCGTCACCCGGCAGGAAACCATCGGCATTGATATGCCCGAAGACTTGCAACGTGCATTGGCACTGCTGCCCCGGAGTGCGGACGAGGCGGAGAGGTGAATTTTCTCCGTTGTTGTAATTGTACCGGCGCGTTTTTTTCGTATTTTTGTCGCGGAAAGTTCCAAATCAGGGACTGTCCGGTAATAAAAAGACACTATGGCAAAGGTTACAAAAGAAAAGGCATTGCTTTACCATTCGGAAGGCAAACCGGGGAAAATTGAGGTTATCCCGACAAAACCTCACAGTACACAATCGGATTTATCATTAGCATACTCACCGGGAGTTGCCGAGCCTTGTCTGGAAATAGAAAAAAATCCGGATACCGCATACGATTATACCATCAAAGGGAATTTGGTTGCCGTCATATCCAACGGGACAGCCGTGTTGGGATTGGGAAACATCGGCGCTTTGGCCGGCAAGCCGGTAATGGAAGGAAAGGGTTTGCTGTTTAAGATATTTGCAGGCATTGACGTGTTCGACATCGAAGTAAATGAAAAAGACCCCGATCGTTTTATTCAGGCCGTGAAAGCCATTGCGCCGACTTTCGGAGGAATTAATCTGGAAGACATCAAAGCGCCCGAATGTTTTGAAATAGAACGGCGTTTGAAAGAAGAATTAGATATTCCCGTCATGCACGACGATCAGCACGGCACAGCCATTATTTCTGCGGCAGGACTGCTGAATGCCCTGGAGTTGACCGGCAAGACGATCGAAAAGATACGGATTGTCGTAAATGGCGCCGGCGCCTCCGCCAGTTCCTGTACACGGTTATACATGTCTTTGGGCGCGAAAAAGGAAAACATTGTGATGTGCGACAGCAAAGGCGTGATCTCCGTTCGTCGTACGGATTTGAATCCGGAAAAGAAATTCTTTGCCACCGAACGCCCGGTCGATACCTTGGCCGAAGCCCTGGTGGGCGCGGATGTTTTTCTGGGATTGTCGGTCGCCGATGTCCTGGCGGCTGAGATGGTGCAAAGCATGAACGACAACCCGATTGTCTTTGCCCTGGCCAACCCGAATCCGGAAATAGCGTATGAAACGGCAAAAGCCTCGCGTTCGGATCTTATTTTTGCCACCGGACGATCCGACTACCCGAACCAGATAAATAATGTGCTGGGATTTCCGTATATCTTCCGCGGCGCATTGGATGTCAGGGCAACCACGATCAATGAAGCCATGAAGCTGGCGGCCGTAAAAGCCATCGCCGATCTGGCAAAAGAATCCGTACCGGATGTGGTGAATGCCGCTTACGGCCTGAGTTTATTGACTTACGGACGCGATTACCTGATCCCGAAACCCATGGATCCCCGTTTGTTGACATGGGTATCGGTTGCCGTGGCCAAGGCGGCGATGGCATCGGGCGTTGCGCGTAAAGCCATCACCGACTGGGATGCCTACAAAAATCAGTTGCAGGATTTAATGGGTTATGACAATGAACTGGTTCGCCGGTTTACCGAAATGGCCAAACAAGACCCGAAACGGGTGGTATTTGCCGAAGGGAATCACCGGAACATGTTGAAAGCCGCCGCCACGGCGCGCGACGAAGGTGTCTGCCATCCGATCGTGTTGGGAAACGACGAGCGTATCACGAAATTAGCCGCCGAATTGCATATCGACCTGGAAGGCATTGAAATCGTCAACCTCAGGCACGATAACGAGATGAATCGCCGCCGGCGATACGCCAAAATACTGGCCGAAAAAAGAGCGCGCGAAGGAGTTACGCTGGACGAAGCCATAGACAAAATGTTTGAACGAAACTATTTCGGCATGATGATGGTTGAAACGGGTGATGCCGACGCCTTTATTACGGGCGTCTATACCAAATACTCCAATACGATCAAGGTCGCCAAGGAAGTCATCGGCATCCGGGACGGGTACAATACTTTTGCGGCGATGCACATCCTGGTCGGTAAAAGAGGGACTTTGTTTCTGGCCGACACGCTAATCAACCGCAATCCGTCGATCAATGTCCTGACGGATGTCGCCAAATTAACCCGCGAAGCCGTTAAATTCTTTGCGCATGAGCCGGTGATGGCGATGTTGTCCTATTCCAACTTCGGAGCGGATACCGAAGGCAGTCCGGCGCGTGTTCACGAGGCGATCAAAACAATGCAGGACACTTATCCGGATTTGGCAATCGACGGAGAAATGCAGGTGAATTTCGCATTAGACAAATCCCTGCGCGACAGCAAATATCCATTCACCCGCCTGCAAGGAAAAGACGTCAACACGTTGGTATTTCCAAACCTGACTTCGGCTAACATCGCCCAGAAAATGTTGCAGGAAATGGGAAGCGGCGAAATGATCGGCCCGATTCAGATCGGATTGAAAAAGCCGGTTCACTTCACGGATATAGAAAGTTCGGTGCGCGACATTGTCAATATTACTACCGTGGCGGTAATCGACGCGATTGTACACAAAAGAAGAACGGAAACGAATTATGAATTATGACTGGTTTTTCATTCTCAGTGCTCAATTTTCAATTCTCTATTTATGATGAAATCTAACTGGTACGTATTATATACCACTCCCCGGGCGGAGAAGAAGGTGAAAGACCGTCTGGACGATATGGGCGTCGAGACTTACCTGCCGTTGCACCGCAGGCCTCGCGTATGGTCTGACCGGGTGAAGATGGTGGACGTGCCGTTATTCACATCCTACCTCTTTGTTCACTGCCGGGAGCCGGAACTATATCCCCTGCTGCGCATCTACGGCGTAGTGCGCATTGTGTATTATTGCGGCCGGCCGGCGGTGGTGCGTCAAAAAGAGATTGACGCCATTGGCCTTTTTCTGGAAGCGGCCGCCGAACATCCGCTCTGTGAAGGCGAGGAGGTGGAGATTCTAACCGGCGCTATGAAGCATATTTCCGGGAAAATACAGAAAATAAAGAAAAAATACCTGATCTTGTACATCGAGCAGTTGGGGAGCAAAGTATGTGTGAACATATCCGGCGTGGCGCGGGTCAATCGCATTAAATGAATGGAGAATTGAGAATGGAGAATTGAGAATGATTGCCGGTCAACTCTCCATTCTCTATTCATTTGTAAAAGAAACGGCTGTTTCCAACGCGGACTATGGTCGATTTGTCATCAATGACCGCGCCCCGTTCAATCCATTTGTCATCCGGCAGATATTTGATGGGCGTTCCGTAGATACCGCTGTAATACAGGTCGGGAATAATGACGCAGGTGTTTGTCAACGGCGCGTTTGCGTATCGCAATATATTGCATACATAGCCTATATTCGCTGCTGCAATACCCTCCGTTTGCGTGAGAAATGAAACCTTATAAACATCTGCCCCCTCCACAATCGTAAGGCTTCCGTCGACGTCCGAATATTGATAGAAAACATCAACAGGCAGTTGCCCCAGCCTCTCTATCCTGGCTTGAATCAGATATCCCCCCGCATTATACCGGTACTCTATTTTGGACTGGAGGCTGCCGTCGCCGTATCGGTTGGTAACACTCTCTACAAACCCGTACGCATTCAACATGAGTTCGCTCCGGACGCCGTCATAGGTGTAGATGATGGTACTTCCCCCATACTCCACTCTCGGATGAGTGGCGTTCCAGGTTACGGATGCCACACGGCCGTTTGCATACGTGGCAATACCCTTGCGAAACGACGATATCCGCACGTTTATTCCCTGATAAAACTCAAATTCCGTATATACGGAATCAATGGCATAGCCTTTCATGCCAAGATCAACCAAAACTTTTGGGATACTGATACGACTTTCTCCTTCTAATTCCAGCGTATGTTCTTCGCATCCGCTCAGGCAAAAAGTCAGGCAAATACATATAAAATAATGTATCACTGTCTGCGTATTGAGTTTGTCCATAATCGTTGTTTTTATTGTGTGCAAATATAACGAAATAAATCACACGGCGCTATTATTTCTTTAGATTATTATAGTTAATTCAAAAAGGATATCCGACGGCGAAGTGCCAGGCGAACTGATTTCCCGCACCCGGATACATGACCGCCCATTTCCTGCTGCCCGTTTCCTGCGGATTATAGGCTTTCATTCCGGTATCGAAGCGGATCAGGAAATAATCAAAGTCCAGCCGTAATCCCAAGCCGTACGACACGGCTATTTCCTTGTAAAAACGGGTGAAATCAAAATTCCCTTCCGGTTGATAGTCATACGCACGTATTGTCCAGATATTCCCGGCATCGACGTAAGCAGCCAGTTCAAACTTCCAGAACAATTTCGAGCGATATTCAATATTGGCATCCAGACGGATGTCGCCCACCTGGTTTACGAACGATGTCCGGCTGGTCACCGGCATGCTTCCGGGGCCTAACGAACGCACCGACCATCCCCGGTTGCTGTTGGCGCCCCCGGCAAAATAGCGTCGCTCGAAAGGCAATTCCTTTGCATTTCCGTACGGATAGCCAATCCCTCCCCCCAGATGGGCGGCTACGGAATTGCGCTCGTCGATCGTGATGCTCCGCGCAAAATCAATGTCGCCCTTTACGAATTGAGAATAGTTGATCCGAAACAATTTATATCTTCCATACGCATCTTTGTCCGTGCCGGAGAGTTTCGACAATCCATACAGCAGATTGCCGGCCGATTCAACGGACACGCGGAGGGAATACGTATTGCGCCCGCGTTTCAACGGGTCATAATTATTGAATGAATACGTGTAGCCGGAACTGACAATAAACTGGTCGTTGTAATTATATAAGGTCGTCAATCCGGGCAACGAATCCTTGAAGGCCGGATCAATGTAGGGCAGATAAATATAGTTCACGTCGGCCAGTTTCAGCGTATGCCGTCCCAGGGTATTCGTCCGGTTCTGCCAGATGTAACTCCAGCCGCCGGATAGAATCGCCCGCCGGTATTCCGGACGCCGTTGCTGGTCGTAGCTCAGTTTCAACTCGGTCGTAGCGCGTATCTTTTGCCTGAAATCCGTTCCGGCAAACGGAAATACAAACGCCGGAAAAAGGATGGACGTTTCGCCGGCATACTCCCAGTAATTGCCCGGCTGCGAACCTTTCCCGGAGGATATGAACTCGTAGCCTCCCCGGATTTTGGCCGAAAACAACTCCGAACCCCGGAACAAATTCCGGTGCTGATAATTCAATTCCGAAGCGAAGCCCAAATCCCCGTGAGAGTTTGTGCCTTCTACTTCGACGCCGACGCCCTGCGTTTTCTCCGGCGTCGTAAGGATCGTACAGTTCAGTTTCAGCGTGTCGTTTTCTTCAAACTCGTCATACCGGATATTCACATGACGCAGCGTGCGCAAAGCCATGAGTGAAGAGTAGGTCTGTTCGATATGGCGTTCGTTGTACAGTTTTCCGGGCATGATGTAACATTTGCGTTGCAGAACGCCCGGACGGATCGTTTGCCCCTTCGCTCCGTAGTATATCCCAACGCCCTGTTTCAGCACCGAATCCGTAGCGACAAAACCGCTCTCCTGCTTCAGGGGATCATAGTCCGTGACGATGCGAACCTGATGGATGTAATAAGGCCGGTGCGCCCGTTCTTCGGACAGGCCTTCCGCATTGATGTACTGAAAAGGCTTGAGCGTCATCTCCAGGTTGATCCGGCGAAAGCCGGCGATGCTGTCTGCCGTGAAACGGAGATGATCCCGGTTGAAGGCATAATAACCGTTGCGCCGCAGCAACGCCGTCACGCGCTGCCGTTCTTTATCCAGCAAATCCCGGTCAAACAGATTTCCGGCCTGCACCAAAGGCGTATAATCGTCCGTCGCCGAACGGAAAACGTACGCCAGCCGGGATGTACGCGCCGGAGCTTCCGAGCGAACAATGGCCTCAATCTGCGGATCCTCCATATGCGTCCGGTAATGCTGTATGTAATAGGGATCGTTGGGTATGATTTGATATTTCACGGTCGCTTTTTTTCGCGAACCGGTATCCGTCACAACAGATACGTCGGCATGCAGATACCCTTTATTGATCATATAACGCTGAAATTCGGCCTGAGACTGGGTGATCAGGGTTGTATTCATGATTTCGGGTGGTTCGCCGATCCGGCGGAGCTGCTTGTTCAGCCAATTTTTCTCATTCCGTCCCGACCAGTTGTATACGTATAGAGGCCATTTCAGAAGGCCGAATATTTTAAAATTGGGATGTTGTCTGAGGTAGGGTTTTAAGTCGCTTGCCTTGACGCGGCTGCTGTCTACCGTGACGATTATCTTGTCCAGCAAATATTCATTATTGCCCACATACCTCGTCGTACTGCATGATATAATACATGCCGCCCAACTTGCGAACCATAAAAAACGGACTCCTCTTTTCACGATGATATTTATTTTCTGCTCGCAAAAATACACTAAATAAATTATTTCACGTACTTTTGAGTTTCAAAAATGAATCGAAGCATGGTAAGTAAAGCAAAAATTAAGTGGATACACTCCCTGGAAATGAAGAAATATCGCGACAAATACCGGCTTTTTGTTGCAGAAGGCCCTAAATTGGTGTCGGAACTGATCGGGGTTTTTGCGTGCGAATGGATGCTGGCCGAAACATCATGGATGGCGACGCAGGGCGATTTGCCGGCGAAAGAATTGGTTGTGGCCGAAGACGACGATCTCCGGAAAGTCAGTTTGCTGAAGTCGCCACAACAGGTGTTGGCCGTTTTTCAACGTCCGGACTATGCAGCGGCTGAGGCCGACCCGGCGAAAGAACTGATTCTGGCGCTTGACGGCGTGCAGGATCCCGGTAACTTGGGCACCATTGTCCGTTTGGCGGACTGGTTCGGCATCGAACACGTCGTTTGCAGTCCGGACACAGCCGACGTCTTCAGCCCCAAAACCGTACAGGCTACCATGGGAGCGTTAGCCCGCGTCAAGGTGCATTACACCGTCCTCGAAGATTATCTGAAGAGCCGGGAGGCGCCGCTTTACGGCGCTTTTCTGACGGGAGACAACTTGTATGAGAAACCGCTTTCCGCCGCCGGCGTCCTTGTCATGGGCAACGAAGGGAACGGCATCCGTCCGGCGGTCGAAGCCCTGATCGGCGAACGGCTGTACATTCCCCCCTTCCCGGCTTTCCGCGCCGGTTCCGAATCCCTGAATGTGGCCGTTGCTACGGCTATTATCTGCGCCGAGTTTCGACGGCAACATACCGGAAACAATGATGCACGTCATAAGGACTGAATCTTTTTTTGGAAACAGTCAATGATCGGACATAACAAATTGATACAACACCTCCTTCCGACAGTGGTCTGATATGACAAATTGACCGTATTTATGCTTCCGGCAATTGCCGGAAACATAAATGAAATGCCCGGAAAGCGAAATAGCGCCTCAAAAAAAGTTTTAGCCGTCATCGTTCATAATTGTTTTCTTTGTTTCTTCGCAGTATCTTTGTCCCCTGAAAAAAAAATCATGATGGAAAAGAATTTACCCGTCCGGAGAATAGAAGATACGACGTCGTATGGCGCATACTACGACGAAAACCGTTTCTGGAAAAAAGTGAAACAGGTAGCCCGGAAGTTGGGCGAAACCGTACTGCGCCCTGTGTTGTTACTTTATTATATCCTGCGCGACGGCCGGGTGTCGATACGCGAAAAAGCGTATATTATCGGTGCATTGGGTTATTTTATCCTGCCGGCGGACGTCATTCCGGATCTGATTTTCGGAATAGGCTATACGGACGATATTGCCGTGGTTCTGTTATTGCTGAATCATCTGAAAAAAAATATTACGCCCGAAATAAAAGCGCGTGCAGAGATGAAAATCCGGGAATTGATCTACGAATAAACCCGTCAGTCGAGTGCAAACAGCTCCGACGGCGTCATGCGTTTCAGCACATGCAGCATGACATCTCTCCCGACCCGTATGCCTTCCTGCTCCAGCCGTATGTCGACCGTCTTGTATACCAGTTCGGGATGATTGTTTTCCCGGCTCAGGTGGCACAGCCAGACGTTTTTCAGCCGGGGCGTATAATGGGTGGCCAAAAAGTCGGCCGCTTCGCGGTTGCTCAGATGGCCGGTCTTGCAGGTAATCCGTTCTTTCAGAAAATCGGGATAACTTCCCGACTTCAACATCTCGTTGTCATAATTGGCTTCCAGCACCAGATGGTTCACCCCGCTAAGGTATTTGCTTACCGTATCCGTAATATAGCCCACATCCGTGGCTATGGCAAAGCGGCAATCGCCATAGTCGATCCGGTAGCCGACATTATCGCTGCTGTCGTGCAACACTTCAAAGGCTTCTATCCGGAAATCGCGAATCAGGAACGGCTTTTCCTTCTCGATCGTTCGGCGTGACTGATACAGGGTTTCTTCCACATAACGGCTCCGGTCGATGCCTTCGTGCACCTCTTCGGTCGCATAGACGGGTATATGATATTTCTCGCCCAGGCATCCGACGGTTTTAATATGGTCGGCATGATCGTGCGTAATCAGCACCGCCATGATTTTCTCGAAATCAAGCCCCTTTTCCTTCAATGTTTTTTTGATTGTACGAATGCTGATTCCGGCATCAATTAAAATACCGTATTCGGATGTGCCTAAATAGTAACAGTTCCCACTGCTCCCGCTTGCCAAACTCAGAAATAACAACTTCTCCATATCCTCCCGGCATCTCTGCCACTATTCGTTTTGTTCATTATTTTTTCCCGTACAAAGGTATGCAATTTTTTTTACTCTGAAATATTCCATACTTTTGTGGGATTTTTTACGAATATGGAACAGAACAGCAAGCAGGGCGACATCCTTCAATGGATTATTGGAATAGGCGACTTAATCATCTTGAACGTCTTATTCTTTGCTATTTATTACGAGATGAACGACTTTTACACGAAGACGATTTCCAACAATTTAAGGGAAGTGGTGCTTCTGCTGAACTTCTGCTATTTCTTCGCCCTGTACTTTGTACCCGTCAAATTGCATCAATCCGTCGTGTTTCTCGACAAAATCGTGCAACGCTCCTTTACCCTGATCTCGTTTCAGACATTTCTTTTTGCCACCTGCCTGATCTTCCTGAACGTGGGAAACGATCTGGCCACCTTTATCGTGGTCTACTATGTCGTCATGGTGTTATGCTTTTCCCTGTGGCGCGTGTGGGTGCGCGTTGCCGTCAAATTTTATCGCCGGAAAGGCTACAATTCCAAGAACATCATCATTGCCGGCGCCGGAAAAAACGGAATGGAACTCTACCGCGTACTCAAAAACGACCTTTCATACGGTTTCAATGTATTAGGTTTCTTTGATGACAACGAACCGTTGAAAGATATTTTACCGAACTACCTGGGACGGATAGACGATCTCGAAACCTATGTGCTCGAACACGACGTGGATGAAATCTACTGTACGATACCCGGCACCAATAGCGAGAAAATATCCGGACTGCTGGCATTTGCCGAAAAAAACATGATCCGTTTCTATATCATCCCCGAATTTTACAGGGATGTGAAAAAGAGCATGATCCTGGACATGATGGAATCCATCCCCTTGCTGTCGATCCGCAACGAACCGTTGCAATCGGCTTACAACCGGGTGGTCAAACGCGCTTTCGACATTACATTTTCCATACTGGTACTGACCATTTTCTATCCGTTGCTCTACCTCATCGCCGGGGCGTTGATCAAGCTGAGTTCGCCGGGGCCGGTACTTTTCAAACAGAAACGCACCGGCATCTACGGAAAGGTCTTTGAATGTTACAAATTCAGAACGATGAAAATGAATGAAGACGCCGACTTCGTGCAGGCTGTCAAAGACGATCCGCGAACGACGAAAATCGGCAGTTTCCTCCGGCGCACCAACCTGGACGAGTTCCCGCAGTTCGTCAACGTACTGATCGGTAACATGTCCGTCGTCGGCCCGCGCCCCCATATGCTCAAGCATACGGAGTTGTATTCCCATTTGGTAGACAAATACATGGTGCGCCACTTGGTGAAACCCGGCATTACCGGATGGGCGCAGATCATGGGCTACCGGGGCGAAACGCGGACGCTGGAGCAAATGGAAGGTCGTGTGAAACGAGACGTCTGGTATATCGAAAACTGGTCGTTCTTCTTAGACCTGAAAATCGTCTTTGTTACCGTCGTAAACATGTTTAAGGGCGAAAAAAACGCATATTAAACTTGGAGTTTATCAGCCCTGTCTTAAATAAAGGCAAAGGTACTGTCGGCGCTTCGGAGATTGCTTCACTGCGTTCGCAATGACGAGGTTGGACGAATTCCGCATTCTTAATTCTGCATTCATAATGGCTAAAACTTTTTTTGAGGTGCTATGAAAAATAGTTAGCGGTACGATACAGGAAAAAATCCTTGTCTTTGATACCGTAATTATTAACCTGAGTTTTGGATAAGAAAAAGAGAGAAA